>JBJKSF010000019.1:0-48535 GCA_046704285.1 Longimicrobiales bacterium | reverse complement strand
CGATTACTGCCAGCACGGCCCCGAAGAAATTCAGCAGAGAGCTGAACATGCGCTCACCTCCTTTCAGGAGAGTCGACTTTCGGGGTGTCGCTGTGAAAGCCGCCTGCGCTCCGCTCTCCGCTCAGCTTCGCTTATGGCCGGTAGATCGAGGGGTTCTCCTTTCTCCTCCTGAGGTCTTCGCTCCGGGCCCTCGGGCCCCCATCCCAAACCGCTAGACGCGTCCGCGGACCCAGCGGTCCGTGGCCTGCAACGCCGCTAGAATGGCGGCCCGATCCGGAGACTGCTCCACGACCGTCGCGCCCGCCAGGGCCGTGACGTCTCGCGCCTCCAGCGCGTGCACCGCCACCAACACGAACTTCTGGTCGAATGCGTCGACCACCTTCACACCGTCCAGCGCCAGCGTGACCCCATCTCCCGACTCCTTATCCATCTCGCTGTCGAGAGCGGCGGTCACCGCGTTCAACGTGGCCGTGGCCACCGCTTCGAGGCGGACCCTCGGCAACTCCGCGGCGCTCGCCTCGCCCAGGAAGCGCCGACCCTTCCACTCGACTTCCACGCGATGACGAACCCGAAGCGCCTGCTCGCTTTCGACCCTGTGCGTGCGAAAGACGATCCGGGTCCCGCTGATCGGCGGGCTCGGGTGCAGCATCACGGGGGGTGCGGCCTCGGCCTCGGGTATCTCCTTCGTCTGGGCCACCGAGATCTTCCGGTGGTCCACCGGGAGATCGAGATGAGCCAGCAGCGCCGATTCGACATTCCGTACCGTCTGCTTCGGTGTCACCTCGTCGGTCGTGAGAAGATGGATCTCCTCCACCTCGCCGCCGGGCCGCGCGACCACCCTGGCCGACACGACCCCTTTCAGGGCAAGGAGAAGTCGCTCGGCCTCCTGTATCGTCCACCCGGCTCTTTCTTCGCTCGGCGCAGTCATCACTCCCCTGATTCCGGGAACATGGGCAGAGACGCAAGTCTCCCGTGTCGCCCGACGTTCGTGCAGAGGGAGGGCTCGGGCACGCCGTCGCTCACCGAAGTCCAGCATCCGCGTTGCTGCGGACGCGCGAAGCCGCGCCTGCGCGTCGTCCCTCACCTGCGTGTGAGCACCGGACGGGGCCCTACAGGAAGCCCCCGTAGCTCACGAGTGGGAGGATCAACACACTACAAATGTTTAGCAGAGACGCGCTACATATGGGCCCGGAGATGCCCGTCTGTCAAGATGCTAGGAATCCCAGGCTCTCTCGCCGAGGAGAACCAGCCACGACCCTATCGATTGGATAGCGGCAATTTGCGAAAAAGGCCCATGGGGACATGCGGCCGCGCCCCCGACGCACTGGACAACCGCGAAGCAAGAGGAGTAAACTAGCCCGTCCGGCACGGCTTCCCAGGCCTGATCTCTCCCGACGACCCATACTTGCAGATGCGATACAGAGCGCTCGCGCTGGCCGCACTGGTCCTTCTCGGCAGCGGCTCCGCGGCGGCGCAGCGCGTAGAGTCCTACGCGCTCTCGTCGGGCGACCGGGTCACCATCCACATCTACACGGCCGCCGGAGCGAAGGTGGACGTGGTCAGCGGCCAGCACATCGTCGATCGGGAGGGCAACATCTTCCTTCCCTACGTGGGGAGCCTGCATGTCGCCGGGCTGGACGAGACCGGTCTACGCGAGTTGCTCGTGCGGCGCTACAGCACGTTCTATTCCGATCCCGTGGTGGACGTCGAAGTCGCGTTGCACGTCACCGTAACGGGCGCGGTGGGTAGGCCCGGGGAGTACTTCCTGGACCCGACCGCGACCATCATCGATGCCCTGGCCAACGCGGGCGGCATGGCGTCTCAATACGCGGTGGCCAGCAACCAGCTCGCCTCGAACCCGGGCGCGGTCCGCCTGGTCCGCCAGGGCAAGACCATCATCCTGGACCTCCGTCCGCAGCAGGTGGCCGACTCGGTCCTGAACATGCGCGTGAAGTCCGGTGACTGGATCGACGTGCCGGTGCGCGGCACGTCCCGTGTGCGCGACGACGTCCAGTTCTGGGGCAGTATCCTGTCGTTCCTCACGTCCATCTTCGCCCTCAGCTACCTGGTCGCGCACCACTGACAGAGGCCCATTCGGCCATCCCGGCGCCCACTGCGGCCGCCCAGCCTTCAGGGGCAGGCTCGCCTTTCCTTCGCGGGCGTGGACCCATGCACTCTCTCATCGCAGGGCTGGTGCCGTCGGAGTCGTCGTTGTTGGACGAGCGCAACCGCCCCGACTTCCGGGACGTGTTCGGCGCCCTCGCACGCCGATCGACCGAGATCGCCACGGCGGTGACGCGCGTGCGCCTGAGCACCCTGGACCTGACGCGGGCCGAGCTGGGCGGGGTGCGCTCCTTGCGGGTGCTGGTGGCGGAGGTCAACGCCCTGAGCCTGGACGCGGAGGCACGTGCCCTTCAGGTCCAGCCGGCCAAGGCCGAGCACCTGCTCTTCCTCACGGAGCTGCTCCGTGACGGTCGGCTTCACCTGCGGTCGGCCCCGCTGGCGGGCTGGTCCCCCGACTTCACGGTCTTCGCAGACGGCTCCGGCCCGTTGGCCGTTCTGGCAGGCTACCACTGGTTCGAGCGCCCCTATCCCCACCGGGGGCCGGCCCTGGGGAGCCTGCACATGGGCGACGCCGCGCGCCTGGCGGCCGTGCGGCACAGGGAGCTATGGGATGCAGCGCACGACATCGGGCCGGCGGTCTGGAGCATTCTGGCGAGGGCCCGGTCGCGTGCGCTCGCCGCTTCAGCCGCGACCGGTTGACACCCCTTCGCCGGGGATCTCTATTTTCTGTCCGCGTCGCCGATCCGGCGTAGCTCAGTTGGTAGAGCAGCTGGCTGTTAACCAGCGGGTCACAGGTTCGAGTCCTGTCGCCGGAGTCCAACCGCCCTCGGGATCCCTTGTGAGACAAGAGGTCCCGGGGGCTTGTTGCGTTGCGTTGCGAGTCGTCGAGGCCCGCTCCCGAGATGTCACGCGTGATCCGTGCTCCGCGGCGACGCGGCGCTGTCCAGGCGCAGCCCGCTCCCTCGGCGCCCTGCTAGTGATGAAAGCCCCCGTCGGCTTTCGCCGGTGCGCTGGGCGGCGAGCTCTCCAGTTCCTCGACGGCGTGGGTCAGATCTGACAGCATCATGTCGGCCATGTCGCGCGAGAAGCCCTCCCGCACGACCACCCGTAGCACCGCGATGTCTTCGGCATCCGGAGGCATGGTGTAGGCCGGCACCTGCCACCCGCCCATGCGCAGGCGCGCGGAGACGTCGTAGACGGAGTAGCGGGAGGAGTCCTTGAGGCGGAAGGCGAACACGGGGATGGCGCTGCCGTCGCTCAGAAGCTCGAAGGGGCCCAGCCGCGCGATCTGGCCTGACAGCTCGGTGGCGATGTCACGGAGGCTGTGCATGATGCGCGTGTAGCCCGCCCGCCCCAGCCTCAGGAAGTTGTAGTACTGGCCCACGATCTGGTTGCCTGGACGGGAGAAGTTGAGCGTGAACGTGGGCATGTCGCCGCCCAGGTAGTTGACGTGGAAGATCAGGTCCTCGGGCAGGTGCTCCTTGCTGCGCCACACGGCCCATCCCACACCCGGGTAGACCAGCCCGTACTTGTGCCCTGAGGCGTTGATGGACACGACGTTGGGCAGGCGAAAGTCCCAGCGAAGATCGGGGTGGATGAAGGGGGCGACGAATCCGCCACTGGCGGCATCGACATGCAGCGGGACCTGCAGGCCGTGCTTCTCGTTGTGGCGGACCACGGCGTCGTGGACCGCCTCGATCGGCTCGAAGTCACCGGTGTACGTGGTGCCCAGGATCGCGACGACGCCGATCGTGTTCTCGTCGATGCGGCGGACGACCTCCTCCGGGGTGATGACGTAGCGCCCTTCCTGCATCGGGACGTAGCGCGGCTCGACGTCCCAGTAGCGGCAGAACTTCTCCCAGACGACCTGGACGTTGGCACCCAGGATCAGGTTCGGCCTGGCCGCCGGCAGCCCGGCGGCCTCGCGCCGCGCCCGCCAGCGCCACTTCAGCGCCATGCCCGCGAGCATCACCGCCTCGCTCGACCCGATCGCCGAGACGCCCACGGCTCCGCCGTCCTCGGGCGCGTTGAAAAGCCGCGCGATCATGTTCACGCAGCGCGTCTCGATCTCGGCGGTCTGCGGATACTCGTCCTTGTCGATCATGTTCTTGTCGAACGTCTCGGCCATGAGCCGCTCGGCCTCGGGCTCCATCCAGGTGGTCACGAAGGTGGCCAGGTTGAGCCGGGCGTTCCCGTCGAGCATCAACTCGTCGTGGATGAGCTGATAGGCCGTGCGCGGCGGCATCTCGTCGTCCGGAAGCGCGTACCTGGGCACCGGGTCCGACATGGCGCGGGATCCGAAGGTGGGCGCGAGGTCTGCGTCGGGCAGCAGCTTCTTGACCATGTCGGGGTTACTCCTGTTCAGCGGGGGCACCGCCCCACGCGGGCCGGCGCCAGCGGAAGAGCAGCAGGGGAAGAACGATCATGAGGACGAGGACGGCGAGCATGGCCGGGGCGTACACGGTCTCGGCGATGCCCTCGCCCGGCGGCAGCAGGCCGATGGCGAGGCAGATCAACGTAGTCGTGAAGCCCATGCCCGCGACCAGCCACAGTCCCCACGACCGGCCACCAGGTATTCGATAGGGACGGGGGGCGTCGGGTTCGCTGTAGCGCAGGCGGATGGCGGCGGCGAAGAGCATCAGGTACATCGCGCAGTAGAGGATCACCGCAGCCGAGGTGAGCAGCAGGAAGGCGGTATCGACGGCCGGAGCGAGCAGGAAGACCAGGGCCACCGCGCTCATCGCGAGCGCCTGCACGACCAGCAGATTGCGCGGCACGCCGCTCGGGTTCACCTCCTGCAGGACGGGCGGCAGGTTGCCGGCGCACCCGGCCGCCCACAGGCCCTTGACCGGGCCGATCACCCAGGTGCTCACCTGACCGGCCGCGCCGAGCGCCACCAGCAGGGCCGCGATCGGGACCAGCCACGCCAGATGCCAGGTGTCCAACAGGATCTGGAGCGCCTGCACGCTACCGGAGACCAGGTCGAGCTTCGATTTCGGCACCACCACCGCCACCGCCAGCCCCCCCAGCAAGGTGATCAGGAAGCCGAGCACGGCCGCGCTGAACACCGCGATCGGATAGTTGCGCCGCACGTCGCGCACCTCGCGGGCATGACTGGCGGAGACCTCGATGCCCACGACACCGAAGATGAAGCTCAGGAACAGCACGAGGCTGTTCCCGGGATGCACCAGGGGCAGCCAGTTCGTCGCCGTGGCCGCGACGTCGAGACGCAATGGACGGCCCTGTCCCAGGTACAGCCCGGCCAGTCCGATCAGTACCGCGCTCGGCAGCAGCACGCCGGCGCCCAGGCACACGCTGGAGATCAGGCCGGAGGCGCGGGTGCCGCGCAGGTTCGCAGCGGTCGCCGTCCAGTAGACGGCGAGGACCACGATGACGATGAAGTCGCGCGAGCCCGCCAGGTGCGGATCGACGGCGTACGCCAGGCTGGCTGCGACGTAGGAGAGGATGGAGGTGATCCCGAACAGGCTCTGCACCCATTGCAGCCAGACGGCGACCAGACCCCAGCGCGTCCCGAACGCCTCCTCCACCCAGTGGAAGACCCCGTTCTTCGGCCAGGCGGTGGCCAGCTCCGCCGAGACCAGCGCGATGGGCACCAGGAACGCGAAGACGGTGATCAGGTTGAAGAACACCATCTGCAGCCCGGTCTCGGCCATCATCGGCATGTTGCGCAGCGTGAGGAACAGCGCGGTGGTCATCAGGGTCAGGGTGACGACCCCGAGGTGCCCTGCCGTCCCTGTCGTCCGTTCTTCGTCGGCCATGGCTTCGTCCGGCGGGTGGCGCCGCTCCGCGAAGCGCGGCCTCACCCGCCCTGTTCCGGGTTGGTGCCCCGGCGGACCCGACGATCACCGGCCGTCGGCCGCTTTCGCCAGGGGTGGACCTCCGAAGACCCCGAGACACTCCCGAGCACCGTGGTGTGCCCGCACGAATGTGGCAAGGGAGACGATGAGGCTCGGGATGCGCAGGGGACGCCACTACCGATCGACGCTCCCCACGGCGCAACTATTTGCCGAGGGGCCACGTTTCATCGTAGTGAGAGTGGAAGGAGACCTGCCCGAGCACCCGAACGAGAGGCGGGGGGAGTGGCAGCCACGGAGACCCATGGGGGCAGCCCCCAGGAGACGCGACTGATCGAGGCGTGCCGAGAGGGCGACGCGTCCGCCTTCAATCTCCTGGTTTGGAGGTGGGAGAAGCCGCTCTTCAACTTCGTCTACAAGTACGTGGGCGATGCGGCGCTCGCCCAGGACCTCGTACAGGACACGTTCGTCCGCGTGCTGAAGTCGATCCGCGGATACTCGCACCGCGGGGCCTTCAGCACCTGGCTGTATCAGGTCGCGGTGAACCTGTGCAAGGACCACTTGAGGAAGAAGCGGCTCCCGCTCGTCTCGCTCCACGACTTCTACACGACCGCCTCGGGCGAGAAGGTCTTCGTGAAGGATCGCGTCGCGGACGAGCGCGCCCGAACGGACGCCGCTGCCGAGGCGGCCGAGCGCGAGGAGCTGGTGAAGAGGCTCCTCGGTGGCGTCTCGGAGGAGCAGCGGGTGGTGATCCTCCTGAAGGAATACCAGGAGCTCACGTTCGTCGAGATCGCCGAGGTGCTCAACATCCCCGAGAGCACGGTGAAGGCGCGGCTCTACCGGGGCCTGCGTGCGATGCGCGAGCTGCTGGAGCGGGAGCAGAGCGCGCCGGAAGATGGATCAGGAGAAGCGTCATGAACCGTGACTGTGGAAATCGGGAGGAGCGGCTGGCCTCTCTCCTCTACGAGGAAGGCGACGTGGACGAGCTCGCCGGTATCCGCGCACACCTCGCGACGTGCGCCGAGTGCCGGGCCGAGTTCGAGCGGTTGACCTCGGCGCGCGAGCTACTGGCGGCGTGGCCGAACGTGGTCAACGCTCCGAGGATGGTCTACGTGAACGAGCCCGTGGGGCCCGCAGGACGCACGCCCGTGGCAGGGCGCTCGCGCGGCTGGGACGGCGTCAAGTCCTTCCTGCCCTCCTTTGCGGCAGCCGCTGCCGTGGTGCTCGTGCTCGCCGTGGCTGCGTCCTTCCTGCGCGTCGGAGTCGGATCCGACGGGCGGCTGCGCGTCGGCTTCGGCGCCTCCGCCGCATCGGCGGCCGAGCCTTCCGCGCTCGTTACGAAGGGGGACCTCGACCGCGACCTCGCGCAGACGGTCGCCTATCTACAGGCGACGATGCGCACCACCCGCGAGCAGGACCGGCAGGCCCTGCTGGCCGTCGTGGATCAGACGCTGCGCGATCAGAACGCCGCGCTGGCACGGCACATGACGAGCGCCGTCGATTCCGCGTTCGAAGCGATCGACCAACGGCGGCGCGCCGACCTCAAGGTGATGCTCTCTTCGATGAACGACCTCCAGGTGATCACGGGGACCGAGCTACAACGGATCAGCGCGGTGCTGGCGTCGGCGACGCCCACCGCCGAACAGGAGTGACGAAGATGTCCACGATGTCGAGACGGTTCAGCAGGTCTGCGCGGCTCATCGGTGTGGGAGTGGTGGTCCTGTCCGGCGTGGCGAGCCGCGCGGGCGCGCAGGATTCTCCGCAGATCGCTCGCGAGGCGCTGCCCCGCGCCGCGCGGATCGTCGCGGCGGTCGAGCCAGCCGTCGAGGCGGTCGCCCCGGCCATTGCGGCCGCCGCCGTGGCGCCCGACGCCATCGCGCGATGGTACGCGCCGGGGGCGCAGCAGGTCCCCCAGGACGTCCGCGTCATGCAGACGATCGTGAGCACGGCCCTCTCCGCCGTCGCGCCGCCCCCGTTGCCGAAGGCCCTCGCCGGCGACAGCACGTCGGACATCACGGACCTGTACGCGCCCCCGCGCGGGCCGTCCCTGTTCGGCGGCGGGGACGTGAGCGGATTCTACATGAAGGGCTACGGCTATCTCTTCACCGTGAGATGGCCGGTCGGCAGGGGCATTTCCTTCCTGGGAGCCCGGCTGGCCACGCTCGCCGCGAGCATGGCGGGCCAGAGGGCCGCGCTCGAGGGTGAGAAGGCCGCGCTCGAGGGCCAGCAGGCTGCGCTGGCGAGCACCATGCGCGAGCTCGCGAAGAAGGAGGCGAGCGCTGGACAGGATAGCGCCAAGCGCGAAATGGAGAGCCTGCAGCGCGCCCAGGCGGAGCTGCAGCGAGAGCTCGGGCGGCCCACGCGTGCCGAGCGCCTCCAGAGCGAGCGGGCACGATCCAAGGCCCTCTCCGCGTGGACCGCCGAGTACCGCCAGCGGCTTTCCGACGCGCTCCGGGACGCGATCGCCGGCTACGGCAGCACGCTACGTCGCGCCGGTCCCGGCGAGTCGATCACGTTCATCGCCGACTTCGGCGGCGGGGACTCCGCGTCGGTGATCATGACGGCAAAGGCGGATGCCCTCCACGGCTCGAGCGTCGCAGCCAACCGGAGCGCGATCCAGGTGGCGAACGGGCAGAGCGGGATGTCGGACCATCTGCGCACCCAGCTCGAAATCATGAGCCGCATCATCGACACGGCACTGCAGCCCCGGTCGTCGGGTCTGTTCTCGATGACCGACGACCAGCCCGTGTACCTGGGCGGAGAGGCGGAGCCCGAGTACGTGCCGGGCTACGGCGTCATCTTCCGGAAGAACGCCCGCCTCAACACCGCGCTTACGGTCGCGAGGTACTCGTTCTGGCACGGAACGGAGCAGGCCGCCGTCGACTCGGCGCAACGCGCCGCCCGCAAGACGTACCAGCAGCACCTCGACACGCTGAAGCGCGAGACGGCCGAGGTCCTGGCGACCTACGGGCCCACGCTCACCGGGCTGCAGGACGGCGACTGGGTGGGCATCTACTACGACGTAGGCTCGGCCGCCTCGCTCGTGAGCGGGGGGATGGAGCATTACCTGGTGCAGGCTCGCATGCGGGACATCCGGCAAGCTTCCACGCAGAGCGACCCTGCCGCATGGCTCGAGCAGCGGCTCGTGACGAACGAGCGCAAGGAGTGACGCGGGGCCGGAGACTGGCCGACGGGCCGGGTCCGCCCGCGTCCCGTCGGCCGAGCGCCGAAGCGCTCCGGGATCTGCTGTGGGTCTCTATCCTATACGAAAGTCGGACATCGGCTTACGGGAGACGGGCCGCGATCCAGACGGTGCGGTAGATCGCGGTCCCCACCGTGCCGGCCGCCACCAGGGCGAGCACCGGAACCAGCAGCACGCCGCTGGAGTGCCCGAAGAGGGTCGAGACGCCCGGATCCACAACCGCCCCGAAGCCGATCAGGAGAAGTCGTTCGGCCCGTTGCATGACCCCGAGCTTGCACTCCACGCCCAGGCCCTCACCCCGCGCGCGTGTGTAGCTCACCAGGAGGGATCCGCCCAGGGCGGTGACCACCAGCGTGAGGACGATCCACGAGGAACGGAACAGCAGGGCCAGGCCGATGAAAGCCGCGACCTCCGCAAACCGGTCCAGGGTGGAATCGAGGAATGCACCCCGCTCGCTGGAGACCCCCGTCGCCCGCGCGATCCGGCCGTCGAGGATGTCGGCAACGCCGCCGAGCAGCACGCCCCACCCCCCGAGCACAACCGATCCGGCCGCGAACGCGACGGCTGCGGCCACTCCGAAGGCCACACCCAGGAGGTTGTAGAAGAGCGGGCCGGCCCCCACGGCGAGAGACGCCCGCTCCAGCGGGCGCAGGAACCAGTAGAACCAGCTCCGTACGAAGCCCCCCAGCACGAAGGAGCCCCGGTCCGCGACGTCGTTCGGGTCGGGGCGCCGAGCCGCCCCGAACGCGTATACGGGCATGGAGGCGAGGGCCAGGGCCAGCAGGCCGAGCAAGACGCCCAGACTGGCCGGGATCATGAGCGCTCCTGTTCGGGCAGGCCGCGCAGGACCCGCATCACGCGGGGCCAGAGGAAGATCAGGGGAGCGCGGCGTTCCCAGGGTGTGAGCTCCACGGGTATGCCGGTGCGGCGCTCCACCTTGCGGGCGATGTAGGGCAGCCAGTTGTCGAAGGTGATCACATGCTTGAACCAGCGCGCAGTGCTCCGGCGCTTCGAGCGCCGGAAGTACGACCGCCAGTGGCGCCGCTCGGCCGCCGCCGGCGGGCGCACGAGCCGGAACGAGCGGTCCCCCGCGGGCCGGATGCGACCCGCGCGCTCCGCCGCTGCGAGGGCGCGTCCGAGGGATTCCCGGAAGTAGTCCCGCTGCGCCTCGAAGACCCGCTCCGACCGATCCACGGCTTCCGGGCGCAGCTCCCCGCCGTACGAGATCTGGAGGAGCCGTCGCCCCACCGTCTCCGCATCGAACGTGCCGTCCAGGTAGGGTGCCACCCAGTCGAGGATCCCCATGCGTGCTCCGTCCAGCGCCTCCTCCACACGCCGGGCGTCGGAGGGGGACCGGAACCAGATCAGGGCCACCTTCTGCACCATCCGGCCCAGCAGGAAGTGGTCGGGAGGGTGTGGGCCCAGAGCCCGTTCGAAATGGTCCCATCGGACGAGCAGGCACTTCGCGACGCCGTGGCGCCCGTCGTCCGGCGTGAACGCGATGACGTTGGGGGGCAACACGTTGGACAGCGCAGCCATGAGCCAGGCGGACCGGTGCAGCTCCCGCGATCGCTTCATGGCCCGGTAGAAGGCCCCGTAGTCGTCGACGACGACGACGAAGTCGTAGGCGCTGAAGACCCCCGGCGCGGTGTTGAGCAGATGCGAGCCGTACAGCATCACGGCGCACACCGACCCCCCCGCGGCCGAGACGAGGCCCTCGGCCAAGGGGAGCGCGCCGGAGAGCGCGTCTTCCACCGTCACGCCGCGGAGGCTGCGTTCCGCATCCGCGCCAGACATTCCACCATCCGTTGCCGTACCTCCTCGATGAAGGCCGTCGGGTCCGCGGAGGGATCGCTCCACTCCAACTTCGCGGCCAACTCCATGCGCCCGTCGATCGAGCCCAGGCCGGCCATGAAGTCCTTCGCCCTGGCCCGCTGCCAGAACCCGTCGGCTACCAGGACGTACACGCTCCAGGGGCGCGACGCCAGGATGAGGCGCAAGCCGGCTGTCCGAAACCTCCCGATCGTCCCGTCGCGGGTCCGCGTCCCCTCGGGGAAGATGACCAGCGGAACGTCCGATGTCCGTGCGGCCTCCGAGATCGCCTCGAGCTGAGTCCGGGTCCCCTTCGGGTTTGCCCGCGGGTCGACCACCGGGTATTGATAGAGGCGCACCATGTGCGAGATTAGCGGGATCCATCGAAGATAGCGCTTGCGCGTGATGATCCTGGGGTACGACCGCTCGACGGAGGCGCACACCAGGGGAATGTCGATGAGCGATTGGTGGTTCATGAGCACCAGGACCCCAGGGCCTCCGGGGACCCTGGGCACGCTCGGGATGGACGCGCCCCCGGCCGTTTTCAGAAGGCCGAGCACGACGTGTGCCAGCAGGTGCTGCCATCGGGCGAGAACGGGGACGCGCCGTGAAGGCGCCAGTCGTACCCACGGGTGGACGACGATCCGCTGGACAGGGTCGGCAGCCGCCAGAGCAAGGCAGATGAGCAGGAGGGCGACGTAGCCTCGGAGCTTCACTCAGGGCTCTTTCGAACCGGAAGGAATCGGGTGGGCCGGCGGCCCTCGATCACAACGGGCCAACGCTAACCAAACCCGCTGACGGCCATCAAGCCGGACGGGTGACCGCTGGAGGATGACGCAACGAGATGGACTACACGTACTACCGGTTCCGGAACTGCATCGGGGCGTTCTTCGAGATGCCGACCGCCGATGCGCGCAGGATTCTCCCGTCGCACCTGCAGCCCATGGAGCTCCAGCATACGCGGAGCATCCTCGCGGTGATGGCGTTCGACTTCACGGACAGCGAGGTCGGTCCCTACGAGGAGCTCGTCCTCTCGGTCATCGTGCCTCCCGCGGTGGTGGCCGGCAAGCCGCTTCCCAGGGCCGCCTTCTATCCCTTCATCGTCGGAACGTCCACGGAGGTCTCCCGCCGCCACGCGATGGAGCGCTGGCACCTTCCGCATTACATGAACGACATCAGCGTCGCATTCGATCAATCGGACGGGCAGATGGAGGTGCGGGCGCGGGAGGGGGACCGACCCGTCCTCGACGTCATGGTGACGGAGTACCACTACGAGCCGGCGCGTAACTTCTACAACGCGTTCATGGTCGACGGGGACGCCCGCTTCAAGGTGAACATCTACATGGAGGCGCCCCACTCCGAGCACGAGGAGGAGCGTGGCTCCATCACCCTGTACGAGCATCCGATGACCGAGCCCCTCTCCATCGCGGACGTCGCCACGTATCCGTTCCGCGAGCAGTGGTATCAGGCGGGCACCCAGACGTTCGAGCCCCTGGAGACGCTCTGACGGCGTCCGAGCGCCGCCACTACGTCATCTTCAACCCCGCCTCCGGGAGAGGCCGGGGAGCCCGTCGTATCCATCGGTACCGCGCCCTGCTCCAGGAGCGCCTCGGCCACGCCACCTTCGAGGTCACCGAGGGTCCGGAGGGCGAGCGGGAGCTGGCGGACCGGGCCCTCGCCGCGGGCTACGAGGTGATCGTGGCCGTCGGCGGGGACGGCACGTGGAGCAACGTCGCGGACCGCCTCGTCGCGTCGGGACGGAAGGACGTGGTCCTCGGTATCCTGCCCGGCGGTACCGGCAACGACTTCGGCCGCAACCTCGGATTCCACCCCAACGACGTGGACGAGGCCGTGAGCGTCCTGGCCGCCGGTCGCGAGCGGACCGTGGACGTCGGAAGGCTCGAGACGCCGAGCGCGTCGGCGCACGATCCGTCGCGTCGCGAGGCCCGCCACTTCCTCAACCTGCTGGGATTCGGGTTCGACATCGCCGTCATCGACGCGGCGGCGCGCGCGCGTTTCCTGAAGGGCGAGGTCCTGTACAAGCTCACCGCGTTGCAGCAGCTCTTCCGCTTCCCGGGGATCCGTCTGGGCCTCCAGGCCGGCGGCGACCTCAGCTTCGAGGGTGCGCACCTCATGCTCACCGTCTCGAACGGGCGCTACTTCGGGGGCGGGTTTCCGATCGCGCCGGACGGCGCCGTCGACGACGGGAAGCTCCACGCCTGCATGATCGCGGACGCCCCGCCGCTCGCGCGTCTCCGCCTCTTCAACCTCGCCGAGAAGGGACGCCATCCGCGCTCGAGCCGCGTGAGGATCCTCGACGGTGACCGCTTCCGCCTCAACTTCGCCGAGCCTCCCCGTTTCGAGATGGATGGAGAGGTGAGGCAGGCCGGCGACGCGACGCTCGACGTGCGGATCCTCCCGGGTGCTCTCCGGGTCGTCGCGCCGACCCATCACTCTGCGCCGCAAAGTACTTGACCGCCCGACATCCGGCGCGTTACGGTTCATCCATGATGCTGCCCGCGCGCAAGCTAAGGAACGTCGACCAGGGACCCCTCGCCCTGCACGATCGGGCCATGGACAACCTGCGCTTCATCCGCGAGACGATGGAGCGCTCCGGCTCGTTCACGGCGGTCTCCGGATGGGGCGGCATCGTGATGGGCCTCGTCGCGTTGATCGCGGCCCTGGCAGCGAGGGGTGTCACCGACATGCTCGCCTGGCTCGTCATCTGGATGGCCGCGGCGATCCTGTCGTTCAGCGTGGCGCTTCTCGCGATGGCCAGGAAGTCGGCGCTCGCGGGGATGCCTCTCCTTTCCGGCCCCGGCCGGAAGTTCGCCTGGAACGTCACGCCACCTCTGCTCGTGGGCGGCCTCCTGACGCTCGCTCTCTACCAGAGCGGCAGCACCGGCCTCCTGCCCGGCGTCTGGCTGCTCCTCTACGGAGCGGGGGTGGTGACCGGCGGGTCGTTCTCGGTGCGCATCGTGCCGCTGATGGGGCTGGCGTTCATGCTCACCGGGGTGGCCGCCCTCTTCGGGCCCGCCGCCTGGGGAGACGCGTTCATGGCCGCTGGATTCGGCGGCCTGCACATCGTTTTCGGGATCGTCATCTGGAGGAAGTATGGGGGTTAGACATGGGGCTCTGCCCAACGACGAAGCCCGCGGATCTCCGTCGCCCGGGCCGACGCTCGGCAGCGTGGAGGGCCAGGGACCCGAGGCCGGTGCCCTCGAGCTCGATCGCCTCATCCACGAACGGGTGCGCCTCGGGATCGTGAGCGCGCTGGCGGTGAACGGGTCGCTGACGTTCACGGACCTCCGGAGCCTGCTGGGTACCACGGACGGGAACCTCAGCGCGCACGCGCGCCGGCTCGAGGACGCAGGGTATGTTCTTTGCAGGAAGTCGTTCGACGGACGCACGCCGCGCACCGAGTACGAGTTGACGGGAAGGGGACGCAGGCAGCTCCAGGCGTATCTGGACCACATGGAGGCGCTCATCCGGGCAACCCGCGAAGGGTGATGGATGCGCCCTATAGGGTGAGGCACTTTTTTTTGGGTGGTGATACTTCATGACGCAGAGTTCTCTTCCCGAGCCGCGCGACGCAGGCCTCCACGTCGCGATCATCATGGACGGCAACGGCCGGTGGGCCAGGGCGCGGGGCCGGCCCCGGGAGTGGGGTCACCGCAGGGGGGCACGCGCCGTCCGCTCCGTCGTCGAGGCGGCCCCGGGCCAGGGCATCCGGACGCTGACCCTGTACGCCTTCTCCTCCGACAACTGGCAGCGGCCCGACGCGGAGGTGCGCGCGCTCATGGGCCTGTTCCGCCGCTACCTGCGGAGCGAGACCGCGCAGCTCGTCAGGAACGGCGTGCGCCTGAGGTGCATCGGGCGCCGTGATCGCCTCGACCCGGACCTGCTCCGCATCATCGAGGCCTCCGAGGCAGCCACGGTGGGGGGATCCCGCCTGCGCTTGCGCCTCGCGGTCGACTACTCCAGCCGTGACGTGCTCGTCGCCGCCGCACGTCTCGGGACGATGCTGCCCGAGCTCGACCGGGAGGCCATGGCACGCCTCATCGGCCGGGCGATGAACGACGAAGGCCCGGCGCCGGACGTGGATCTCCTCATCCGCACGGGCTCGGAGCAACGTCTGAGTGACTTTCTTCTGTGGGAATGCGCATACGCCGAGCTCGCTTTCTCACCTCGCATGTGGCCCGACTTCGGCCCGGCCGAGCTGGCTGCCGCCATCCACGAGTTCCGGGGCCGGGAGCGGCGCTTCGGGCGGGTGGCGGTAGCCGGCTGACGAGCGGCGCGGGCCGGCTCGCCCGGTGAGGGCCGCACCCCTGGTGCACGCCTGAGCCGGACGGCGACGCGCGCACGGGCCCGGCGCCCGGAGGCGCGGCGCGCTCCGGGCTTCCGGCGACCGGCAACGCGAGCCCACCCCTTGCCCGAGGCGCCCTTCCGCTCCTTCTTGGCCTCTATGGACGAGCCGACCGCCGGCGCCTGGTTCACGGAGACCGAGATCGAGGTCCGCAGCTACGAGCTCGATTCGTTCGGCCACGTCAACCACGCGGTGTTCCTCAACTACCTGGAGCACGGCCGTTTCGACCTGCTGCGTGCGGTGGGCTTGCCCGCCGAATCCCTTCCGGGCCGCGGCCTGAGCGTCTACGTGGTCCGCCTGGAGATCGACTACCTCAGGGAAGCGCGGGTCGGCGAGCGGCTGGTGGTGAGGAGCCGCGTCGAGTCGTCCCGCCGAACCACGATGGTGATCGGCCAGGAGATCGCGCTCCGCCCCCACCCGGACGTGGTGCTCACGAAGGCCCGCGTGACGGCCGTTTGGATCGGGGCGGACCGCCGGCCCACGCGCGTGCCGGAGGAAGTGCACCGCGCTCTGGCGCCGGAGCCCGACTGCTGAGCGCCGGTCGCCGTATCGCCCATGCGCTGGGCGCGGGCGCCGCGCTCTCCCTGGCGGCGCGCGCGGGAACCGGGCGTGGCTCGACGGCCGGCGCGCGGTCGCCCCTTGCCGCACGCTGCGACGCCAACGACGCCGGGCTCGCGCTGCCGAAGGGCTTCTGCGCCATCCTCGTGGTCGACAGCCTTCCGGGGGCGCGCCATCTGGGCATCGCCCCTGACGGCGATGTCTTCGTGGCGATCCACGACAGCCCAGGCCTCGTCGGCGAGCCCGCCGGCCGCGGAGGCGTGGCCGTCCTGCGCGACACCAACGGCGATGGGCGCGCGGACACGGTCCCCCGGGATCCCCGGGGCAGGACCCCTGCCCCCAACTCGCGACCCGCGCCGGAGTCTGGCGCTTCTCCGCCACCGCCCTCCACCAGACCGAAGCGAATGGACAGCGCTTCGCGACCGGTATGAGCGGCAGGAGAAGCAGATCGTGACGCCCGCGACGATCGTGGGAAACGACGTGGTGGACCTGAACGAGCCTCGGGTGCGCGGCAAGGCGTCCGACGCCCGGTTCATCGCTCGGGTACTGGACGACATCGAGATGGCAGGCGTGCACCGCGCCGCCGATCCGGACCTCGAGCTCTGGCGGCTCTGGGGCTGCAAGGAAGCCGCCTTCAAGACGGTGTCGAAGCTCCGCGGCAGCCCACCCGTCTTCACCCACGCTGCCTTCGGCGTCCGCTGGGACCCTCCCGCGGAGACCGGGCCGGGGCGCGCGGGGCGCGTCTTCTATGAGGACCTCGAGGTGCCGGTGATGGTCGTCGAGCGGAGCGACGTCCTGCACGCGCTGGCGTACAGCCGCCGAAGGGCGGTCGCGCTCCGGGACGAGGTCTCGTTCGGGCTCGCCCTGCTGGACGACCCGTCGGCCCCCTGGGCGCACCCCCTCGACGAGCTCATGCGCCGGCTCTCGCCGCGGGAAGCCGAAGCGGTGTCCTCCCGGCCCTCGGCCGCGGTGCGGGTCGCGGCCCGGGCGGCCCTGGCCGGGTCGCTGTGCGTCGGAGAGGAGCGCGTGGAGATCGTGTGCGCTCCGGGCTCGCCCGGGCGGCGGCCTCCGTTCGTCCTTCTGGACGGATCCCCCGCCGCCGCGGACGTGAGCCTCTCGCACCATGGACGGTGGATCGCATGGGCGGTCCACGTGGACGAGAAGGGCGGCCCGTGACTGGCCTCCCGGGTCGGTGGCGTGCATGTTCACGACCGCTGGAACGGCCACGCTCTTCCATCGCCGGGATGATCATGCACAAGCTCGCGTCCGCCCTCGCTTCGACCGCCGCCGCGGTCGCCCTCGCGTTCGCCCCGTGCGGCGCCACCGCCCAGACCGGCGCCTCGGCCGCCGCGACCGACGCGCGGCACCCGACCGCGGCCGAGCTCTCGCGGTGGCGGACAGAGGCGCAAGACGTGACGATCACGCGCGACGACTGGGGCATCGCCCACGTCCACGGCAAGACGGACGCCGATGCGGTCTTCGGCATGGAGTACGCGCAGGCCGAAGACGACTTCAAGCGCGTCGAGATGAACTACATCGACGCCATGGGGCTCCTGTCCGAGTGGGCGGGCCCTTCGCAGATCTGGCGTGACCTGCGCAGGAAGCTCTTCATCGTCCCCGACTCCGCGAAGGCCGAGTACGCCCGCAGCCCCGCATGGCTCCAGGCCTTGATGGACGCCTTCGCGGACGGTCTGAACTACTACCTGTACACGCACCCCGACGTGACCCCACGGGTCATCAGGCGCTTCGAGCCCTGGATGGCGCTCACGTTCACCGAGGGCAGCATCGGCGGTGACATCGAGCAGGGGGTGAACCTCCGCAACCTGGCCGCCTTCTACGGCGACACGACCGTCGCGATGGCGCCACCAGCGTGGCGCCGGGACCCCATGGGCTCGAACGGGATCGCGATCGCGCCCAAGAATTCGCTGGACGGACACGCGCTGCTCTACATCAACCCGCACGTTTCCTTCTATTTCCGCGCGGAGCTGCAGATGTCGAGCGACTCCGGGTGGGATGCGTACGGCGCGGTGACCTGGGGACAGTTCTTCGTCTACCAAGGCTTCAACCGCACCGCGGGTTGGATGCACACGTCCAGCGGCGTGGACAACATCGACCACTTCCTGGAGACGGTGCGCAAGCACGACGGACACTGGCAGTACCTGTACGGCCGCACCTGGTACCCGGTGCGGACCCGCACCATCGTCGTGCACTACCGCACGGACTCGGGGATGGCGAGCCGTACGTTCACGGCCTACTACACGCGCCACGGGCCCGTCATCGCCCGACAGGGCGACCGGTGGATCACGGTCAGCCTGATGCAGCGGCCCATCAGGGCCCTGGAGCAGGACGTGCTGCGCACCAGGGCCAAGGACCTTGCCGCGTTCCGGAAGACCATGGAGCTGCACACGAACTCCTCCAACAACACGATCTTCGCGGATTCCGAGGGTAACATCGCGTTCTTCGACTCCAACTACATCCCACGTCGCAGCAACAAGTTCGACTGGACCAAGCCCGTCGACGGCAGCGATACGGCCACGGCCTACCACGGCGTCCTCTCCATCGACCAATCGCCGAACGTCATCGATCCTGCCGTGGGCTGGGTGTACAACTCCAACAACTGGCCGTGGTCTGCGGCGGGTCCCGACAGCCCCAAGCGCGCGGACTTTCCCACCTACGTGGATCGCGGCCGCTACGAGACGCCCCGGGGACTGCACGCGCTGCGCCTGTTCGAGGGGCATCCCCACCACTACACGATCGAATCCCTGACGGCGGCCGGCTTCGACAGCTACCTGCCATGGTTCGCCGTCACGATTCCGTCGCTCGTGAAGGCGTGGGACGCGCTCGCCCCCTCGGACCCGACGAAGACCGAGCTGGCGCGGCCCATGACCGTGCTGCGCGGCTGGGACTACCGCTGGGGCATCAACTCGGTGGCCACGTCCCTGGCCGTGTACTGGGGCACGGCGCTCCTGCCCGCCGCATACCGCGGCGTGCGCGGCACGGACATGGCTCCTCGCGACTTCGTCGCGCACCGCATGCCAGCGGATTCGCTGCTCGCCGCACTCTCCAGGGCCGTGGCGCGCCTGCGCTCGGACTTCGGGACGTGGCAGACCCCCTGGGGGGACATCAACCGATTCCAGCGTCTGGACGACTCCATCGAGCCGCACTTCGACGATGCGAAGCCGTCCATCCCCGTGGCGTTCACATCTTCGCTATGGGGCTCGCTCGCCTCCTTCGGCGCGCGTCAGTACCCCAATACGAAGAAGTGGTACGGTAGCGATGGGAACAGCTTCGTCGCCGCGGTGGAGTTCGGTGACAGCGTGCGGGCAAGGGCCGTATCGACCGGCGGGGAGAGCGGTGATCCATCGTCGCCGCACTTCGACGACCAAGCGGTCCGCTACGCGACCGGCGACCTCCGGGTCGTGTACTTCTACCCGCAGCAGCTGAAGGGACACACGGAGAGAGTCTACCACCCGGGGCAGTGACTCGCTTGCACGCCAGCGGACGCTCGGCGGGGGGAATCTCCAGAGCCGCCGGTAGTCCGTTTGGCCGACGTCGCTCTAGTCCAGAAGCCGGAGCGGCATGACGAGGCAGAGGTAGTCCAGGGGCTCGTCACCCTCCGACACAGGCTCGATGGTCGTCGCCCGTTCCGGTGCCTTGAACGTCACCTTCACGGTGTCCGTCGGCATGTAGCGGAGCACCTCGAGCAGGTAATTCGCGTTGAAGCCGATCTCCAGCTCCTCACCGTCGTACTGCACCTCCATCTCGTCGTGTCCTTCGCCGAGGTCCGGGGTGAGAACGTTCAGATGAACCCTCCCGCTCTCGAACTTCAGCCGGATCCGATGCGTCTGGTCGGAAGCCACGACTGCCATACGGCGGACGGCCGACTCGAAGACCTTCTTGTCCACCAACGCAGCTTTGTCGTTGTCCCGCGGGATGACCTGCTCGTAGTTGGGGTAGGTGCCCTCGATCATCCTCGAGAAGACCTCGTGGGAGCCGGAGCCGAAGCCCAGGTGGTTCCCGTCACGGGCCACCATGAGGTCGTCTTCGTCCTTGAAGAGGCGCTGCACCTGCTGCAGGGCGGCAGGCGGCACGATGAAATCCGCCGACGGTGCCCCTGACGACACCATCGGTACGGCCATACGCGCCAAGCGATGCCCGTTCGTCGCCACCATGCGCATCTGGGTGTCCCGTAGCTCCCAGAGCACCCCGTTCAGGATGGGCCGGCTCTCCTCGGTCGAGACCGCGAAGGACGTGTGATGGATGAGCGCATGGAGCGCGGATCCCTTGATCTGCCAGCCCTGCTCGAAGTGGACCTCGGGGAGGCTCGGGAACTCCTCGGCTGGAAGCCCGTTCAGCTTGAAGCGGCTATGTCCGCAAGTCAGCTCGATCTGATCTCCACGGGTGGCCACCTCCACCGGCTGATCCGGAAGCTCCCGCGTGATCTCCTGCAGCTTCTTGCCCGGAGCCGTCAGGCTCCCCTTCTCCTTCACGTCCGCGGGAATCTTCACGCGCACCGATACGTCGAGGTCCGTGCCACTCATCCGCACTCCGCCCTCTACCGTCTCGAAGAGCACATTCGACAGGACCGGCAAGGTGGTCTTCGACGGAATACTGGCGGAAACCGCCGCGAGCCCTGCGTGGAGGTTCTGCCTAGTGATCGTGAAGTTCATCGAGCCTCTGCTCCTTACAGGAAAACGTCGGTTTCCAACGGTGCTAGAACCTATCTCTCTCTTAGAGAGAAAAACATAGTGGTAGTAGGCGGTGTGGATGTGTGGGAGAGTCGGCCTCTGCACCGCTGGATGGGCCGCGCGGCAGGGGCTTGCGTGCTGCTCCGCACATGTGGATTCCCATGGGAAAGATGCCGCAGGATCCACATCGAGGCGTCGACTCCCTCGGGCCGTCGTGGAGAACCGTGAGCTATCCCCACGTCATCCACTCCGCGTGTGGGAAGGTGCGCCGGTGCCGCTGCGGAGCTCGGCTCGTGCCGCCTCCACCTGCTGCCGGAACTGTGGGTCGCGCTCCATGTTCTCCTCGACCTTTCGGATCGAGTGGATCACGGTGGAGTGGTCGCGTCCCCCGAACAGCTCGCCGATGCGCACGAGGGAGGTCCCGAGCGCTTCCTTGATGAGGTACATGGCCACCTGCCGCGGAACAGCCAGGTCCTTCGTTCTGCGCTTCGACGAAAGGGCCTCCGGGCGCACCCTCCACCGCTGCGCCACGAGCTCCCGAATGCGCTCGGGCGAGAGGATCGGGCCTTCGTCCTGGGTGTGTCGACCGAACACGCCGCCGAGCGCTGTCCTGGCGAGTTGCGGTGTGATCTCCTTGTGGGTCAGGGAAGAGTACGCCAGCAGCTTGATGACGGCTCCTTCCAGCTCCCGTACCGAGGCGGTGCAGTGATGCGCGATGTAGTCGATCACCTCGTCGTCGAGGGAGAGCCCGTCGTCGTTGGCCTTCTTACGCAGGATCGCCACGCGCGTCTCGTAATCGGGCGGCTTGATGTCGACCACGAGGCCCCACTCGAACCGTGAGACCAGTCGCTCCTCGATACCGGGAAGGTCCTTGGGCGGCCGGTCGCTCGTGAGCACGATCTGCCGCTGAGCGTCGTAGAGCGCGTTGAACGTGTGGAAGAACTCCTCCTGAGTCCCTTCCTTGCCCTCCAGGAAGTGGATGTCGTCCACGAGGAGCAGATCCTTGTCCCGATAGCGCCGGCGAAAGTCGGCCATCGTGCCTCTCTGGATCGAGTTCACCATGTCGTTCGTGAACTGCTCCGAGGAGACGTAGACGACCCGGCGCGTCGGTTCGCCCGCGAGGACCTCGTGACCGATGGCGTGCATCAGGTGCGTCTTGCCCAACCCGACGCCGCCGTAGAGGAACAGTGGGTTGTAGATGCGGGCCGGGCGCTCCGCCACGGCCCGGCACGCCGCGGCGGCGAGTTGGCTGTTCGTGCTCACGACGAAGCGGTCGAACGTGTAGCGCTCGTTGAGCTGCGCGCGCGGCCCGGAAGGGACCTGCAGGGCAGCGCCGGCGCTGGGCTTGCGGGCCACTGGCGGGGCCATCTCCAGGGACGGCTCCGGGATAGGCTCGCGCTCGCGGTCGAACGTGACGGTGAGGGTGAGTGTACGACCCAGAACCCGATGGACCGCCGAGGCTAATGCGGGTCCGTACTTGTCTTCCAGCCACTCGACGTGGAAGCGGCTGGGGGCTGAAACGATGAGCTCGTCGGAGGAGAGGGCGACCGCCTTGGTGGGTGCGATCCAGGTGTGGTAGGCTTGCTCGGGAACGGCGCCCCGAACCGCTTCCAGGATACGGGCCCAGAGCTCGGGCGCGGTCAGCTCCATGCTGCCTCCCGACGGTGCGCCGTCGCCACCGGGAGGGCGACTCGGGCGAGCGGGTGGGGCTGGGTGACGGCGGGCATCCTCGATAGCAGAACGAGGGTTGGTGCGACCTGGGAATCTACGTCCCCCGAGCGGAGGGGCGCCGAAGCTAGAATCCTGATGTGGAAAAGTCAAACGACCTCCAGGGGTGCGCAGGGCTGGCCTCGGCGCGCTCGAAGAGCTCGCGGGATAACGAGGACGCGCTCCGACGGCGCGCGGATCGGCCGTCTCCACGGGCCTCCAGGACGTTCTGAGAAGGCGTTGACGCCCCCGGCAGCAGCCGGCTATCTTGTCAAGCTCGCCTTCAATCACATGAACGCCATGGACCGGGCCGCTCGGGATGAAGCCGACCTACAAGCCTCACAACCGCAAGCGCGTCAACAAGCACGGGTTCCGCGCCCGCATGAAGACGCGCGGCGGGCGCGAGACCCTTTCGCGTCGGCGCAAGAAGGGGCGGCAACAGCTGGTCGTGTCGGTGGGCGGAAAGGGAAGGTAGAAGGGGAGCCGGCCGAAAGACGGGTGGGGGAGGGTCTTCCCCGGGAAGCACGGATCGGACGCAGCAACGACCTCCGCGCGCTCCTGGAGCGGGGGAAGCGGAAGAGGACGACGAACGTGGACGTCTTCTTCGCGCCTTCCCCCGCTTCCTGTTCCCGGCTCGGTCTCGTGGTCGCCAAGCATGGCCGGAGAATCGTGGAGCGCAACAAGCTCAAGCGCAGGCTGAGGGAGATCGGGAGAAGGGAGATCCTCCCGCGCCTCGACCGTGCCGCAGCGGCACAGGACGTGCTGCTGCGCGCCCGCCGGAGGGCGTACGACGCGACGTTTGAGCAGCTGCGGGAGGACGTGAGGCAGGCGGTGGAGGTGCTGTGGTCAAACGCGTCCTGATCGCTCTGGTACGGTTCTACCAGAAGGGGATCTCGCCCTTCACGCCGCCGTCCTGCCGCTACGTGCCCACCTGCTCCGCGTACGCGGTGGAAGCCCTGGAAGTACACGGGGCGCTCCGTGGGGGCTGGCTCGCCGTGAAGCGGGTCGCCCGATGCCATCCCTGGGGCGGGTACGGTTACGATCCTGTCCCTCCAGCTCCCGCTCACCGGGTGCAGGCCGGCGGTCCCCGCCGCCATGCGACTCCTGAAGGCCGATGAACACCGAAGCACGCTTCCTTCTCGCCGTCGTCCTGATGTTGGCCGTGCTGGTCGGCACCAGCCTCCTCTTTCCTCCTCCGAAGCCGAAGCCCCACGCCGCGGCGGATAGCCTTGCGGTCGCTACGGACACGGCGACAGCGCGGGCGGCTCGGGACACGGCAGCCCCCGTCATCCCGAGGCAGGCGAGGCCGGGCGCGGCGGGGGTGCAGCTGCCCGCGGACACCGCGGCGTCCGTGCCCGCCGCGACGGTGTCGGTCCGGGGGCCCCTGTACCGCTACGAGTTCAGCACGCGTGGGGCCCGCTTGGTGTCGGCACAGCTGGAGAAGTTCCGCTCGTTCACCAGGCGGGGGCCGGTGCAGCTCATCCCGGCCGGCAGCGAGGGCGCCTTCGGCCAGCGGTTGGTCGTGGGCACGGACACCGTGGACCTGCGGCACTTGTTGTTCCACGTGGAGCCGGACAGCGGGCTTGCGCTGCACCAGGGCTCGGGGCCGCGGACGCTGCGCTTCGTGTATCAGCATCCCACGCTGCCGTTCCGGTTCGAGATCTCCTACACGTTCCATCCCGACTCGTACGCGGTCACCGTGGAGGGCAAGGTCACGGGGCTCGACCACGCGCTGCTGCTCACCGACCTCGGCGACGGACTGGCCTACAACGAGGCGGACTCGGCCAGCGAGGCGCACTCGATGGGGTACGTGAGCAACCAGCTCCAGCACGGTATCCGCGCCCATCCGCTGAACAAGCCGGTGTTCGGAGTGCACGAGGGCCCGTACAAGTGGGTCGCCTTCAAGAGCAAGTTCTTCGTGGCCGCGCTCCTGGGCGGGGCCAGCCAGGAGTCGGCGTCGGCGACCAGCTACCTGGGCGGGATCGTGGTGAGCAAGAGCCACCTGCCGAATCGCGCGGACGTGGCGGTGACCCAGGCCGTGAAAGTGGACGGGACGTTCGCGTATCGTCTGTTCCTCGGGCCGCAGGAGTACGCTCGCCTGGCGTCGCTCGGCGAGGACATGGACCAGGTCAATCCATACGGCTGGAAGTGGATCCAGCCGGTGATGCGGCCGATCGTCGCCGTGATCATGGCGGTGCTGACGTTCCTGCATCGCCAGCTTCAGCTGGGTTATGGATGGGTGCTCATCGTGTTCGGCGTGCTCATGCGCGTCGTGCTGTGGCCCCTGAACCAGAAGGCGATGAAGGCGCAGCTGCGCAACATGGCCGTGCAGCCGCTGCTCCAGGAGATCCAGAAGAAGTACAAGGACCAGCCGGAGCGCCTGCAGAAGGAGATGATGAAGCTCTACAAGGAGCACGGCTTCAACCCGCTGGCGGGGTGCCTGCCCATGCTCCTGCCGATGCCGGTGCTGTTCGCCCTCTTCTTCGTCTTCGAGAACACGATCGCGCTGCGCGGAGTCTCGTTCTTGTGGATGCCGGACCTGTCGGCTGCCGACCCGCTCTACATCCTGCCCGCGTTCCTCGGGGTCTCGATGTTCCTGATGCAGTGGGTCACCATGAAGTCGGTCCCGCAGACGAACTCGCAGATGAAGGTCATGATGTGGGTGATGCCAGTGTTCATGGTCGTCATCTTCTTGAAGCTGCCGAGCGGCCTGAACCTGTATTATGCGGTCACGAACCTCGCCAGCATTCCGCAGCAGTTGTGGATCGCGAAGGAGAGAAAGAAGGTTCGGGCTCAGGGAGTTCCCGGGGTGGCTCCCGCCAAGTAGCGTCGTGGGCTGGCCGGGCGCCTCGGTGCCGCTCGGAGACGATCGGGGCGGCCGGCCGCAGACTCCATCGCGAGGGCCCCCTGTCGAGGGGTCGAGCTCGACTTCCGGGACGTCCGCGTGGGGAACGGAGGCCATGGAGCTGCGAGCGTACAGGATCCGGGGACGCGTGCAGGGTGTCGGATTCCGGTGGTGGGCGCAGAGGGTCGCGACCGACCTCGGTGTCGGAGGGCACGTGCGCAACGTGCCGGACGGCTCCGTCGAGCTCCACGCGTCCGGACTTCCCGAGACCCTCATCGCGCTCGAGACCGCACTTCAGGCGGGACCGTCCCAGGCGCGGGTCGACGAGGTTCAGCGCATCGACCCGGACCCCACCATGCCGCGCGACCGGTTCGAGATCCGCCACTGACATGGTGCGGTTAGGCTGTGCGGTGTAACCTGCTTACATTTCCTGCGAGGGTTGCTCGGGGCGCTGCGCGTTCTGCTTGCCCGCCGAGGGGAGACCCTGCCGCTCGGATCTCGTGGACGCCCGCCATCCGTGACGGAGAGAGGGGCGCCGAGTCGCTCGGAGTGCGGAGGCGGGGACGCGTACAGTTCGTCTCGCTTCGAGTGCGGCTTTCAGGAAAGGTGTTGGGTGCGCCTCGCGCGAGTGACGCCGCGGGCGCTCGTCTCTCGTCCAGGGCGAGGCTCACGACAAAGGCGTCGATGCGCTCCACGCACTTCGCCAGCGCCGCAGGCGGTCGGGCTCGTCGATCTCGCTTGGCTCGAAGAGCGCAAGAACGAGCATCGGCGATGCTTCACACGAGCGACGCGTCGAGCGCTGGTTTCACGTGGAACAGGGGGCTCCGGAGGCTTCGTGTTTCACGTGGAACGTGGGGGGGGGCTTCACTGCTTGACGAGCACGATGTGGGCCGTCGCCGCCACCGGGCTGACACCTGGAGTGAAGGAGAACTGCGTATCGCCGTCGATCGTGAGCTGGGTGCCGTCAATGCTATACGTGCCCGTCGTCGCGGTGCTGGAGGCCGGCGTGTTCGGCTTGAGCGTGATGGAGCTACCCGCTACGGAGACCTGGCCGATCTCGGTATCCGGCTGACCGCTGTACACGAGGATGGCGGTGTACGTACCCGAGGGCTGCACGTTGAGGCTGAACGTGGCCCCCAGCTGGATGAGATCGAGGTGGACCGACGGATCGGACACTTCCGTGACGACGAAGGAGGTGGCCTGCCAGTTCCCGACCAGCGCGGCCAAGGACGCGTCGGGCCGAACGCCGTCGCTCGTGCATCCGAGGAGGAGAAGAAGGACGAAGAGCGGCGCCGCCGCCGCGGAGCGCCTCCAAGCAGCCGGATGCCTCTCTTGCCTCATCATCGTGGGACCTCCTGGTTTCCTTGATTGCGTGGGCTGGATCCCGCGCGGTGCCGACCAGCCCGAGGGCGGAAATTCCGATGCACCCGGGGAACCGTCAAGGTGCGGCGCGCTTTCCCTCGCCCGGAGCGGTCGGTATATTCGTCACCCCTTTTCCCGACGACCGCTTCTGCAGGCCTGCATGTCCCGCGTCATCGCCATTGCGAACCAGAAGGGTGGAGTCGGCAAGACCACGACGGCCATCAACCTCGGCGCTTCGCTCGCGGTTGCCGAGAAGCGGACGCTCGTGATCGACATCGACCCGCAGGGAAACGCGACGAGCGGCCTGGGCCTCGAGCAGCGGGAAGAGCGTTCCAGCATCTACGAGGTGCTGATCGAGGGACACCCGCTGAAGGAAGCCGCCCTACGGGGAGTGCACTTCGACGCCCTCGACCTCGTCCCGGCGACCCAGGACCTGGTGGGCGCCGAGATCGAGCTCGTACAGTTGCCGCACCGGGAATCGGTCCTCCGGCGGGCGCTGGAGCCGGTGCGCGACGAGTACGACTACGTGCTGGTGGATTGTCCGCCGTCTCTCGGCCTCCTGACCCTCAACACGCTCACGGCGGCCGATTCGGTCCTCATCCCCATCCAGTGCGAGTTCTATGCCCTGGAGGGATTGAGCAAGCTCTTGAACACGATCCGGCTCGTGCAGAGGGGCTTGAACAACGCTCTCGACATCGAGGGCGTTCTCCTGACGATGTACGACCGTCGGCTCAACCTCTCCCGGCAGGTGGCGGCGGAGGCCCGCGACTACTTCGGCGCCAAGGTCTACAGGACGGCGATTCCACGGAACGTGCGCCTCGCGGAGGCCCCCAGCTTCGGGAAGCCGATCGTCCTGTACGACGTGCTCTCGGCCGGGGCTCAGGCCTACCTCGCCCTCGCACGCGAGCTCATCGGCAAGGGCGGATCGAAGCGGAAGGCGGGTTCGTGACCCGGCGGGATCGCCTCGGCAAGGGCCTGAGCGCGCTGCTCGGGGAGTACCTCGAGCCAGGTGCGGACGCTGCGGACGTCCGGCGTGTGGAGATGGCGTCGATCGTCCCCAACCCGCTCCAGCCGCGAAGAGCGTTCACGGAGGAGGAGCTCGCCGAGCTGTCGGCCTCGATCAAGGCGAACGGTCTCCTCCAGCCGCTGGTCGTGAGGCCCTCCCCGGGCGCTGCCGGCCGGTACGAGCTCGTGGCCGGAGAACGCCGCTTCCGTGCGATCGCGCGCCTGGGCTGGCCGGACGTGCCGGTCCTCGTTCGCGATGCCTCGGACGAGACGATCCTCGTCCTGGCCCTGGTGGAGAACCTCCAGCGCGAGGCGCTGAATCCCCTGGAGGAGGCCGAAGGCTTCCAGGCCCTCGCCGAGCGTTTCGGGATGACCCAGGCCGACATCGCCGGCGCGGTAGGCAAGGATCGCTCGACGGTGGCCAACCTGCTGCGCCTCCTGCACCTGCCGCCCTCGATCCGCAAGCTCCTCGAGAGTGGCTCGCTGTCCATGGGGCACGCCCGGGCTCTCCTCTCCGTGGACGACCCGGTGCGGGCCGGCGAGTTGGCCCGGCGCGCGGCTCAGGAGGGATGGTCCGTGCGCGAGGTCGAGCGTCGGGCGGGTGCGCGACCCGGCTCGTCCAAGAAGCGGAAGGCCGAGGGTGCCAGCGGTGGGGATCCGGTCGTGCGCGCGCTGGAGCAGGAGCTCGAAGAGCGTCTCGCCACGCGCGTGACCATCCGGAGGAGCCGGCGGGGCAAGGGCGTCATCGAGATCACGTTCCTGGGAACGGAGGACTTCGAGCGGCTGTTCCAGCTCGTCGCCGGAAAGGAAGCGTCCGAGGTGCTCGAATGACGGCTGAGCGCCCGGCCCGCCGTCACCTCACGATCGTGCTCGTTCCCCACGGTGGCCAGGGTACCCGCACTTTTCGCGTCAGCTATGCCCGCCTCAGGATCGTCTCCGTGCTCGGCGCCCTCCTCGCGCTCTGCCTCGCGCTGATGATCGGGAGCTGGTGGCACGAAGCCGCCCGGGCCTCCACCGTGGGCGTGCTCGAGCGGCAGCTCGCGGACGCCAGGTCGGATTCATCGCGCGCGCAGGCTCTCGGCTACCGTCTCGATCGCATCGAGCGACAGTACGCCGTTATTCGGCATTTGTTCGGGCCACTCCCGGAGTCTCCATCCGACCTGTGGCTCCCTCCTCCCGAGGGCGCTCGGGAGCGCATCGTCCAGGTGAGCCGGCCGGAGAGCTCGCTACCGAGGAGCTGGCCCCTGACGGAGCCCGGTGTGGTCACTCAAGGTCTCCTGGAGGGAGCCGCCGGCCAGGCGCATCCCGGGCTCGACATCGCGACGGCGACCGGCTCGTACATCCGCGCCGCAGGTGCGGGGACCGTCCTGGATGTAGGGCAGGACTCCGTCTACGGTCGGTACGTAGTGATCGCTCACGGCGACGGCTACACGTCGCTCTACGCGCATGCATCCCTCGCCCTGGTGACGAAGGGAGAGCCCATCCGCCGGGGCGAGGTGATCGCGCTGAGCGGCTCCACCGGCAGGTCCACCGCCCCGCATCTGCATTTCGAGATCCGCCACGATGGCAAGGCCGTGGACCCTCTCACCATGCTCGTCCAGCCCTGAGGCCTCGGGAGGGTCCTCGGCGTGGCGCCCGAACGAGAGGTTGGCGGGGCCGCGCCCGAAGCGGTCGTGCCTATCATCGGCGTGGGCATCCGCATCGTCGGGGGAATGCCGCACGCGCGGATGCCGTCATTTCCGGGAAGGTGGTCGGCGGCACGGCCGCGGCGTCCCGAGCGCAACTCGCGGCCACGTGCTGCCACGCGCGCCTGCGCTCCGCACC
Source organism: Longimicrobiales bacterium (assembly GCA_046704285.1). GTDB lineage: Bacteria > Gemmatimonadota > Gemmatimonadetes > Longimicrobiales > Gaopeijiaceae > SZUA-318. The sequence continues at coordinate 19,287 of JBJKSF010000019.1, read as the reverse complement.
GGGAATCGGCGTCGGCTCTGGGGACGGGTTTTCCTCACGACCTCGAGACGTCGACCATCGGCAACACGCCCTCCCTTCCGGAGCCCTAAGCCATTTGGATGCAATGCGTTATGGATCAGGCTCCGGCATCGTCCACGAAGAGCGTGTCCCCGGCCACACGCTTTTCCACACCCTTTCCACCCGCTTCAACAGAGGCCTCTGCAACCACTCCACCGGCGTGGCGAGGCGACGAGGAAGACGTGAAACTAGAATCAATCCTCCAATACCTGGACACCTATCTTCGGGTCTCGGAGTACCCCGATGCCGCGAACGCCTTGAACGGCCTGCAGGTGGGCGGACCCGACGATGTGCGGCACGTCGTGGCGGCCGTGGACGCATCCGAGGCGACCATCGCCGATGCCGTGGAGCTGGGGGCGGATCTCCTCCTCGTCCACCACGGCCTCTTCTGGGAGGGGCTGCGACCGCTCACGGGCAGACGACTGCGGAAGGTGCGCGCTCTCGTGACCAACCGCGTTGCGCTCTACAGCGCCCATCTTCCCCTCGACGCGCACCCGGAGGTCGGCAACTGCGCTCTCCTCGCCCGGGCACTGGGCCTGGAGGTGCGGGGGCGGTTCGCCCTGCACCGGGGCGTGGAGATCGGGTGGTGGGGCACCCTGGACGATCCGACGTCGGGCGAGTCGCTTCGCCAGCGGCTCGCGGTCGTGCTCGGCGGTCCCGTCCACCTGATCCCGGGAGGACCGGAACGGGTCGGGAGCGTGGCGGTCGTGACCGGAATGGGCGCCTCGAGCATCGAGGAGGCGGCGGAGCGCGGGATCGACGTCCTCGTCACCGGTGAGGGATCCCACCACAGCCACTTCGACGCGATGGAGCTCGGGGTGACGGTCCTCTTCGGAGGTCACTACGCCACCGAAACGTTCGGGGTGCGCGCGCTCGCCGGGCACCTCGCCGAACGGTTCGGGCTGACCTGGGAATTCGTCGACAGACCGACCGGGCTGTGAGGCCACGGCTCCCGCGGCTGCGGTCGTCGTCGTCGTCCGACGCAGCCTGCCCGGCCACGACGTCTACAGCAGGCCGTCCAGGTAGAGCAGGAGCTCCCAGTCGGCTCCCCCACGCACGGCGTGGGCCAGGTCCAGGCGGATCAGCCCGTCCAGGAAGGAGCCGCCCAGCCCCACGCCTACCCTCGTCCCGTCCAGTCTGAGCGAGCGTCGTGCGCCGGCCCAGCCGGCGTCGGCGAAGACCGCGAGGCGGGCGCCCGGGAAGTCGTTCGCGAGCTCGGCTCTCGCCCTCCAGAACGCGCGCCCTTCGATGCTGTTGGCGTCGAACCCGCGGAGCGTCGCGGACCCCCCGAGGAAGAAGTGGCGCTGCACGAGGTCGTCTCCCCAGGTCGTTCCGCCACCGGCTTCGAGGGCGCCGGACAATCCCAGCGGCAGGGGATGGCTCACGGATCCGACCGCCGCGAGCCGCTCGTAGGTCACGTCGCCCACGGCGGCTTCACCGAGAATACGGGCCGTGACGATCAGCCCTGCCGGGTCGATTCCCGAGAACCAGCGGAGCGCGCCCCGGAATCCGGTGAGCGTGACGGCCCGGGCACGGAGCACCGGGTCCATCCCGGTGGGCCGGAGCCCTCGCAGAAGGAAGAAGTCCGTGCCGAGGTGCGCACTCCCCTCGTGCTCGTGAAAGACCTCCATCTCGCTCGTCACGCGAGGTCCCCGGTGGTGGTAGGCAACCGAGAGCCCGGTGGCACGGTAGTACTGGCCCCGGTCCTGACCGAGGACGAGCGCATCCAGCGAGCTCTCGAGGCTGAACGGGTTGGACCAATCCGACATCGACAGAAGGCTCCGGTAGCCCCGGACCGTCCAGCGGCTGTCCGGGGAGCCGCGCGAGAGCGAGAGCGCCCCGTCCGGGGTGAGATCCGCCGTCCCCGCGCGCACTTCCGCGGCGACACTCGTCTCGGGATCCAGCGGAACCGTGGCTGCGACACCGGTGCTCAGCCCCTCCACGCGGTTGTAGCGGGTCATGCCACCCCTCAAGCCCCAGGTCCACCGTGGCTGGAATCGCCGATAGGTCGGCAGCAGCGACTCGAGCTTCGCTCTGAACCTCTGCATGTCCACGTCGCTGAGCGCCTGCACCGCGACCGTCCCGGAGTCCGGTGAGAGAGCGGGCGAGGTCAGCAGCGAGTCGGGTGGGGGCACGACGACGGCCACCCGGCGCGAGGTGCCCGTACCCCCCTTCACCGCATCGACACGCCGCCTCCATCCGCTCGGCAGCGGACCCTCCGCCGAGGGAAGCCCGCGCGCTGCCTCGTTCACGCGATAGTCGCGGACCGTCCACGCCATGCTCAGCGGCATGCGCACGAAGGAGCCCAGGCGCACCTCGCCACGCAGCGCGAAGCGCTGCGGCAGCCAATAGCGGAAGTCGTAGAGGCCATAGTCCACCGTGACGTAGGAGATCGAGGCCTCCACCGGTTTCAGCAGGCCGGGTACGTCCTTGGCGTCGCGCGGGTCGTCCAGCCCCAGCCGGTACGGCCTGGCAGGCCGGTACACCGCGCGCACGAGTGAGGCCGTCCGCGCGTCCAGCCACAGGAAGCCTGCGACGAGGTGGAAGTCGGCGCGGCGGGGCTCCACCCTGACCTCGTACAGGACGATCTCCCGGTTCTCGGAAGGCAGGGTCAGCCGGAGGGTGTCGCCGGAGAAGTAGCGGTAGTCGGCGAGCGCCGTGTCGGCCAGGGGATTGAGTACCCAGTCACCTCCGAACAGGAGCCGGTCGCTGCCCGCGTCGAGCGCGAAGGCGGGGAGATCGGTATCCCGGAGGAGCTCGTCGGGAAGCCCGCTGCGAAGCTCCCGCTGAACGCGGGCTCCCGCGCGCCCCACCTCCCCCTCGGCCGCCACCGCGTCCCTGCGCGTGTCCGCACCGAGGATCGGCACGGCCTCACGCGCTCCGATCCACTCGATGAGCCCCGGGCCCTTCGCGCTCCAGCGGAAGCGCGCCACGCGCTCCTGCTCGAGGAGCCCACGCTCACGACGGAAGTGCGGCACGGTCAGACCCACGAACAGGCGCTCGCGCACGAGGCCTTGATAGCTCTCGAGACCCGCCAGATTCTTGCCGCGCGCCTGGATGGCGCGACGGACCAGCGCCGCCACGGCCGAGTCGCCGAAGGTGCCGGGCGGCACGCGCTCCTGCTGCGCCGACACGCGAGCGGTCGGCACGCACCACAAGACGACCAGGCCGACCAGCGTCCGGCCGGCTCGTCGACAGGACGTCACGCGCCGTTGCCGGCGCGCCGGCGTCGGCGTAGCATCGTCGCGAAGCACCATGGTCGCGATGTATGCGGTCTCGCTTCGGGGGGGGACAGGTGACCCCGGTGGGGCCGATGTCTTACTCTTACTGTTCCATTACGCAAGGCGCGCGGAGAACGAGTCAGGGCGCTCCGGTCCGGACACGCCGCCGCGCCAGACCAGCGATCGTGGAGGCAGACGTGGGCTACCGATCCGTGATGCGGCTCCGCTCCCGGGCTGACCGCCGGGGCCAGGGCGGGGCCAGCCGGAGACCATCCTTTGGGGTCCCGACCCGATGAGCGGCCCCGAGCCCGGGCCCGAAAGGCATCCCTGCCCGAACTGCGGCGAGCCGGCGTCGGGAAACTTCTGCCAGCACTGCGGCGCCTCCATGGGTGGACGTTTCTGCACGCAATGCGGGGCGCAGCTCACCCCGGGATCCCGCTTCTGCAACCAGTGCGGCAAGCCCATCAACGCGAGCTCCCCGGCGGCAGGGGCCGGTCCCGCCCAGGCGCCGGGCGCGCACCGTGCCGCCGCGGCGGCCGCCGTCGGAGGAGGCAACCTCCCCTGGTGGATCGCGGGCGTCGCCATGTTCGTGATGATCCTGGTGGTGGGATACTTCACGGTGCGCAAGGCGCCACCCACGGCGCAGCCGAGCGGCTCCAGCCAGGCCGGCAATCCCGCGGCCGGGGCCTCGGCGATCGACCTCTCCTCGATGACCCCGATCCAGGCGGCGGACAGTCTCTTCGACCACGTGATGAGGGACCTGAGCGCCGGCGACACGGCGGACGCGCTGGACTTCCAGCCCATGGCGGTGGCGGCGTACAGGCGCGCGGAGCCCCTCGACCTCGGGGGCCTCTTCGACATGTCGCTGCTGCAGCGGATGACCGATCCGGATTCCGCCCTGGTCACTGCCAAGCGCATCCTCTCGAAGGATCCGAACCACATCCTGGGTCTCGGGGCCGCCGCGGAGGCGGAGCTTGGTCTGGGCGACAGCGTCCAGGCGGCGAAGTACTACCGGCGCCTGCTCGACGTATACCCCGCCCAGGAGCGCGATACGACGACGTCCGGCTACCTTGCGCACAAACCCTTGCTGAGCCTCTTCAGGAGCGAGGCCCAGAAGTACCTCGCCCAGCACGGGAAGTAGCCCGACCGGCAGGAGACATGGCGGAGGAGACATGATCGAGCACGACTCAGGAGCCCGTTGGGCCGAGCCGTTCCCGTACCAGCGCGAGACCGAGGATGAACGCCTGCTCGAGAGCGTCGAGGAGCTCGAGACCATCGGGAAGGACGCTTGGCGCATCTTCCGGATCATGGGGGAGTTCGTCGAGGGCTTCGAGGCGATGTCGAAGGCGGGCCCGTGCGTGTCGATCTTCGGTTCCGCGCGCGTGGCCGCCGAGGACCCCATGTACGACGCCTGCGTCGAGACCGCCAAGCTGCTGGGCCAGGCCGGGTTCAGCGTCATCACCGGAGGCGGTCCGGGCATCATGGAGGCCGCCAACAAAGGCGCCCGGGAAGCCGGCGTGCGCTCCATCGGGTGCAACATCGAGCTGCCGTTCGAGCAGATGGCGAACCGGTACGCCGACGTCTCGATCAACTTCCGCTACTTCTTCGTGCGCAAGATGATGTTCGTCAAATACGCCCAGGGGTTCGTGATCTTCCCCGGGGGGTACGGCACGATGGACGAGCTCTTCGAGTCCCTCACGCTCATCCAGACCGGGAAGGTGCGCCACTTCCCGCTCGTGATCATGGGGCGGGACTACTGGGGCGGGCTCCTGGACTGGATGCGCGACCGCATGGCCGTCGAGGGGAAGATCGCACGCCAGGACCTCGACCTGGTGTTCGTCACGGACGATCCGCGCGAGGCCCGCGACCACATCGTGGAGAGGTTCAAGCACAGGAAGTCGGTGATGCAGCACCGCCTTCCGAAGGCGTGGGGCGGGCCCTGACGGTCCACGGCGCCGTCCGCGGCGGCGGCGCGCGGCCGGCCCTCGCGCTCGCCGGGATCATCGTCGGTCCGCTCGGGTACGCGCTCGGGAACTGCGAGAGCCATTCTCCGGCCCCGGGGCGCCCGCTCCGCGGCGCTCTCGTTGACTCGCTCGAGTGCTCCTCGCGAACACCGGAAGAAGCTGGGAGGGTAGGAGTCTGAGCAATACGGCGACGGAAGCACCGGGGGGCTACGCCCCCGGTGGCAAGGACACCGGCCTGGTGAAGCCGAAGGGGACGTCGCGCATCCGGGCGCACGACGGCCTCGAGACGGTCTCCATCAGGTCGCGCAAGCCCGAGTGGCTGAAGGTGCGGTCCCCGGGCGGGGAGAACTACCTCCGCCTCAAGCGGATGATGCGCTCGGAGGCGCTCCATACCGTGTGCGAGGAGGCGGGGTGCCCGAACATGGGGGAGTGCTGGGAGGCGGGCACCGCGACGTTCATGATCCTGGGCGACGTCTGCACGCGGGCGTGCAAGTACTGCGGCGTCGCCCACGGGATGCCCACGGAGCTGGACGAGGACGAGCCGCGCCGCGTCGCCGAGAGCGTCGCCCGCATGGGACTCGAGCACGTGGTGATCACGAGCGTCAACCGCGACGAGCTTCCCGACGGCGGTGCGCACATCTACGCCGAGACCATCCGCCGCATCCGCGACGCGGTGCCGGACTGCTCGGTGGAGGTGCTGATCCCCGACTTCAAGGGGGACGAGGATGCGCTGGCGGTCGTGGTGGAAGCACGTCCGGCGATCCTGGGCCACAACCTGGAGACGGTGGAGCGGCTGCACCCGGAGGTACGTCCGGGGGGGCGGTACTGGCGCTCCATCTCCTTCCTCGGGGCAGTCAAGCGGCTCGATCCGGGGATGCTCACGAAGACGGGGATCATCCTCGGCATGGGCGAGGAGGCCCCGGAGATCCGCCGCGCGATGGTCGACCTGCGTGAGGCGGCGGTGGACATCCTCACGTTGGGCCAGTACCTGCGGCCCTCTCCCATGCACATCCCCGTGGCGCGCTGGGTGACGCCGGCGGAGTTCCGCGAGTGGAAGCGCGTAGGCGAGGAGGAGCACGGGTTCGGGCACGTCGAGGCGGGCCCTCTGGTGCGCTCCAGCTATCACGCCAGGGAGCAAGCGAGAGAGGTCGTCGCGGGCGGCCCCGGCTCGATCCGTAGCGTCATGGAAGCGGACGTCCCGGCGCCCGCCGAGCTGCGGCTGGACCTCGTCCAGCTCGAGCTGGGCAAGCCCGGGCGGCGAGACTGAGGAGCGCATGGCCGAGACGAAGACGAAGACGAAGAAGGGGGCGCCGGGTCCCCTGGAGGAGCACGGCGTGAGCCCGGAGCTGGCGCTCGATCTGCTCCGCGAGATGCTCCTCTTCCGCCGCTTCGAGGAGAAGGCCGAGGAGGGGTACGCCATCGGCAAGATCGGCGGCTTCTGCCATCTGCACATCGGGCAGGAAGGAGTGGCGGCAGGGTCGGCCAGGGCCCTGCGCCCCGAGGACTACGTCATCACCGGGTACCGCGAGCACACGATGGCCATCGCCAAGGGCATGGACCCGGGCGTCGTGCTGGCCGAGCTGTACGGTCGCCGCGACGGCTGCTCGGCCGGGCGCGGCGGATCCATGCATCTCTTCGACCGATCGCGGAACTTCATGGGAGGGCACGCGATCGTCGGCGGCCAGATCCCCGTCGCGACCGGGCTCGGCTGGAGCATCAAGTATCGGGACGAGGACCGCGTGTGCGTCTGCTACATGGGCGACGCGGCGGTGAACCAGGGCTCGTTCCACGAGTCGCTCAACATGGCGGCGGTCTGGCATCTGCCCGTGATCTACGTCGTGGAGAACAACGCCTACGGCATGGGGACGGCCTTCCGCCGCGTCTCCCTCACGGAGATGGTGAGCAAGGCCTCGCCGTACGGGATTCCAGCCAGCTCCGTGAACGGCCAGGACGTGCTCGCCACGTACGCGCACTTCCGCGACGTGGTCGCCGAGGTGCGGGCCGGCGGGGGTCCCCGCTTCGTGGAGTGCCAGACCTACCGCTTCAAGGGCCACTCGATGTCGGATCCGGTCTCGGGAACGTACCGGAGCAAGGAGGAAGTCGAGCAGCACACGCGCGAGGACGACCCCATCGGCATCCTGAGGGACCGGCTGATCCACGCGGGACATCTGGACCGGAACGGGATGGAGGCGCTCGACGCGGAGGTGCGCGAGGTGATCGAGGCGGCGGCCGAGTTCGCCGATGCCTCCCCTGCCCCCGACGAGGCGGACCTTCGCGACCACGTGTACGCGGAGCTCAACGAGCACGGCCGCCTCTTCTTCGATGAAGGGGGGAACGGCTGATGGCGCTCATGACCTACCGCGAGGCGCTCAACCAGGCCCTCGTCGAGGAGATGGAGCGAGATCCCGACGTGTTCCTGATGGGCGAGGAGGTGGCCGAGTACGACGGCGCGTACAAGGTCTCGAAGGGCCTCCTCGAGCGTTTCGGCGAGCAGCGGGTGGTCGACTCGCCGATCAGCGAGCTGGGGTTCACGGGACTGTGCGTGGGCGCGGCGATCGCGGGACTGCGCCCGATCGTCGAGTTCATGACGTTCAACTTCTCGTACCTCGCCCTGGACCAGGTGATCAACAACGCCGCGAAGCTCCGGTACATGTCCGGAGGGCAGTTCTCCGTGCCGATCGTCTTCCGCGGGCCCACGGGAGCGGCGCTGCAACTCTCCGCGCAGCACTCCCAGGCGATCGAGACGTTCTACGTGCACGCGCCCGGCCTCAAGCTCGTGACACCCGCCACGCCGGCAGACGCGAAGGGGCTGCTCAAGGCGGCCATCCGCGACGAGGACCCGGTCGCGTTCATGGAGGGCGAGTTGCTCTACAACTTCAAGGGCGAGGTGCCCGACGACGACGACTTCGTGATCCCCCTGGGGGTCGCGGACCTGAAGCGCGAGGGCTCCGACGTCTCGATCATCGCGCACGGCAAGATGGTGCACGTCGCCATGCAGGCCGCCGGGCAGCTCGCCAAGGACGGAGTGGAGGCGGACGTGCTGGACCTGCGCTCCCTGCGACCGCTGGACGTCGAGGCGATCCTCGACACGGTGCGCAGGACCAACCGCGCCGTGTACGTGGAGGAGGGGTGGCCGTACGCCGGCGTGGGAGCCCAGATCGTGGCGACGATCCAGGAGGAGGCGTTCGACCATCTGGATGCGCCGGTGCTGCGGGTCACCCAGGCCGACGTGCCGATGCCGTACGCCAAGAACCTCGAGAAGGCCGCGAAGCCCGGCGCCGAACGCGTCGTCGAGGCGTGCAACCGCGTGCTCTATCGCCAGTAGCCGGACGGATCCCATGGCAACAAGAGTCCACATGGAGGCGCTCTCGCCCACGATGGAGGAGGGGCAGCTCGTTCGCTGGCTCAAGTCCGAGGGCGATGACGTGTCCGCGGGAGACGTCCTCGCCGAGATCGAGACCGACAAGGCCACGATGGAGCTGGTGGCGCGGGGCGAAGGCACGCTGCGCAAGATCCTGCTCGACGAGGGGGGCACGGCCGCCGTGGGTGCGGTGATCGCCGTCATCGCCGGGGCCGACGAGGACGTCTCGGGCCTCGACGAGGACGGCGGGGGAACCGGAGCCCCGGCTCCGGCGAAGGAGAGCTCCGGGCGGCCGTCGCAGGCGGGCGCAACGCCGTCGTCCACGGGTGCGACGGGGCCCGGGAAAGCCGCGCCGGCCGCGGCCGCCGCGACGGACGGAGGGCGCGTGAAGGCGTCTCCGCTCGCCCGGCGCCTCGCGAGCGAGCTCGGTGTGGACCTCGGGCGCGTGGAGGGCTCCGGTCCGGCGGGCAGGATCGTGAAGCGGGACGTGGAGGCCGCGAAGCAGGCCGGCGCCGCACCCGCCGCATGGGGCGCCACGGAGGCGGAGTACGAGGACGTCGCCGTGTCCCAGATGCGCAAGACGATCGCGAAGAGGCTGGTCGAGTCGATCGGGCCTGTGCCGCACTTCTTCCTGACCGTGGACGTGGACATGACGCGCGCCCTGGAGGCGCGCCGCGGCATCAACGCGATCCTGGAAGCGCAGGGCGAGAAGGTCTCGCTGAACGACCTCCTGCTGAAGGCAGTGGCCGCTGCGTTGCGGGTCCATCCCGACTGCAACGCCCAGTGGCTCGGGGATCGGGTGCGTCGCTTCAGCGCCGTGCACCTCGGCGTGGCCGTTGCGGTCGAGGAGGGCCTCATCACGCCCGTGGTGCGCGACGCCCACCTGAAGGGAGTCGCGCAGATCGCCCGCGAGGTGAAGGAGCTGGCTGGCCGTGCCCGCGAGCGCAGGCTCGCGCCCGAGGAGTACACGGGTTCGACCTTCTCGGTCTCCAACCTCGGCATGTTCGGCATCCACGAGTTCACGGCCATCATCAACCCGCCCGAGGCGGGGATCCTGGCGGTGGGTGGGGTGGAGGATACCCCCGTTGTGGTCGGCGGCGAGGTGGTGGTGCGCCCCCGCATGCGCATGACGATGAGCTGCGACCATCGCGTGATCGACGGGGCCATGGGCGCGCGCTTCCTCGCGACGCTCAAGGCGATGCTCGAGGAGCCGGCAGCCATCGTCATGTAGTGCCGCTCGGAGGGGGCGGTGGGGCCGGCCGCGAGCTCCTCCTCCAGATGGCTGTCGTGGCCCTGGCGTGCCTATCCGGTTACCTGCCCAAACGTCCGACTTCCGCTAACTTGAAGTATGTGACGCGGAACCGGGGCTACAACCGCCCCGCAACGGCAGAGACAGCGAGGATGACGTGGCTGGCAGATCCAACGACGAGAAGGCTTTCGACCTCATCATCCTCGGGAGCGGCCCGGGCGGCTACGTGGCCGCGATCCGGGCTGCCCAGCTCGGCCTGAAGGTCGCTTGCATCGAGGCGGACAAGCTGGGGGGCGTCTGCCTCAACATCGGTTGCATCCCGACCAAGGCGTTGCTTACCAGCGCCCTCCTCGTCAACGAGGTGAAGGACGGCGCCAGGCACGGGATCCTCGCCGAGAACGTCGCGTTCGACCTCGGGCCTGCGCAGGAGCGCAGCCTCGCCGTGGCCGAGCAGCTCAGCAAAGGGGTCGGCTTTCTGTTCAAGAAGAACAAGGTCACCCCGGTGCAGGGCTTCGGCCGCCTCCTGGGCAAGGGAAAGGTGGAAGTGGAGGCCGCGGAGGGCGGCAAGGCCGTGTACGAGGCACCCCACGTCATCGTCGCGACGGGATCCCGGCCACGGGATCTCCCCACGCTGACGATCGACGAGGACCGCATCTGGTCCTCAACGGGCGCGCTTCGACAGACGAAAGCTCCCGCGAGTCTGCTCATCGTCGGGGCCGGCGCGATCGGGATGGAGTTCGCCGACGTCTTCGCCTCCTACGGCACGAAGGTGACGATGGTCGAGGCGCTGGAGCGCATCCTCCCGCTCGAGGACGCCGAGGTCTCCCAGCTGATGACCCGTCTGTACAAGAAGCGCGGGATCGACATCTACACGAGCGCGCGCTTCGAGAAGGTGGAGATCCTGGAGAGCGGCGTCCGGGTGACGTTCAAGGACGCCAAGGGCGAGGCGCACGAGATGGAGGTCGACGACGTGCTGTCGGCCGTGGGGCGCGTGCCGAACTCCGGGGGGCTGGGGCTGGAGCGGGCGGGGGTGAAGGTCGACGAGCGTGGGTTCATTCCCGTCGACGAGAGGATGCGCACGAACGTGGAAGGGATCTACGCGATCGGCGACGTGGCTGGGCGTCAGCTGTTGGCGCACAAGGCCAGCCACGAGGGCATCGTCTGCGTCGAGCACATCGCCGGACAGGGCCATCACTCCGTGGACTACGGGAACGTCCCGAACTGCACCTACTGCCATCCCGAGGTCGCGTCGGTGGGGCTCACGGAGGAGCAGGCGAAGGAGCGCGGCTTCGACGTCGAGGTAGGCAAGTTCCCCTGGGTTGGGATCGGCCGGGCCGTGGCCGCCGGCCACACGGACGGTTTCGTCAAGGTCGTCCGTGACAGGAAGTATTCGGAAATCCTGGGTGCGCACATCGTGGGTCCGAGTGCGACGGAGCTCATCGCGGAGTTCGTGGTGGGCCGTCACCTCGAGTCCACCGTGGAGGAGATGGAGACCGCCATCCATCCGCATCCGACCCTCTCGGAAGGCGTAGCGGAAGCCGCCCTGGCAGCGTTGGGGCGTCCGATTCACATCTGAGAGATCGAGGCTTCATCATGATGGCGGATACGGTGCTCGAACTGGAGGAGCTGGAAGGGCTGGAAGGGCTGGAAGAGGGTCTTGCGGAGGACCTGGAGGCACCTGCGCCGCGGACCTGGACCGAAGGCCAGGAGAGGGCGCTGCGTCTGTGGATCGCGCTTGCGCGATGCTACGTGACCTACTCCCGCGCGGTGGCCCTCAAGATCCAGGAGTACGGCCTGACGACGCCGCAGTTCGGGATCCTCGAGGCGCTGCACCACCTGGGACCGCTGTCCCTGGGAGACCTGGCGAACAAGCTCCTCGTGACCGGTGGTAACGTGACCTACGTCATGGATCGCCTGGAGGAGATGGGTCTGGTCTACCGCGAGCGCTCCCTGGACGACCGCCGCGTCATCCAGGCGAAGTTGTCCCTGGCCGGCAGGCAGCTCATCGCGGACGTGTTTCCCGGACACGCGGAGTACGTCGAGCGGCTGGCAGCCCACCTGACCCTGGCCGAGCAGGAGACGCTCCGGACCCTTCTGAAGAAGCTGGGCCTGGGCGTGAGGGAGCGGGAGCTGGGAGGACGCTGATCCTCGCGGCGGGCGGCGACGCGGAGCCCCAGTAGGCGGAGCACGAAAGGGATCTCCCCTTCCTGGCTCCGCCCGCTCCCGACGCCTCCGACCGGTCGGAGGATCGACCGGCCCCCTACCCGTCCTCCGCCGGCTTCGTCGCGATCTCGACGCCGCGGAGCCGGAGGATCCGCATGAGCGCTTCGCCGATCTTGTTGTTCGGGGTCGAAGCGCCCGCCGTGATCCCGAGCTGGAAGGGGCCCGCAGGGAGCCAATCGTGCTCCTCGACCTCGCGCGCGTGGGGGTCGAGCTCGGGCTTGTGCCGGATCGCGCCCGTGTCGATGTCGATGCTCGTCGCGTCCTGGACGTGGAACGTCCGGGTGTACTGCCGGCACAGGTGGGCGAGGTGGTTGGTGTTGGAGGAGTTGTAGCCTCCGATGACCACCATGATGTCGGGGGGAGCCTTCATCATCTCGGCGACTGCGTCCTGGCGCTCCTGGGTGGCCGAGCAGATCGTGCCGAAGGAGCGGTAGTTCTCGTTCGCGTAGTCTTCGCCGTAGCGCTCGCTCATCGCCTCGCGAATGCGCGCCCCGATGGCCATGGACTCGTTGGCCAGCATCGTCGTCTGGTTGGCCACCCCGATGCGCGCGAGGTGCTCGTCCGGGTCGAAGCCGGCCGTCGCCTTGGCGGCGAAATGGTCCAGGAACTCCTTCCGGCTCAGGTGCCCGGACCGGCGCGCGATGTAGTCGCACACGAGCATCGCCTCTTCCATGTCGCGCACGATGAGGTACCTGCCGCCCGGGTGCTTGCTCGCCTGGGACGCCGTCGCGCGGGCTTCCTCGTGGGTGTACTTGCCGTGGATCACCGAGGTGAGCCCGCTCTTCGCGTAGCCCTCCACGCGCTTCCAGACGTGCAGCACCGAACCGCACGTCGTGTCGACGAGCACGCACCCGATCGCGCGCAGCCGCTCGAAGTCGTGCAACGTCACGCCGAACGCGGGGATGATGACCACGTCCTCGGCCGCGACCTCGCCGAAGTCGAAGGCTCCGGTCCCGTCCGGGTAGATGAACGTGATCCCCATGTCGGTCATGCGCTGATTGACGTGGGGGTTGTGGATGATCTCCCCGACGAGCCAGATCCGCTTGCCGGGGAACTGGTGCACGGTCTCGTACGCGTAGTCGACAGCCCGGTCCACCCCGTAGCAGAATCCGAACTCCTGGGCGAGCCGGACGGTCACGTCCCCGAACGTATCGGTGTATCCCCGACTGCGGATGCGCTCGACGATGGCGGAGTGGTACTCGGCGTCGATGAGCGGCTTCAGGTCCTTCTTGAGCCCGAATCCGCTGCGGAAGTAGGTCTGCTCCATGGCTGGGCGCGTCGTTGGCGGGCACGCGGCCCCGGTCCTGGCGGCCGGCAGTGGGCAACGGAAGCTTGACCCTACCCCCGGCTGCCGGGGGAGGTCCGCCGCCGGATCCCCTTCGGGGGCCTCGGGTAGACGCTCTCATGACGTTTCTGGCCCGGCTGGTGCTGCTGTTCGTCGTCCTCCCCCTCGTGGAGCTCATGATCCTGATCCGGATCGGGGAGTGGGTGGGCCTCTGGCCGACGCTGGCGCTCGTGTTGGTCACGGGGGCGGTGGGAGCGTCGGTCGCGCGTGCCGAAGGAACGCGCGCCCTGGTTCGGTTCCGGAGGGAGCTGGCCGAGGGACACCTGCCTGGGCAGCCCCTCCTCGACGGCATCTCCGTGCTGGTCGGAGGGGCGCTCCTGCTCACTCCGGGAATCCTCACCGACATCGCCGGACTGATGCTCCTCTTCCCCCCGAGCCGTCGGTGGGTCCAGCGACGCATGCGCTCGACTCTGGAGAGGCGCATCCGGGCAGGGGCCGTCGACGTGGTCGTCACGAGCACGGGGCCGTGGGGTGGTGCCGGGGACGGGGGCGGGCGGGATGCTGCGCGCGACGGTCTCGATCCCAGACTGGGCATCGACGTCGATCCGAAGTAGCTTCTCCGCGCCCGTTTCCCGCTCCTCACAAGACTGCGAGCTGCGCATGAAGGACGACATCGCGTTTCTAGGGCGCCTCCTCGATGCCCAGGGTCCGTCCGGCTTCGAGGTGCGGGCCGGTCGTGTGTGGAGAGACGAGGCGGCGGGCTTCGCCGCGGACGTCCGGGTGGACGTGAGCGGGAACTGTCTGGCGACCCTGAACCCGGCCGGCCGGCCCCGCGTGATGCTCGCCGGTCACATCGACGAGATCGGCCTCCAGGTCACGTACGTGGACGAGAACGGGTTCCTCTTCCTCGACGAGATCGGCGGGTGGGACCCTCAGGTCCTGGTCGGGCAGCGCGTGAGCATCATGGCTCGCAGCGGGGACGTGCCCGGGGTGATCGGCAAGAAGGCCATCCATCTGATGACGGCCGAGGACCGGAGCAAGGCCTCCAAGACCAAGGACCTGTGGGTGGACGTCGGGGCTTCCAAGCGGGAGGAGGTGGCGGAGCTGGGCATCCGGGTCGGAGATCCGATCGTGCTCGCCCAGAGCATGGTGCGCCTGGCGGGTGACCGCATCGCGAGCCGCGCCATCGACAACCGCGTCGGCGCGTACGTCGTCCTGGAGGCGCTCCGCCTGCTCTCTCGGGATGCACCCGCGGCGGCGGTCACGGCGGTCGCGACGAGCCAGGAGGAGATCGGCTATTCGGGAGGCGGGGCGCGCACGAGCGCCTACACGCTGGAGCCCGACGTCGCCATCGTCGTCGACGTGACGTTCAGCACCGACGTGCCCGACGTGGAGAAGAAGGAGCTCGGCGAGCACAAGATCGGGGGAGGGCCGGTGCTGAGCCGCGGCTCCGCCTCCCAGAACGAGGTGTTCGAGATGCTCGCGCGCGTCGCCGAGGAGGAGGGGATCCCGCACACGATCCAGGCCTCGCCCCGCGCCACGCGCACGGATGCGGATGCCATCTACCTCACCCGCGCCGGGGTGCCCACCGGGCTGGTGTCGGTCCCGAACCGCTACATGCACTCGCCCAACGAGATCGTGAGCGTCGGTGACCTGCGGCAGACGGCGCGACTGATCGCGGCGTTCGTGCGCAGGCTCGACGCGACGACGGACTTCACGCCGCGGTAGGGCGACCGCGCGCTACCGTTGACGCCTCTCGCTGCGGGATCTAGGCTTCGTGGCTCCGGTGGCGCGGGACCGCGGGACACCCCTGGAGGGGGCGCCGCGCCATCGGCCGATGGGAAGCTCGCACGGGTCCGCGCCGGGGCGGGTGGCACAGTCGGCAGGGAAGCAGGCGCATGATCGAAGCGGGAAAGCTGGTGAGGGAGCTGCAGCAGATGCGCGATCAGGGTCATCTCTCGGACGCGCTCCTGCGCTACGCGGTACGAACCGTGGCATCGTCCGACGACCGGTTCGAGTGGGTGGGCGCGTACCTCCTCAACGAGGAAGGCACGGAGCTCTGGCTCCACAACTACATCGGGTCCCCCACAGAGCACGCGAAGATCGCCGTGGGCGCAGGGATGTGCGGGCGCGCCGTAGCGGAGAAGGCCAATCTGAACGTGCCCGATGTCGGTCAGGAGGAGAACTACCTCGCCTGCTCTCCGGACGTGAAGTCCGAGCTGGTCGTCCTGATCCGGGCCGGCGAGCAGGTCTTCGGGGAGATCGACATCGACTCCGAAGAGGCGGCGGCGTTCACCGAGGAGGACCAGACCGCGCTCGAGTTCGTCGCGGACAAGCTCGCCGAGCAGCTCATGGCGGAGCGCCGCTGACGCATCCGCCGTTCCTCTCCGCGGGCAACGCCGGACCGTTCACGCTGGACGGGACGCGCACCTATCGGGTGGGCCTGCACGAGGCGGCTCTGATCGATCCGGGACCGGACAGCGACGAGCATGTCCGGGCGCTCGTCGAGTGGATGTCCGACGCCGCGAGCGTCAGGATCCTGCTCACGCACGGCCATCGTGACCATGCCGGAGCGGCGGGCGCGGTGGCGGCGGCGCTGGAGGCGCCCGTCTACGGGCCCGGCGGGCTCGACGCCGTGACGCGGCCCCTCGCGGACGGCGACGCCGTCGACACCGACGAGGGTCCGCTCGTGGCCGTGCGCACGCCCGGGCACGCATCCGAGCACCTCTGCTATCTCTGGCCGCGCCGTGGCGCGCTGTTCGCGGGCGACCTTCTGCTGGGCCGGGGCGACACCACGTGGGTGGCCGGCTATCCGGGTTGCGTGGCCGACTACCTGGCGTCCCTCGAGCGCGTGCGCTCGCTGGCTCCGGAGGTGATCTACCCCGCGCACGGCGAGCCGCTCGAGGATCCGCCGGGCGCCCTGCGGCGCTTCCTCGACCATCGCCGGGAGCGCATCCTCCAGGTGGAGGCGGCGCTCGCTCGTGATCCCGGGGCCACCCCGGAGAGCCTGGTGATGTCCGTGTATGGTGCCGACCTTCCTCCCGCGCTCGAGCGGGCGGCGCTCCAGAGCCTGGCGGCGCTGTTGGAGCACGTGCGGGCGGACAGCCCGCGCTGACGTCGGCGGGCTCTCCGAGCCCCGGAACCGCCTGCCGGCAGCGGTGCGCAGTCGTGCGGTCGGCGCGCCCGCGGGAGTTGCCGCTACCCTCGGGCTCCGAGTATCGTCGAGGGTCCGCAACCGCGCCGCAGACGGCGCACCTCGACGAACACCGTGCCGCGACCCCTTCCTTCTCAGCTCGCTCGCCGGCTTCGGGACCTGGTCGGCGCCGACCACGTCATCACCGATCCCGACCGCCTCGTCGTCTACGACTCGGACGGCCTCACGGCCTACCGCATCCCCCCCCGAGCCGTTGTGCTACCGGCGTCGCACGACGAGGTCGTGGCCGTCGTCGAGGCTCTGCACCGGGAGGGGATTCCGGTGGTTCCGCGCGGGGCGGGGACCGGACTGTCGGGGGGGGCGGTCGCCAGCCACGAGGCCGTGGTGGTCGGCACGGCCCGCATGAAGCGGATCCTCGCGGTCGATCCCGAGAACCGCCTGGCCAGGGTGGAGCCCGGCGTCGTGAACGCGCGACTGAGCGAGGCGGCAGCCCCGTTCGGGCTCTTCTACGCTCCCGACCCCTCGTCGCAGAGCACGTGCACGATCGGCGGAAACGTGGCGGAGAACTCCGGCGGACCGCACTGCCTCAAGTACGGCGTCACGACGCGCTACGTCACCGGCCTGCGGGTCGTGCTCCCCACGGGGCGGGTGGTGGAGCTGGGGGGCACCGCGCGAGACCCGGCGGAGGGCTACGATCTCGTGGGCCTGTTCGTGGGCTCGGAGGGCTGCTTCGGAGTCGTCACCGAGGTCGAGGTGAGGCTCCTGCCGCTTCCCGAGGGGGTGCGCACGCTCCTGGGGATCTTCAGGTCCGTCGAAGGCGCGGCACGTGCCGTGACGTCCATCGTCGGCGCCGGCCTTCTGCCGGCCGCGCTGGAGATGATCGATCGCGCGACCATCCGGGCGGTGGAGGAAAGCGCCTACGCCGCCGGATATCCGACGGACGCCGGGGCGGCCCTCGTCGTGGAGTTCGACGGTGCGGACGCGGGCCTCGACGAGGACGCGGACCGCGCAGCCGCGTTCTGCCGGGAGGCGGGCGCGCGCGAGGTGCGACGCGCCGCCGACGACGTGGAGCGGCTCAGGCTCTGGCAGGGCCGCAAGAAGGCGTTCGGCGTCATGGGACGGATCGCGCCGGATCTGCTGGTGCAGGACGCCACGGTTCCGCGCACCCGCCTTCCGGAAGTCCTCCGCGGCATCATGGAGATCAGTGACCGCTACGGACTGCGTGTAGGCAACGTATTCCACGCGGGCGACGGGAACCTGCACCCCAACCTGCTCTTCGATCGCAGGGACGCGGCCGCGCTCGCCGACGTGGAAGCCGCCTCCAAGGAGATCATGGCCCTGTGCGTCGAGGCCGGTGGCACGATCACGGGAGAGCACGGCGTGGGGCTCGACAAGCGTGACTACATGAGGCTGGTGTACGGTCCCGAGGAGCTGCGCGCCATGGCCGACGTGCGACGCGTGTGGGACCCGCACGGTCTGATGAATCCCGGCAAGGTTCTGCCGGACGACGCCGCGGCTTCCGATGCGCCGGCCGCCGTGGGGGGAGGCGGCGACAGCCGGCCGGCCGGGAGCGCTGTGCCGGCCGCGTCCGGGCAGGGCGCCTCGGGCGCGCTGCGCACGCTGCTGGAGTCTGTCGACCGCGAGGCGATGACCCCGGAGCGTGAGCTCGAGCGCTGGAGCGTCGGGGGGCTCACGCCTGCGGCGGTGCTCTCGCCGCGGAGCGTGCGGGAGGTCGCGTCCATCCTGTCCGCGGCGCGCGGCGTGCACTTGGTGCCGATCGGAGGTCGGACGCACCTGGGGGTGCTGCGGCCCGTGGACCCGTTCGTGGTGCTGTCGACCCAGCGCCTGGCAGGCATCGAGTCGTACGAGCCCGCGGACCTCACGATCACCGCCGCGGCCGGCACGAAGATGAGCGCGCTCGCGGAGGCGTTGGGCGCTCATGGCCAGTGGCTCCCCTGCGACTCTCCGCGCACTCCCGACCGCACGCTCGGCGGCCTGACCGCGACCGGATCGGCTTCGCCCCTGTGGGCGCGGTACGGGGCGCTGCGCGACCATGTGCTGGGCCTCACGGCGGTGACGGGAGACGGGCGCGTGCTCCGCCTGGGAGGGCAGGTCATGAAGAACGTGGCCGGCTTCGACCTCGTCAGGTTGATGGTCGGTAGCCGCGGCACGCTCGGTGTGATCGTCTCGGTGTGCGTGCGCGTCTTCCCGGTCCCGGCGGTCGAGCGCCTCCTCCTCCTGCGCGCGTCCAGGGCCGAGGAGCTGCTCTCCGCATCAAGGGCCGTGGCCACGGCGCCTGTGACGCCGGCTTCCGCCGTGCTCGCCGAGCCGGAGCCCGCGGGAGGTGTCGGGGGCGCCGCCCTCGTGGTCCGGCTCCATGGAGCCGCGGCTGCCGTCGAGGCCGACCAGGAGCGCCTCGAGCGTCACGTGGATGCGCGGTTCGAGGTCGTGGAGGGCGAGGGCGCCCTCGGGCTCTCCCAGCGCCTGCGCGATCATGCGTTCGAGAGCCCGCTCGTGGTCCGCCTGGCCGCGCTCCCGACCCGTCTCTCCGGAACCCTGGCGATCGCGCGCACGCTGACCCACTGCACCATCCTGGCAGACGTGCTGTCCGGACGGGTACGTGTCGGGGTGCCGGAGGTGCCGGCGCGGGCGGTCGAGGCGATCACGTCGTGCCGGCGGGGGATGCGGGCCCTCGGTGGGAGCTTGCGCATGGAAGCCGCGCCGCCCGACGTGGCGGCCGGCGCGGCCGGCGCGACGCGGGAGGCCGCGGTCG
>JBJKSF010000018.1:0-9499 GCA_046704285.1 Longimicrobiales bacterium | reverse complement strand
GCCCGGAGCCGCTCGAACACCGGTACTGCCTCCCGGGGCAGCTCGGCCACGGTGGACCTAGCGGCCTTGGCGGCCCGGGCGGCCCGGGCGGCGACCGGCCGCTCCGGCTCGCGGCGCAGCATGACCTCGCGGCGGCGGCCCAGCACCTCCTGGCTGCCCCGGGTCAGCTCCAGCGTGCCGTAGTCACCGGTGACCCGGAGCAGCCCTTGGGCCAGCAGCTGCCGGGTCACCCCGCGCCATTCCGGCTCGGTCAGCTCGGTGCCCACCCCGAACACCGTCAGCGAGGCATGGTCGTTGCCGACCACCCGGGCCGTCTGACGGCCGAGCAGGATGACGAACACCTGGCCGGCCCCGTACTGCTCGCCGCGTTCGTGCTTGAGCCGGTACACCGCGGACAGCAGCTTCTGCGCGGCGATCGTGCCGTCCCAGGACTGGGGCGGCGTGATGCAGGTGTCGCAGTTCTGGCACGGCGCGGCCTGCTCGCCGAAGTAGGCCAGCAACTGGGTGCGGCGGCACTCGACCGTCTCGCACAGCGCCAGCATGGCGTCCAGGTGCGCGGCCTGGCGGCGGCGGTGGGCCAGGTCGCCTTCAGACGTCTCGATCAGCTTGCGCTGCTGCACCACGTCCTGCAGGCCCTAAGCCAGCCAGGCGGTGGACGGCTCCCCGTCCCGCCCGGCCCGGCCGGTCTCCTGGTAATAGCCTTCCACCGACTTGGGCAGGTCCAGATGGGCTACGAACCGCACGTCCGGCTTGTCGATGCCCATGCCGAACGCGTTCGTCGCGACGACCAGGCGCGCCGCCCCGCTCATGAACGCCTCCTGGACCCGGGTGCGCTCGCCGCCGGCGAGGCCGGCGTGGTAGACCTCGGTGCGCACCCCGAAGCCGGCCAGGGCGTCGCGCACGCCTTCGGCCACCCGGCGCGTGGGCGCGTACGCGAGGGCAGTACCGGGCGTCGCCCTGAGCAGGGCGTACAGGCGGCGGATGCGGTCCCGGTGGTCACCGGCGCGCAGCACGCTCCAGGAGAGGTTCGGGCGGTCGAACGAGCGCACCACGTCCAGCGGCCGGCGCAGCTCCAGGCTTTGCGCGATGTCCTCGCGCACGGCAGGGGTGGCGGTGGCCGTGAGCGCCATCACGGGACACTCGAGCCCCGCGCGCAGCCGCCCGATCTCGCGATAGGCAGGGCGGAAGTCGTGGCCCCACTGGCTGATGCAGTGCGCCTCGTCCACGACCAGCAGGCGCACGTCGGCCTTCGCCAGGGCGTCCAGGAACCCGACGAGGCGCAGCCGCTCCGGGGCCACGAACAGGATGTCGAGGCGCCCGGCCGCCGCCTCGGCGAGGGTGGCCCG
Organism: Longimicrobiales bacterium; assembly: GCA_046704285.1. Taxonomy (GTDB): domain Bacteria; phylum Gemmatimonadota; class Gemmatimonadetes; order Longimicrobiales; family Gaopeijiaceae; genus SZUA-318. The sequence continues at coordinate 8,153 of JBJKSF010000018.1, read as the reverse complement.
CCGCGTCTCGGCGCTCTGGTCCGCGCTCACCCGGGCGGCGCTCAGGCCGGCCTTGCGGGCGCGCGCCACCTGGTCCTCCATGAGCGAGATCAGCGGCGTCACGACCAGCGTCAGGCCGCCGAGCGCGAGCGCCGGCACCTGGTAGCAGGCGCTCTTGCCGCCGCCGGTCGGCAGCACGCCGAGCGCGTCGCGTCCGGCGAGCGCCGCCCGCACGAGATCCTCCTGGCCGGGGCGGAAGCCGGCATAGCCGAGGTGGCGGCGGAGGATGTCTACGGGGTCCGGGTGCACACCGTCAGTGTGAGACGGTGAGTCGGGCGGCACCATGACCAACGGGGACGAGAGCTCCGGGCGCCGTGCCGCCTCGGCCCGGAAGCGGTCACAGGCTCAGAGCTGCTCGTCCTCCTCGAGATCTTCCTCGCCATTCCCACGCCGCCCCGCGAACCGGACGGCGAACCCCACGGCCAGCACGGCGATGGCCACGCCCACGATCCACCCCGCGTTCAGGTAGATGCCCGCGAGCCCGAGGACGGCGCCGGCGGCGAACAGCCAGACGCGCACCTCGAGGAGCCGGGAGTCGCCCGGACCGGAGCGGCGATGCAGGAAGGACATCAGGACGTCTTCGATCGGCGCTCGAGGAAGCGGCGCACGCCCTGCCGGCACGCCTCGGTGCGGCGCGCCGCGGCGTTGACCTCGGCCGCCCGCTCGACGCCCTCCTCGAAGCCGAGGCCGTCGAGCTCGTGGAGGAGCGCCTTGGTCATCGTGACCGACGACGCGGGGCGCGCCGCGAGGTCCGCGAGGTAGGCGCGCACGTCCTCGTCGAACGAGGCGGCCGGAACGACCCGGTTGGCCAGCCCGATCCGCTCGGCTTCCGAAGCCGCGAACCGGTGTCCGCGCGCGGCGAGCTCGAACGCCCGGCCTTCGCCCACCTTGCGGCGCAGGATCGTCATGACCAACGCCGGCACGAAGCCCAGGTGGACCTCCGGATAGCCGAACGTCGCGTCCTCGTGGGCCAGGATCAGGTCGCAGGCCGTGGCGATGCCGCACCCTCCCCCGAGCGCGTGCCCGTGCACGACGGCCACCAGCGGGCGCGGGTGCGCCCTCATGCGCACGAACAGGTCGCCGAGCGCGCGCGCGTCGGCCAGGTTCTCCTCGTCGCCCATCGACGCGACGCGCTCGAGCTCGCCGAGGTCGAGGCCGGCGCAGAAGTCCCGGCCCTCCCCGCGGATCGCCACGACCCTCACGGCCTCGTCGGAGCCGGCCCGGTCGAGCGCCTCCTTCAGCGCCGCCACGAGCGCGCCGTCCAGCGCGTTCCGCTTCTCGGGCCGGTCGAGCGTGAGCGTGGCGACACCCTCCGCGACCTCGTAGCGCACGAGCGCCTCGGCCATGGGATTCCCTCCTCGGCTACGAGCCTCTCCGGGTCGGCGGCGTCCAACCCGCGGGCACCCTGCCCCGGTCGCGCGCCGCCTCGGCGACCTCGTCGGGCACCTCGATCTCCAGGCGCAGGATCGCGGAGCTGAGCACCTTTCCCTGCGCGTCGTTCATGAGCGACACGGTGCCTCCGCCGTCCAGCGCACCGTGCAGCACGAAGTTGAGTGCCCCGAGGTTGGGGATCTCGTAGCGCTCGACCGGGCCCTTCACCAGCGGCCCGAAGTGCGCCTTCACGCGCTCGGCCGTGACGCGCTCCACCAGAAGCGGATAGTGCGCGGCGTCGTAGGCGATCACGCCCACGTTGGCAGTGTCGCCCTTGTCGCCCGAGCGGGCGTGCGCGAGGTGGACGAGGGGGATGCGCCTCATACCTCGCGCACCTCCACCCGGACGTACGGGTCGACTGCGGCTTTCGGCACCAGGGCCGGCCAGAACGCGATGATCTCCTGGGGACGCGGACGGGCTCCGCCGTAGCCGGTCACGCTCGGAGGTCCCGTGAGCACGAGCGGGCTCACCTCGCGCGTGAAGCGGTCGACCGCAGCTCGGTCGGGCCCCCGCACGCCGACGCGGAGCTGCACCTCGGGCACGTCCGGTCCCGGCTCGCCTGCCAGGTGGCCGTGGGTGGAGTCCCAGCCCACCAGCTCCGTGCGCACCTCGTCGAAGCGGAGCCCGAGCCGCTCCAGGCGCTTCCGCAGCACCCCGTCGGCCGCGCGCGCCTTGGCCGCCGCGTCGGGCCAGGCGTACGTGAGCGTCCCCACGGCCTTCCAGCCCGCCGCGTACGCCACAGACACCTTGTACGCGTCCGTGGCCGGCCGGCCCCTGACGCCGCTCACGCCGACGCGGTCCGGCCCCTCGTCGACGAGCCGGACCGTCGTGAAGTCCGCGATCACGTCGGGCGTCACGTACGCGGCCGGGTCGCCGATCTCGTAGACGATCTGCTCGGTGACCGAGGCCCGGCTCACGCGCCCTCCGCTGCCCGGGTGCTTCGTGACGGTGAAGGTCCCGTCGGGCCGGGCCTCGACGATCGGAAAGCCCACCCCGGCCAGGTCGGGGATCTCCCACCACCCGGCCATGCAGTTGCCGCCCGTGCTCTGAGCGCCGCACTCGTTGATGTGGCCCGCGACCACACCGGCCGCCAGGCGGTCCGCGTCGTCCATCGCCCACCCGAACTCGTGGATCATGGGCGCGTAGGTGAGCGCGGCGTCGGCGCAGCGCCCCGTCACCACCACGTCGGCCCCTCGCTCGAGCGCCCGCACGATCGGCTGCGCGCCGAGATAGGCGTTGGCGCTCTTCACGTCGCCCAGCACATCCGCGAGCGGCCGGCCCGTCTCCATGTTCGCGAGCTCGTGCCCGGCCGCGATCAGCTCCTCGAGGCGGTCGGTCAGGTCGTCGCCCGTGACGAGCCCGACCTTCGCCCTGCCCGCGACGCCCGCCGCCCTGCCCGCCTCGACGACCGCGTCCGCGCATCCCTCGGGGTTCACGCCGCCCGCGTTGGCCAGCACGCGGATCCCCCGCGCGACGCAGGCGGGGAAGATGCGCTCCATGAGCGGGACGAAATCGCGCGCGTACCCGGCGGACGGGTCGCGCGCCCGGAGCTTGCGCAGCACCGACATCGTCACCTCGGCCAGGTAGTCGAGCATGAGGTAGTCGATCGGCCCGCCCTCGACCTGGCGCACCGGCGCCTCGAGGTCGTCGCCCCAGAAGCCCTGCCCGCCCGCGACGCGGACGACGTCGCGCGCGCGCTCTCTCTCGTCGCTCACGACACCGACTCCGAGAGATGGAACGCCCCCACGTGCGGCCCGGGATTGTTGAGCGCCGTGCGCAGCAGGTGCACGAGCGCGGCACGCACCTCCTCGGGCGTCACCACCTCGTCGACGAAGCCGCGAGCCGCGGCGAAGCGCGCGTCGAGCTGCTGCTCGTACTCCACCCGCACCGCGTCCATGCGCGCCTTCAGCGCCTCGTCGGGCTCCTCGCCCCGCGCCTCCAGCTCCTCGAGCTGCGCGCCGAAGAGGGCCATGACCGCGGTCTCGCCCTCCATCACCCCCATCCGCCCCGTGGGCAGCGAGAGGATGAAGTCGGGGTCGAAGCCCTGTCCCGCCATGGCGTAGTATCCGGCTCCCGAAGCGTGGTTGACGGTGAGCACGAGCTTCGGGACGGTGGCCGTGGCCATCGCTTCCACGAACTCGGCGCCCGCCCGGATGATGCCCGAGTGCTCGGCCTCGGGCCCCACCATGAAGCCCGACACGTCCTGCACGAACAGGAGCGGCGTGCGATGCCGGTTCATCGTCTCGATGAAGTAGGCCACCTTGCGCGCGCTCTCCGTGTACACGATGCCGCCGAAGCGCGGCGGGCCTCCCTTCGGGTCCTTGATCATGCCGCGTGCGTTGGCGATGACCCCGATCGGTACGCCGCCCAGGAGTCCGGTGCCGCAGATCATCTCGCGCGCGTGCTCGGGCTGGAACTCGTCGAGCGCCGCGCCGTCCAGGATCGTCTCCAGGAGCGCGTGCGTGTCGTAGGGCTGCCGGTGATCCTCGGGCAGGATCTCGTACAGGTCCTCCGGAGCGCGCCGCGGCGGCGTGGCCTCACGCGGCTCCACGCGCCGGGACGACGGCGGCAGCGCGGCCACGAGCCGACGCAGCTCGCTCATGCACGTCTCGTCGTCCGGCACCCGGTAGTGCGCGACGCCGCTCACCTCCGTGTGGACCCGCGCGCCGCCGAGCTCCTCGGCGTCCACGCTCCGGCCGGTGGCGCCCTTCACCAGGTTCGGTCCCCCCAGGACCATGAACGACGTGCCGTCGACGGTGAGGATCACGTCGGAGAGCGCGGGCAGGTACGCCCCGCCCGCGATGCACGGCCCCATGACCGCGGCGAGCTGCGGCACGCGCAGGTAGCGCCGCATGATCGAGTTGTAGTAGAAGAGCCGGGACGCGCCGTACTGGCCCGGGAACACGCCGCCCTGGTAGGGGAGGTTCACGCCCGCCGAGTCGACCAGGTACACGATCGGGACGCGGCAGCGCATCGCGATCTCCTGGGCGCGGAGCATCTTCGTGATCGTCTCCGGCCACCACGCCCCCGCCTTGACCGTCGCGTCGTTGGCCACCACCACGACCTCGCGCCCCTCGACGACGCCCACGCCCGTCACGACGCCGGCGCCCGGTGCCTGCCCGTCGTAGCGGTCGTGCGCGACGAGGAGGCCCACCTCCACCCAGGGAGCGTCCGGATCCAGGAGGAGCTTCACCCGCTCCCGGGCGGTGAGCTTGCCCTGCTGGTGCTGGCGCTCGATGCGCTCGGCCCCCCCACCCTCCCGCAGCCGCTCGCGGAGGGCGAGCAGGTCCGCGCACAGCCTGGGCAGGCGGCCATGCGGACGTGGGCTCATGCGCGCCGCCGGGCCGCGGAACCGGTTCTCGCGCGCGCCGCCGCGCGCCTCACTCCGTCTCGCTCCGGCTCGCGAACCACTCGCGGATGTAGTCGATCGCCACCGTGGTGGGCGTGCCCGGCCCGAAGAGGCGTCCGACCCCACGGGCCTCGAGCGCCGCGATGTCGTCCTCCGGGATGATCCCGCCGCCCGTGAGCAGCACGTCCCGGGCTCCCGACTCGTCGAGGAGGTCCCGCACCCTCGGGAAGAGCGTCATGTGCGCCCCCGAGAGGACCGACATGGCCACCACGTCGACGTCCTCCTGCACCGCCGCCGCCGCGATCATCTCCGGCGTCTGGTGGAGCCCTGTATAGATCACCTCGAAGCCCGCGTCCCGGAACGCGCTGGCGACGACCTTCGCGCCCCGGTCGTGGCCGTCGAGCCCCGGCTTCGCCACCAGCACCCGGATCTTGCGCTCTCCCTCCGGCATGCCTTCTCCTCACGTCGTCGAATGATGTGCCGTCCGTCCCAACCGCCGCCGCCTCCCCGCAGAGAAGCTACGGCCAAGCGGGAGATCGGGGAAACGGGTGCCGCCCGCCCAGCAGCTCCGGGAGATCGCCGAGCCCGGCCACGCGGGAAGCCCGCCCGTCGTAGAAGCCGAGCGGATCGACGAGGACGGCCCGCAGGCCGGCGCCGGTCGCGCCCACGTAGTCCACCGGGTACAGGTCCCCCACGTACAGGCACGTCTCGGGCCGCAGATCGAGGCGCCTGCACGCCTCCAGGAAGATCGCGGGATCGGGCTTCTCCACGCCCACCACGGCCGAGTCCAGCACGAGCTCGAAGCAGTCGCGCAGCCCGGTCCGCTCCAGGAGCCCCTCGACGCGCCCGTCCGCGTTCGAGATCACGCCCAGGCGGTAGCCCGCGTCGAGGAGCGCGCGCAGCGTCTCCCGCGTGCCGTCGAGGGCATGCGTCCAGAGGTGGTCGCGCGCGTGCTCCTCGCGCACGCGCTCCGCCACCGCCGGCAGGGCGTCCGCGGGCACGCCGCTCGCCCTGAACAGCGTCGAGAAGTAGCTCCCCCACACCTGGGCTTCCGTCCCCGCCCCGTCGCCGTCGATGTTCCTGTGGAGATCGCGGCGCGCCTCGAGCTCGGCGCGCCGGAAGGCATCCGCGTCCACGACGACGCCCTCCGCCCGGAAGATCTCCCGCATGCGCCCCGGATCCACGTAGACGAGCGTGTTGCCCGCGTCGAACAGGACCGCCTCGAGCCCCCGCGTGTCCATCAGGGCTCTAGCCCCCGTGCGCCACGACGGGCGCACGGTCCGGACCGGGGGGCATCAGAAGAACACGGGCTCCTTGTAGGAGCCGAACACCTTCTCCATCGCCTCGCGGATCTCGTAGAGCGTGCAGTAGGCGCGGGCGCACGCGAGGATGTGGGGGACGAGGTTCTCGTCCGTGCGGCACGCCGCCTCGAGCTCCGCCAGCGTGCGCCGCACCTCCGCGCCGTCGCGGCGCTCCCTGAGCTCGCGCATGCTCTCCCGCTGCCGCTCCTCGACCGAGGGATCGATCCTCAGAACGTCGATCTCGACCTTGCCGGAGCCCTCCTCGAAGTCGTTCACGCCGACCACGACGCGGTCGCCGCGCTCGATCTCGAGCTGCTGGCTCATGGAGGAGCGCGCGATCTCCGCCTGGAACCAACCCGACTCGATGCCGGGCACCACGCCTCCCACGGCGTCGATCTCGCGGAAGATGTCGAGCGCCTCGCGCTCCAGCTCGTCGGTGAGCGTCTCCACGTAGTACGAGCCCGCGAGCGGGTCGATCGTGTTGGGCACCCCCGACTCGTAGGCGAGCACCTGCTGCGTGCGCAGCGCGATGCGCACGGCCTTCTCCGTGGGGAGCGCGAGCGTCTCGTCCATCGAGTTCGTGTGCAGCGACTGCGTGCCTCCCAGCACGGCCGCCATGGCCTGATAGGCCACCCGCACGATGTTGTTCTCGGCCTGCTGGGCGGTGAGCGACACGCCGGCCGTCTGCGCGTGCGTGCGCAGGCGCCACGACTCCGGATCGCGCGCCCCGTAGCGCTCCCTCATGCCGCGCGCCCAGATGCGCCGAGCGGCGCGGAACTTCGCGATCTCCTCGAAGAAGTCGTTGTGGACGTCGAAGAAGAACGACAGCCGGGGCGCGAACGCGTCCACGTCGAGACCGGCCGCCACCGCGCGCTCCACGTACTCGAAGCCGTTGCGCAGCGTGAACGCCAGCTCCTGGGCCGCCGTCGCGCCCGCCTCGCGGATGTGGTAGCCCGAGATCGAGATCGGGTTGTAGCGGGGCGCGTTCCCGGCGCACCACGAGAACATGTCCACGATGCAGCGCAGCGCCGGCTCGGGAGGGAAGATCCAGGCGTGCTGCGCCTGGTACTCCTTGAGGATGTCGTTCTGCACCGTGCCGCGGAGCACCTCGGCCCGCACCCCCTGCTTCTCCGCGGCCGCGACGTAGAAGCAGAACAGGATGATGGCCGGCCCGTTGATCGTCATGGAGACCGACACCTCGTCGAGCGGGATCCCCTCGAACAGCCGCTCCATGTCGGCCAGCGACGAGATGGCCACCCCGCACACGCCGACCTCGCCCAGCGAGCGGGGGTGGTCGGAGTCGTAGCCCATGAGCGTGGGGAAGTCGAACGCCACGGAGAGGCCCGTCTGCCCGTGCTCCAGCAGGTACTTGTAGCGCTCGTTGGTCTCGCGTGCGGTGGCGAAGCCCGCGAACTGACGCATCGTCCACAGCCGCGTGCGGTACATCGTCGTGTAGGGGCCGCGCGTGAACGGGTACGCGCCCGGCATGCCCAGTGCCTCGTCGTACGTCTCGGCGTCGCGGCGATCCAGCGGCGTGTAGAGGGGCTTCACCTCGCGGCCGGAGATCGACGTGAACAGAGCCTCCCGCTTGGGCACGGCGTCGTACGCCTCTTCCCACGCCGAGAGGCGCTGCCGGAGGTCCGCGATCTCCGCCTCCCGCTCCCGCAGGAGCTCCTCGGCGTCGCCGGACTCGGTCAGGTGTTTCTCGATCGTCGACATCCTTCCTCCTGGCAGGGCGCCTCGCCGCGCTCACTCCGACAAAGATGTCCAGGGAGCAGGAAGAGGGTCAACGCACGGGCGCGACGCCGCGGCCTCGCGCGCCCGACCCGCGCGCTCAGCCGACGCCCGGCAGAAGGGCCCGCAGGATCTCGCCGGCGAGCGAGTACGGGGTCGCCGATCCCTCCTGGATGCGGTCCAGACCCTCCTCGAGCAAGGGCCCGACCGGCTCCGAGCTCCACACGACGCGGCGCAGCTCCCGCTCCACCACCTCGCGCACGCGGCGCCGGGCGCGCTCCCGCCGGCGGCGGTCCAGC
>JBJKSF010000017.1:0-6195 GCA_046704285.1 Longimicrobiales bacterium | reverse complement strand
CTCCGGCCCCTGCCGTGGGCGCCACCCTCGCGGCACCGCCTGTGCGGCACCGCGTGTGCGCCCCCGCGGCGTTTCCGCGTCGCCTCACCGGGCGAGCACGCCCCGCAGCCCCCCGGCCACCAACGTGGAGACGTGGGTGAGCACCCGGGGGAGCGCGAACCCGCCCGGGCCCGCCAGATAGCGCGGCTCCCAGACAGGATCGAACTTCTCCTTGTAGGCGCGCAGTCCCTGGAAGTTGTAGAAGTGCTCGCCGAGCCGGAACAGCGTCGCTCCGATCCGGCTCCACGAGGGAGCCAGGGGACCCTCCTGCAGCCCCGACAGCGGCGCCATCCCGAGGCTGAAGCGCTCGAAGCCGCGCTCCTTCGCCCACAGGATCGACTGGATGAACAGGTACTCCATCGCCGAGTCGGGAGCGGCGGACGGATCGTAGCGCATGAGGTCCGGGGCGCACTCCCCGCCCTCGTGTCCGGTCATCAGGTTGGAGAACGCGACGGGCCGCCCCTCCGCGCTGAGCACCGCGACCGCGCACCTCTCCAGGTAGGAGGGGGAGAAGAACCCCAGGGAGAACCCCTTCTCGCGCACCTTCTTGGCCTCGATCCAGGCGTCGGAGATCTCCCGCAGCCGCGGCATGCTCGCCCCCACGGCCTCCGGAGCGAGCACGTCGAACGTACCGCCGGCGCGCTCCGTGCGCCGCAGCGTCTGGCGCAGGCCCGAGCGTCGACCACCCTCGAGGCTGAACGCCGGGAGCTCGATCACACCCTCCTCTCCCAGCTTCACCAGCGCCAGCCCCATGTCCACGTACAGCGGGAGGTGGCGAGGCGTGACCTGATAGAAGACCGGCCAGCCGCCGTGTCGGTGGACCCGGCTGCGGAAGTCCCACAGCAGCTCCGGGAAGGCTTCGGGGTTGCCGACCGGGTCGCCCATCGCCACCCAGCTGCGCCCCTCCACCCCGAACATGATGAACGCGTCCCGGGCGGCCGAGAAGAGGAAGGCTTTGTCGCCCAGGAAGGCGAGCCGCGCGCCGGCGCGGCCGTCGGCGGCCGCGATCCGCTCCACGTCGGGGGGGATCTCGGCCGGTGGGCTCGCTTCCTCGGGTTCGGCGGGGCGCAGGAGGCGCACGACCCCGAAGAGGAGGAGCACGCTCGCGGCGGCCACGGAGCTGCGCAGGAACCGCGGCGCGTCCGCCCGCAGCGCGAAGCGCCACCACAAGTCGCCCGTGAAGGCGACCTCGCGATACGCGAACACGCCGAGCCACGTGGTGGTGATGAGGACCACCCCCACGCCCACGAGCCACTCCGGAGACACCGGCTCCGCCGTGAGCGAGGAGCGGCGCATGAACTCGCGTCGGGCCGGAGCCAGGGCCACCAGCACGAGCAGGAGCGCGAGCGTCGTGATGGGCCCGCCGCCGCGGGCCGCGGCGAGGACGGCTCCCGCGGCGAGGAGCACGAGCGTCGCGTGGTACGCCCCGTCCAGGCGTCTCAGCAGCCCCCATGCCAGGATGAGCAGGAGGGCGCCCACGATGCTGCCGAGGAAGTGCGACGCCTCGGCCAGCGGGAGGGGAAGCGCGCGCAGGAGCCAGCTCAGGTGCGCCGCCTGCGGCAGCGCGCCGGTGGCGACCAGCAGCGCTCCCGCACCGAACACGGACGCCGACAGGACGAGGGGCGCGGCGCTCGACAGCCCGCCTCCCACGACGCCCAGCGCCTTCCCGACCACCTCGCGCCTCCTCCGCAGCTCGTAGCCACCCAGGAGCAGCGCCGCCAGCAGGAGGGGGAGAAGCTGGTAGACCGCGCGGTAGGCGAGGATCGACGAGAGCGCCACGGCCGCGGGGAGGCGGCCCGGCATCGCCAGCAACAGGACGACTTCGAACACCCCGAGGCCGGCGGGGACCATGCTGACCAGCCCGACGACCTGGGCCAGCATGAACGCCGCGAGGAACGGAAGGAAGCTGACGCCGTGCCCGCCTGGGATGATGACGTACAACGTCCCCGCCGCGCAGGTCCAGTCCAGCGCCGAGACGACGAGCTGCGCGACTCCCGTCTTCCAGCTCGGCACCCGCAGCTGCCAGCCGCCCACGCGCAGTGGGCGCTCTCCCAGGGCGCACCAGGCCAGGTAGGCCAGCCCGATGAGGATCAGCGCGATCCCGAGCGGGCGGACCAGGGGCTCGGGGAGGGACAGGGCACGCGCCTCCGCAGGGCCCCTGGCGACGAGGGCGGTGCCGGCGAGCGCCAGGAACCCGAGCCAGAAGGTGCTCGTGTAGAGCGCGATGATGCGCGCGACGTCGCCCCCCTCGACGCCCCACGACGTGTAGAGGCGATAGCGGAGCGGTGCGCCCGTGAGCACCGGGAACCCGAGGGCGTTGCTGAACGAGTATCCCGTGAACGAGGCGAGGGCGACGCGCCGGCGCGGCAGGTCCGAACCCACGTAGCGGACGCCCAGCAGCTCCGCGACGGCGAGGGCGACGAACGAGCCGGCCGTGAGGAGGAGCGCCTCGAGAAGCCTCCCGGGCGGAACCGCCCACGCCCCGCGTACGATCTCCCCGAGATGGTGGGCGTGGAGCTCTCGCCGGAGCAGGAGGAGCGCCAGAACGAGAAAGCCCACCGCCACCACCGGCGGAATCCAGCGGCGGGAGAGCCCGGACTTCAAGAATGCCATCTCCCGGCGAAAGGAGGACGAGCTCGCGGGCCGGCAGGCAGGGCCCTGCTCGGGCCCTCGCCGCGGCTGCGTGAAGAGTCGCCCTATGCCGGGCCGATATCAACCAGGCGCTGGCGCCTTCACCGCCGTCCGATCTGCCTCACCACGAACCACACGTTCGCCGGGCGCTCGGCGAGACGGCGCATGTACCATGGGAACCAGGCCTCCCCGTAGCTGATCAGCACGCGCAGCGTATAGCCGCTGCGTGCAAGGCGCTCCTGCTCCGCCCGCTGGATGCCGTACAGCATGGCCATCTCATAGGTGTCCTTGCCGAGGTCGAGCTCGTACCCGAGCCGGTTCACCTCGGCGATCATGCGCGGGTCGTGCGTGCCGATCACGGGCCGGCCCATCCGCCCCTCCTTCCTCGCCCGCAGCAGCGCGCCCGCGACCTTGATGTAGTTCTGGTCCACCTCGGCCTTCGCCGCGAACGCCACGTCGGGCGGCTCCATGTAGGCCCCCTTCACGAGGCGGATCGAGGGGTGCACGGCGAGGAGGCTCTCGACGTCGGACATGGTCCGCCGCAGGTACGCCTGCAGGCACACCCCGACGTTCGGGTGGTCCTCGCGCACCGAGCGGTAGACGTCGAGGGTCACGTCGGTGTAGTCCGAACCCTCCATGTCCACCCACACGAGCGAGCCGGGGTCGCACGCGCGCACCAGACGCTCGAGGCGATCACGCGCGCGGTCCACGCTCAGGTCCAGCCCGAGCTGCGTCAGCTTCAGGGAGATCTCTGTGTCCAGGCGGCGCGATTTCGCGGTCTCCAGGACGCCGAGGTAGTGCTCCAGGACCGCATCGGCCTCGGACTCCGCCACGATGTTCTCGCCGAGGAGCGTGACCGTCGTCGGCATGCCCTGCTGCTGGAGGCGGGCGGCCTCCGCCAGCGCGTCCTCCAGGCTCTCACCCGGCATGAACCTTCGGACTGCCCGCTTCACGAAGCGGTACCTGGGAAGCCGCCGCGCCAGAAACGGGTTCGTGGAGGCCCACAGGAGGGCGGTCCTGAGCATGTTCTTCACCTCGGTGACGGGGGGTCGGTCGCCCGGACGGGCGCGGAGACAGCCAAACTATCCGGTTGGCGGGGGAATTCAACAGCCCTCGGGGCCCCGACCGACCGACGGTTGCGGACTTCTTGCTCCCATGACCCGGGCCGGGCAACTTGGGACGACCATGGCGACCGAGCTCTCGAATCGACGCGTTCCCCCCCGGGCTCTCATCCTCTCGCTGGCGGCCCTCGTCGTCCCCGTGGTGGGAGACCTGGAAGTGCCCGAGCGCCTGGCGGACTATGGCGCGCTGCTGTGGCTGCTCGCGCTCGTGCCCGCGTTCCTGCTGGCCTACTACCGGGGCTGGAAGGGCGTGGCGACCGCCCTCGCTGTCGGCATGGCCACGCTGTCGACCACCCAGGTCGTCGCCACCTGGATGCACCGCGCGCCGCCGGACATCCTGCTGGGCGTCGTGGGTGCCTACGTCGCGGTGTCGATGGGCATCGGCTGGCTGGCCGAGACCCTGCACCGGGAGCGCGCGATCGTCGAGGACATGGCGTTCACGGACCTGGTGACGCATCTGCCGAACCGCCGCCACGCCCGCCTGTTCCTGGAGAACGAGTTCGCAGCGGCGGAGCGCGGCCGGCTCCTGTCCGTCGTCCTGTTCGACCTGGACCACTTCAAGGCGTACAACGACCAGTGGGGACACGCCGGCGGCGACGAGGCGTTGAGGGCCTTCGCCGGGATCCTCGCTCCGTCGACGCGGCGCATGGACCTCTCGGCGCGATTCGGGGGCGAGGAGTTCCTGTCCGTGCTCACCAGCACCGACACCGAAGGCGCCCTCATCTTCGCGGACCGCATCCGGGAGGCGCTCGCCGCCAGGGTCATGAGCACGGGGGCCCATCTCACGGTCAGCGCCGGGCTGGCCACGTACCACCCGAGCATGCGCTCCCCGGACGAGCTCCTCGCCGCCGCCGACCAGGCCCTCTACGAGGCGAAGCACGCAGGGCGCAACCGGGTGCGGCTCTTCGCGGCGACGATGATGGAGCACGCCCTCCCGTCCGCGGATGCCGCCCAGGCGCTCCTCGAGATCCTGGGAGAGCCGGAGCCCTCCGACTATCCGAGGGCCAGCGAGGACATCGGCCGCACCCGACCCCCGCTGACCCTCCTGCCCCACCAGGTCACGGGATTCGGAGCCGGCCGGCGCGCGCTCGTGGTCGAGGACGACGGCCAGGTCCGTTCGCTGCTCGCGACCTACCTGGGGCGGGAGGGCTTCGACGTGAGGGAGGCCGGCGACGTTCCCTCGGCCATCGAGGAGCTGCGTAGCGAGTTCGACGTGGTATTGTCCGACGTGCGTCTTCCGGGAGCTTCGGGCATCGAGCTGGTGGCCGCGGTGAGGTCCCGCTGGCCCAGCACCGCCGTGCTGGTCGCCACCGGCCTGCAGGATGCGCGCGTGGCGGCCGAGGCTCTCAACGCGGGAGCCGACCGGTACGTCTTCAAGCCGTTCGGCATGCCGGACCTGCGCCGCCACCTCGTGGACGTGCTCGAGAGCAGGGACCGCAACGTGGCGGCGCGAGCGGCGCGCCGCTCGGCGGGCGAGGGGGAGCGCGAGGGTGAGACCCGGGCCCGGGAGTCCATCCTGCGTGCACTCCGGTCGCTGGTGGATGCGGTCGAGCTCAGGAGCCCGCTCGCGCGTGGCCACGGGAGGCGGGTGGCGTCCTACGCGGAGCCCATCGCGAAGGTGCTGGACCCCGGCGAGGACGTCATCCCGCACGCCGCGCTGCGCCTGGGGTGCGAGATGCACGACCTGGGCAAGGTCGGCGTTCCGCCTTCGGTGCTGGCGCACGAGAGCGATCCGGACGCGGACGAGCTCGAGCAGCTGCGCGCGCACCCGTCGGTCGGGCGGAGGATCCTCGAGCCCCTGCTCGACGACGAGCACGTCCTGGCCGCGGTCGCCTGGCACCACGAGCGATGGGACGGCACGGGGTATCCGGACGGACTGGCGGGCGAGTCGATCCCGATCGAGGCCCGCGTGGTGGCCCTCTGTGACGCGCTGGACCTTCTCACCCGCGAGGGTGGGCGGCCGTCCCGGCGGCGGTGGGACGATGCGGTGATCGAGATCAGGAGCGGGTCGGGAACGCGGTTCGATCCCCGCGTCGTGGCCGCCATGGACACCTCCCTGGACTCGTTGCGGGCGCTCTTCGACGGGACCGCCACCGGGAGCCCCGGCGGCTCGTCCTGAACGCTCCCGCGCCCCTCAATCCGGGCCCGGGCCCCTCCCGTCCCCTTCGGACGCCACGGTCTCGTCCGTGATCGCGAGCTCGGCGGCCTCGGGGCTCACCTCCGCGACGCGTCCCTCCCAGCGCTCCATCATCTGGATGAACGCGCGGGCGATGTCCGTGTCGAACTCCGGCCCCGCACCGTCGCCGATGAGCTTGAGCACGCGCTCGGCCGGCCACGCCTCCCGATACGGGCGGTCGGTGCGCAGGGCGTCGAAGACGTCGCATACATGCACCAGGTTGCTCGC
>JBJKSF010000016.1:0-35395 GCA_046704285.1 Longimicrobiales bacterium | reverse complement strand
AACATGTCGCCGCGTGGGGGTTGGGGTCATGCAGCCCTCCGGCCGCTCGTCGGGGGCTAAAACGGAGTGGGTGGTGGGGGCGGGCCGCCCCCACCACCCTCCGCATGCCCTGGGGCTGCTTCGAAGCTACATGGTGCTCAACGTGTAGCCGTAGCCGCCCACCTGTTGACTCGAGTCGAAGTCGGTCCGGAAGGCCTGCGTGGAGCCTTTGGCCCCCACCTGGACCGTCTCGTCCTTGGTCCCGATGCTCGCCCCGGTGTCATCGTAGAACGTGAAGTGCAGGGTCACGTTGGCTCCCGGATCGAGAGAGACGTTGGTCACCTCGCCGGTGACGTAGCCACCCCCGTTCGCCAGGTGGTGCAGGGTGAGCTGGTCGAGCTCGACCTTGAGCGCCTCCACCTTGGACACGAGCGCGTTCACCTCCTTGGGGCTCTTCTTCTCCTGGTTCATGGCCTGGGCGAGGATGATGTACGCGTTCTTGTTGTTCGGATCCAGCTTGAGCCAACGCTGGGCCACCGGCACGACCTGCGCGTACGCCGAATCATTCCTGAGGGACCGGGCCCACAGCTCGAGCGCGTCGCGGTTCATCGGGCTCATCGTGGCGGCCTTCCCGAAGGCCTTTGCGGCCTGGGAGAACGCGTTCGCCTGGAAGTAGCGGATCCCGAGCTGGTAGAAGTCCTCGGCCGTGGTCGACTTCGTCATGAGCGAGTCGAGGATCGCCTTCGCCGAGTCCGTCTGTCCGGCCTCCAGCTCGATCGTCGCGAGGTTCCGCTGCATCATGAGGTTGCTCGGATCCGCCGCCACGATCTTCTGGTACACCGCGATCGCGTCTCCGAAGCGCCCCATGGAGGCCAGGACCTGCGCCTTGGTATACGGAATGTCGGCGGCCTGCTGCTTCCACGACGCGAGCGACGCCGAGTCCACCTTGGGGCCCTGCTCCGCGATGACCTTCTGGGCCTCGTCCAGGTTCTTCAGGGCGAGGGTGTCCTCGTGGAGCTGCGCGTAGATCTTGCCGAGGATCATCATCGCTTCGGGGCGCTTGCCGTAGATCTGGTCCGCATCCTCGAACATCTTGGCGGCCTTCCGGTACTCGCCCTCGTTGACGAGGGGCGCGGCCTTGTTGTACAGGTCGACCCAGGCGTGCTCCCGCATCGGCTGGATCTCGAACTGGTACAGGGGGCGCAGCGTCTGGGCCTTCGTGAGCGCCGAGTCGGCCTGCGCGTACTGCCCGAGCCCGATCAGGGCCTCCCCTTTCTGCAGGTATGGGAGGGGGTTGACCGTGTCGGCGGCGATCGCCGCGTTCGCTGCCGTCAGGGCTTGCTGGTACAGTGGCTGCGACTGCGTCGCCACCGTGTCGCCGGCCGCCTTCTTGAGCGCGTCGGCCGCGGCTCGCGTATTGGCGTCCTGGCGCACCGGCTGTCCGGCCGAGATCTGTGTGCCGCCGGCGGTGGGCGCCACCGCTTTGCCGGGACGAGCCGACGACGCGCCCCCGGCGCAGCCCATCAACGCGACGGTGCCGCCCAGGGTCAGGATCAGGCCGTAACGGATCTTCATCCGGGGATCCTCCTCAAGGTACGAAACATCTGCAGACCTGCTAAGATAGGCGCATGCCCCGGGAGCGTCAAACGGGTGCTCCTGCGAGGGTTACGTCGATTCTCCGCAACGCCTCGCGCTTGCCGACCGCTGCCAGGATCTTGCCGACATCCGGGCCGTCTTCGGTACCGATGAGGCTCGTCCTCACGGGATGGAAGAGCTCCTTCCCGCGCACGCCCAGGGCCGCACCGGCCGCCCGCACGCTCGCGCCGAGCGCGGGGCCGCTCCAATCCTCCGCGGCTCGAAGGGCCGTGCGCACCTCCTCCAGGACCTTTCTGGTCCGTGGATCCCCGCCTGCCGTCCGCCGGGCGGCCGCGAGCTGCGCCCCTTCCGCAGGGTACAGCACCGCGAGATGCTCGTTCACGTCCCCGTACGTCGAGAGACGCGAGCGGATCGCGTCCACCACCGGCTCGATACGCTCCAGGGCGACGGGGAAACGATCCGCGTCCACGAACGGCGCGACGTGCGCGCACAGGGTCGCGAGCTCCTCCTCCGCCAGGTGCCGCGCCGAGACCCACCGGAGCTTGGCCGGGTCGACTCGTGCGTCGCTCCTTCCCACGCGCTCCAGGGAGATCGCGTGGACGAGCTCCTCACGGGTCAGGATCTCGCGCTCGCCGGCATCCGACCAGCCCAGGAGCGACAGATAGTTCAGCACCGCATCGGGCGGATACCCTTGCTCCCTCAGCTCGGACACGGCCGTGGCCCCCTCCCGCTTCGAGAGCTTCTCTCCCGAGGGCGCGAGGACGGTCGGCAGGTGTGCGAACACCGGCCGTGCTCCGCCGAGGGCGTCGAACAGGAGCGCCTGCCTGGGCGTGTTGGACAGATGCCCTGCCCCGCGGACGACGTGGGTGATCTCCATGTCGAGGTCGTCCACGACGACCGCGAAGTTGTACGTGGGCCTTCCGTCCGCGCGACGGATGACGAAGTCGTCTATGTCGTTGGACGGGAACGTCATGGATCCATATACCACATCATCCACGTCCACGCTCTCCACGTCGTCCGGCACCGCGAACCGTATCGCCGGCGCCCGCCCCTGGCGCGCGAGCGCCGCCCTCCGGGCGGCGTCGAGCTCCCTGCACCGCCGGGCATGGCGCCGGCCCGGTCCGTTCTCGTCTTCGGCGAGCTCCTCCTCGGTGCAGTAGCATGGGTACGCGTTTCCCCCCGCGAGCAGGTGCTCCACGGCCTCGTCGTAGCGCGCCGTGCGCTCGCTCTGGCGATACGGGCCGTGCACCCCGCCGATCCCGGGGCCCTCGTCCCACTCCAGGCCGAGCCAGCGCAGGTCCTCGAGGATCGCCTCCTCCCCGCCCGGCACGTTCCGCCCGGCGTCGGTGTCCTCGATGCGCAGCACGAACGCGCCGCCCGCCCGTCTCGCGAAGAGCCAGTTGAAGGCGGCGGTGCGGACGTTGCCGAGGTGCAGGCGCCCGGTCGGGCTGGGTGCGAAGCGGGTCCGAACGGTCATGTCATCGTCCCAGATAGGTCAGGATACGGCTCGCCAGGACTTCGGAGAACCCCGGGATGCGCGCGATCTCGTCCCTGGTCGCCTCGCGCACGCCCCTGAGCGAGCCGAAGCGGCGGAGCAGCTCCCTCTGACGGGCCGGGCCGATACCCGGGATCTCGCCGAGGTCGCTCTTCAGCGTGCGCCTGCCCCGGAGCTTGCGGTTGTATCCGACGGCGAAGCGGTGTGCTTCGTCCCGTATGCGCTGCAGCAGGTGGAGGGCCCGGTTGCGGCGGTCGAGGCGCACCGGCTCGGAGCGCCCCGGCAGGTATACCTCCTCCTCCTTCTTGGCCAGTGCGAGGAGAGCCACCCCGTCGAGACCCAGCTCCCGGAGGGCCGCCTGAGCTGCCCCGAGCTGCCCCTTCCCGCCGTCGATGACCGCGAGGTCGGGGAGGGGGCCGCCCTCGTCGCGGCGCCGACGGAAGTAGCGTCCTACCGCCTCCGCCATCGACCGGAAGTCGTCGTTGCCCCAGTCCCCCTTGATCCGCATGTGGCGATAGGCGGCCTTGCGGGGCTCGCCGTTCTCGAAGACCACCGCGCTCGCGACCGTCTCGCTGCCCTGCGTGTGGGAGATGTCGAAGCAGACCATCAGGCGGGGCACGATCTTCAGGTCCAGCTCCTCCTGGAGGCCGTACAGCACGTCCTCCGCCCGGTCGGCCGCGTACGCGAGGGCGGTCACCCGGTCCTCCAGGAGATGGCGGGCGTTCTGCGCGGCGAGGTCCACGAGCCGCAGCTTCTCGCCCCGGCGGGGGATGCGGAGCCGCACGCTCCTGCCGGACCGCTCGCCGAGCACCGCCTCGACGAGCCCCCGGTCCGGGCAGTCGCTCGGGAGGAGGACCTCTCCGGGGAGCTCCGACACGCGCCGGCTCCCCCCGCTCAGGTAGTAGCGGGACAGCAGCGAGGCGAGGAGGTCCGCGTCCGAGGCGTCTTCGGTGTGCGTGAAGCGCTGCGAGTCCCTCCCGATCAGCAGGCCGTGGCGCACCCTCAGGACGACGCCCGCCCCCATGGACCCGTCCCGCGCGAGGCCGACCACGTCCAGGTCGCCTCCCTGCGCGTGGTGGACGCGCTGTTCCCGGGCGAGCCCGTCCAGCCCCTGGATCACGTCCCGGAGCCGGGCGGCACTCTCGAAGTCGAGCCGCTCGGCTGCCTCGCGCATGCGGTCCTCGACGTCACGCCGGATGGCCTCGGTGTCACCCTCGAGGATGCGCAGGATCTCCTCGATCATCCCGCGGTAGTCGGCCTCGCTCTGCAGCCCCACGCACGGGGCCAGGCAGCGGCCGATGTGGTAGTCCAGGCAGGGGCGCTCCGGTCTCTCCGCCGGGAGGTCGTAGCGACAGGAGCGCACCGTGTGCAGCCGCTTGATCACCTCGAGAGCCTGTCGCATGGGGCCGACCGAGGTGTAGGGGCCGAAGTAGCGGCCTCCGTCGCCCACGACCCGGCGGGTCACGAAGACGCGCGGGAAGGGCTCCTGCACGGTGACCTTGATGTACGGGTAGCTCTTGTCGTCGCGGAGAAGGATGTTGAAGCGCGGCCGATGCTCCTTGATCAGGTTGGCCTCGAGGATGAGCGCCTCCGCCTCCGAGCCGACCACCAGGGTCTCGAGGTCCTCGGCGCGGCGGAGCATCTCCTGCGTCTTCGCGCTCTGCTCCGCCCCGGCCCTGAAGTAGCTGCGCACGCGCGCGCGCAGGGACTTGGCCTTGCCCACGTACAGAACCTCACCCGTGCCCGTACGGAAGAGGTAGACGCCCGGGCGGGTCGAGAGCGTGCCGAGGGTCTCGGGGTTCAGGAGCACGTCGCAGGGCTCTGGGCGCGGGGTGGCTGCCGGGCCGCAGCGTCGCCGCCCTGCCGATCCGCGCTCACGCCGCCCTGCCTCGTCGGAGCGGGAACGGGATGCCGAGCAGGGCCGCGGCGGCCACGTACAGTACCCCGAACGCAGGGAGCGTTTCCAGCCCGAGCAGGACGGGATGTCCGCCGGGGAGCGCGAGCTGGAGTGCCACGCCCCCGGCCGCCGCGATCGCGCCGGCCAGCGTCATCTTCAGGATCGGAAGCGTGCCGGGCCCGTGCGGTCCCAGGTACCGTGCGAGCGCGCGGCGCAGCAGGAGGTATTCGAGGGTGCCGGCCACCGAGGCAGCCAGGGCGAGGCCCGCCACGCCGAGGTGGAGCTCTCCGATCTCCACTCGGTCGATCGGGAACATGACCGCGAGTCCCAGGCTCGTCGCCACGGCCACGCGCAGGTAGGCGATGCGCGCCGGCGTGCGCGTGTCGTGCAGGGCGTAGAACGCGGAGGACAGGACGCGGGAGCTCGCGGTGGCGGCGACCCCCAGCGAGAACGCGCCCAGGATGGCCCACGTGGCGAGCGTCTCCGCGGCGCCGAAGGCGCCGGTGCGGAAGAGCGCGCCGACGACGATGTCGCCCAGGCAGAAGTAGGCGAGCGCCGTGGGGATCAGGAAGTAGGAGACGCGATGGAGCGCGCGCGCCACGCGCCGCGCCAGGACCTCCCTGGTCTCGGCCCGCATGCGCGAGAGCTCCGGGAGCTCGGAGTCGGCGACCGACATGCCGAACAGGGAGATGGGGAGCATGTAGAGGAGCTGCGCGTAGCCGAGCAGCGCGACCGCACCGCTCGCGAGGAAGCCGGCGAGGATCGTGTCGATCCACCCGGTCAGGTTCACCACCCCGCGGGCCGCCACGACCGGGGTGAAGTTGCGGACGGCCTCCCGGACACCCTCGACCCCCCGCCCCAGCGAGAGCTCCAGGCCGCGCAGGTGGGGGCGGAGGAACGGGATCTGCACGCCGAGCTGGAGGAGCCCTCCGGCGAGCGCTCCCCACGCCAGCGCCACCACCAGGGCGTGCTTCCCGAAGGCGAGGTAGCTGCCGCAGCCGAGGAGCGTGCCGATCATGGCCAGGTTCCAGAAGACCGGAGCGACGTACGAGACGAAGAAGCGGCGGTGGCTGTTGAGGATGCCGAGGGCCCACGCCGAGATCACGAGCACGCCGGTCATCGGGAAGAGAATGCGCACCAGCGTGGTGGTGAGCGCGCGCTTCTCGGGGCTCCACTCCCAGAAGAAGAGCTTCACCATGAGCGGCGCGAGCAGGACGCCGATCAGCGTGAAGGCTCCGGCGGCGGCGATGAGGAGCCCGAGCGCGGCCCCCGCGAAGCGGCGGGCCTCGTCCTCCTTTCCCTGCTCCAGGAACTCCGAGTAGACCGGGATGAACGACGCGGACAGCGTCCCCTCTCCCAGGAGGTTGCGGAGCACGTTGGGCAGCCTGAGCGCTGCCTGCCACGCGTCGGCGAACATGTCCGCCCCGAAATAGTGGGCGAACACCCTCCGTGCCACGAACCCGAAGGCCCGGCTCAGGAAGATGCCGGCGAAGACGCGCCCCGCGGCGTGCGATTCGGCGCCGGGGGCGGCGGTGGAAGCTTCAGACCGGATCGTCACGAGCCGAACCTAGGCCGCGGCCCGAGGTGACGGCAACGGGCGCCCGCCGCTCCCGGGGCTCACCCGGACGGGCCCGCTCAGCTCGGGCCCGAGGGGCACCGCTCGTAGACCGCATCGAGAAACGCGCCGCCGTAGCGTGTCAGGTAGTAGAAGGCGTTCATGACGCGCTCCTGGGGCTTGCCGAGCGGTCGCAGGTGGAGTTGCGCCTTCTGCACCTGCGCCAGGGCGATCTCGTTCTCCCTCTTCAGCGCCTGCAGGATCTTCTTCTCGAGGTCGTCCAGGGCGCCGAACGCCTGAGCGCGCACGTGCTGGACGGGACCCTTGAGGGTGGGGTCGATCTCCTTGGTCTCGTTCAGGAGCTCGCCCACCCCTTTGCCGACGGCTCCACGCAGCGAGCCCAGAGCCTTCCGCACCCCGGGCGGGACCTCCTCCCTCGCGAGGTCGCCTGCCAGGTCCTGGAACGGGCGTGCCATCGCATCGAGGCCGAGCCCGAACTTGTCGAGGACCTTGCGGATCTTCGACTCGACCACCGTGATGGACGCGCGCGGGTGGACCACCGGCATCTCGATCCCGAAGGCCCTGAAGTAGTCGGGGATCTGCGCGAAGTACGCCAGCTCCCCCGGTCCCCCCACGTAGCACAGCGTGGGGAAGACCGCGCTCTCGACGACCGGACGGAGCAGCACGTTCGGGCTCAGCACGGTCGGGTCGGCGGCCGCCCGCCCGCGCACCTCGTCGCCCCGAAGCCGCTCGCCGGAATCGTGGAGCCGGAATCCCGCTCCCTCCCGGTAGAGGCGCTCCCGGCCCCGCGCGCTCTCGAGGAAGAGGTTGAGCCCCCCGGTCAGGAGCGAGACCTGAAGGTCGTAGCCCGCCGTGCGGATCCGGGCTCCGGTCGCGTCGAGCACCTCCTCGTGGGCCTCGGCATGATCGAGCTCGCGCAGCAGCACGTCCAGGGAGCGCTCCTTGACCACGGGATCCGCCGCGTGCGTCAGGTAGATTCCGAAGGGCTCGAGCAGCCGGTGCAGCACGACCTGGCAGCTCTCCGGCAGTGTCGTGCCCGGATGGGCGGCCGAGCGCAGGAGCTCGAGGTACGGCTCACTCTGCTCCGTGTGCGGGAGCGCCTCGATGAAGGAGGCGGCCACCTCGCCGACTCCGTCCGACAGCGGGATGCGGTGGAGGGCCGGCGTGGTGTCACCCACGTGGGTCAGCTCCGCGCGCCGGAGCTCGTTGTGGAGATCGACCACCCAGGTGTGGTTGGCCTCGGCCCAGTCGTGATCCTCCGAGCCCACCCAGAAGAGCGGCAGCACCGGCCTGCCCAGCAGATCCTCGAGCCCGCGCGCGAGCCGGGCCGCCGAGAGCGCCTTGTAGAGCGTGTACAGCGGGCCACCGAACAGACACGGCTGCTGGCCGGTCGTGACCACGTACCCTCCCTCTTCGACCCAGCGCTCGAGGCGCTGTTCGCCGCCCGGGGCGTGCATCGCGCGCGCCGCCTGGGCGCGGGCGTCGCGGTCGAAGCGCGCGTCCACCTCGGCGGCCTTCCGCCGGTAGGCGTCGGGGTCCGCGAAGTGGCTCCCGTAGAGGGCCACCGCCGCGGCCTTGCCCGCGACGTAGTCTTCCACCAGGGGAGATCCGGCCAGCCGTTCTGCGACGAGCTCGAGATCAGTCGGTTCCGTCACGGGATCTCCTGGCACATGGATCGGGGAGGGCCATCGTCCTTTCACCTCGCAGGGTGGCGGGGCGTGCTCCAGGGCGCTCAGGCACCCTTGTGGTACGGCTCTCCGCGCAGGATCGTGCCGGCGCGGTAGAGTTGCTCCAGCAGAACGAGGCGCGCCAGTTCGTGCGGGAGCGTGAATGCGGACAGCGAGAGCCTCTGCGACGCACGGTCGAGCACGCCCGCGGCCAGCCCGTAGGCGCCGCCGACGACGAACACGACGCCGGGGCGCGACCGCACCGCCTGATCCTCCAGATAGCGGGCGAGCCCACCGGAGTCCATCTGCCGTCCGAGCCTCGTGAGCGCCACTACCTCGTGGTCCTCCGGGATGCGGCCCAGCAGCCTGCGCCCCTCCTCGTCCTTCACCCGGTCGGCCGGCGGATTCCGGCCTGGGGCTCCCCCGTCCACCTCCGAGATCTCCAGCTTCCAATAGCGTTGGGCCCGCACCTCGTACTCCGAGACCGCGGGCGCCAGAATCCCACGCACCGTGCCGACGGCGGCCACGATCAGCTTCACCAGGGGAAGCCCTCGCTGCGGCTCACCACCGTGTCGTGCAGGGAATACGCGTTGTCGCGGTAGGGGCGGTCGACGGTGTAGTGCAGCCCCCGGCTCTCCCTGCGCAGGCGCGCGCACCGGATGATGAGCTCGGCGACCTGCAGGAGGTTGCGCAACTCGGCTTCCTCGGCCGTCCACCGCACGCGCGGCCACTGCACGGCCTCGGCGGTCGCCATGCGCGCGACCTCGGCCTCCGCGCGCTCGATCCGCTCGTCGGAGCGCACGATGCCGACGAGGTCCCACATCAGGCTGCGCAGCTCCCTGCGCCGTTGGGCCAGGGCGGCTGGATCGGGCGCGGCGCCGCCCGGCGACGGCACGACCAGCTGGGCGCCGTTCGCGCCCCTCGCCCCCGCTCCGTCCCCGGCGGCCAGACGGTACGAGACCGTGCGTGCGGCGCGGTCGGCGAAGACCACGGCCTCGAGCAGAGAGTTCGAGGCGAGCCGGTTCGCACCATGGACGCCCGAGCAGGCCGTCTCGCCGGCGGCGAAAAGGCCCGCCAGGCTGGTGTGCCCCGTGCTGTCCGTGAGGACGCCGCCACACAGGTAATGCGCGGCAGGGACCACCGGAATGCCGTCGGAGGGGTCGAAGCCCCGGTCCAGGCATCCCTGCACCGCCTCGGGGAAGCGGCGCTCGAGGATGTCGCGCGGGATCGGCGACACGTCGAGCACGACGTGGTCGTCGCCGCGCTCCTTCAGCTCCCGGTCGATGGCACGCGCGACCACGTCGCGGGGGGCGAGCGACGCCAGCGGATGGTAGCGATCCATGAACGCGGTTCCGTCGAGCGCGCGCAGCACGGCGCCCTCTCCTCGCACCGCCTCGGAGATCAGGAAGGCCGGGTCCTCCGTCGGATGCATCGCCGTTGGATGGAACTGGATGAACTCCATGTTGGCCACGCGCGCCCCCGCACGGTACGCCATCGCCACGCCGTCTCCCGTGGCGATGGGGGGATTCGTGGTGTTCCGGTATACCTGCCCGCAGCCCCCCGCGGCCAGCATGGTGAAGCGGGCATGCACGACGTCGACCTCCCCGGTGCGGCGGTCGAGCGCGACGGCCCCGAGGCACTCGGGGCGCCCGGCGGGCCCCGCGGCCACGAGGAGATCCACCGCGACGTGGTCCTCGAGAACCTCGATCGCCGGCTCCGCCGCCACGGCGGCGAGGAGCGCCGTCTCGATCTCCCGCCCGGTGTGGTCGCCCGCGTGGGCGATGCGCCGGCGGGAGTGGCCGCCCTCCCTGCCCAGCGAGAGCTGTCCGGCCTCCCGCCGATCGAACCGGGCCCCCCACTCGATGAGCTCGCGCACCCGGGCGGGGCCTTCGCGCACGAGCGCCTCCACCGCGCGCGGGTGGCACAACCCGGCCCCCGCGACCAGGGTGTCCTGGACGTGGAGCTCGTAGCGGTCGTCCTCGCCCTGCACGGAGGCGATCCCTCCGCGCGCGTAGTTCGTGCTCGAGTCCGCCTGCTCCTTCTTCGTGATCAAGAGCACGCGGGCGCGCGGTGCGAGCTTGAGGGCGAAGGTGAGCCCCGCGATCCCGCTGCCGATCACCAGCACGTCGGTGGCACGCTCCAACGTCATGTCTCCTTCTTCAGCACGTCGCGCAGCAGGGCGAGGATGTCCGGCTGCCCGGACTCCCACCTCGGCTCCAGGGTCACTACCCGGACGGTCGGCAGACGGTCGGCGAACGCCTCGAGCTTGACCGCGTCCTTCTCGGTCGTGACCAGGGTCCGTCCCTTCGCCCGCGCGGCGAGGGCCTCGACGTCCCGGGCCGTGTACTCGTGGTGATCGGGGAAGCTCGCCAACTCGACCTCGCCGTCCAAGGCCTCCGTGAGCTGGCGGGCGAAGTCCTCGGGCCGGCCGATGCCCGCGACCGCGAGGATCGGGCCCGCCGGGGCCGAGGCCGGCTCGCCCGTGAGCGCCCTCCACCCCGCGGGTGCCAGGTGCAACGTGGCCGTGGTCGCACGATGAAAGGTGCGTGCCACGGCTTCGGCGAGCCCGCGCGCGGCGGCCGGGGAGGCAGTCCGGCGGGTCACCACGACCCCGTGCGCCCGCTCGAGCGCTGCGATGGGCTCGCGGTACGGACCGCGCGGAAGGAGCCGGCCCGGGAAGGGATCCTCGGCCGCCAGCAGGACCAGGTCGACGTCCCGGGCCAGACGTCGATGCTGGAATCCGTCGTCGAGGACCGCGGCGTCCGCTCCTCTGGAGCGCGCCAGCCGGGCCGACGCGAGCCGGTCCGGGTCGGCGAGGACCGGGAGCCCCGGGTTCCAGCGCCGGTGGAGCTCGATCTCGTCCCTCCCGTACCCGCGCGCCAGGAGCGCGGGGCGCGCGCCGAGCTCTCCCAGAGTCCGGCCGACCCATGCGGCCAGCGGTGTCTTGCCCGTGCCGCCCACGGTGAGGTTGCCCACGGACACCACCCGCAGCCCGGCCACCCGGGCGCCGCCGTGGCGCGTGTATCGCCGGTCACGCCGGGCGATCTCCACGCGGTACGCGAGCTCGGCGGGGGCGGTGACGACCTGGAGGAACCTGCCCGCGACCCCTCCCTGCCCCGCCCACCACCCGCGCACGAGGCGATGGAGTCCGCCGCTCACCGGTGGCCCGACCCTTCGACCCGCGACGTGAGCGTGTTGAGCTCGGCCTGGAGCTCCGCGCCGAGCCGCTCCATCTCGGCGCGGCCGGCTTGCCGGGACAGGAGGCGGGGGGGCCCGTACTCGATGCGGACCGTGGAGAAGGGCTTCGGCACGAGGAACCCGTCCCAGCTCCGGGCCCTCCACGACGACGACGCCCCGGCCGCGACCGGGATGATCGGCAGGCCCGCGATCTGGGCCACGGCGAGCGCGCCGGGCTTGAATTCGTGCGCGGGCCCACGGGGACCATCGACCGTCAGCGCGAGGTTCCTCCCCGCGCGGGCGGCCCGCACGAGTCCTTTGAGGCCCTTGGTCCCGCCGTGGGTGCTCGAGCCTCGCACGGCGTCGAAGCCGCCGTGACGGATCAGCCGTGTGATGTACTCTCCGTCCGCGTGCTCGCTGATCAGGACGACGATGCCCTCGTTGCGGTGGTAGTGGAACAGGGGCAGCAGACAGCCGTGCCAGAAGACGAACACCACGGGCTCTCCCCGCTCTCGAAAGCGCAGGTAGTGCTCCCGGCCGGCCCACCGCACGCGCGTCGTCGCGAGAAGCGCGGTGGCGGCGACGTGCCCCAGCATGCCGGCGGTGGCGAAGCCCAGCTCGTTCATCGCCCCGCCCTGCCGCGGCAGCGCCGTCCAAGCGCGTTCACCGGCGCGCCTCCAGGAGCCTGACCGCCATCTCGGCGACGCGCGCGGACGCGCCCGGCGTGCCCAGGGCACCGCGGATGCGACCGAACCCCTCGATCTGGCGCGCGCGCGCATCCGAGCCCTCGTCGAGGAGAGGAAGCACCTCGGAGGCGAGACGCGCGGGCGTCGCCTCCCCCTGGAGCAGCTCGGTCACGACCCGCTCCCCCGCCACGAGGTTGGCGAGGGCGACGTGATCGACGCGCACGACCCGGCGCGCGATCTCGTAGCTCAGCGGGTGCGTGCGATACGCCATGACGAACGGCATGCCTTCGAGGGCGGCCTCCAGCGTCGAGGTCCCGGACTTCACGAGCCCGGCTCGCGCATGGCGCAGGAGCGCGCGTGTGTCCTCCACGACCCGGATGTCGTTTCGGGCCAGACGCGCGTACGGCACCGACGACGCCCGGGCCACGACCGGCTGGACGTCGGGGTGTGCCTCGCGCACCCTTGCGGCCGCCGCCAGGAAGAGGTCCAGATGCCGCTCGATCTCCTGGCGGCGCGATCCGGGCAGGAGCGCGAGCAGCGGCCGGGCGGCGTCGAGTTGCCAGCGGGCGCAGAACGAGGCCCGGTCCGGCACGTCGTCGGGCCGCTCCAGGAGGGGGTGCCCCACGAACGTCGCCCGGGCCCCGGCCTCCTCGAGCATTCGGGCCTCGAACGGCAGGATGACGGCGACCGCGTCCGAGTACTCGGCGAGCCTGCTCGCGCGGCCCGCGCGCCAGGCCCAGACCTGCGGCGAGATGTAGTAGAGGACGGGAAGCCCGCGCGCGTGTGCCTCCCGCGCGATCCTCAGGTTGAGGCCGGGATAGTCGATCGGCAGCACCAGATCCACCTCGCCGCTGTCCAGGAGGGCCTGGATGCGCCGCTCCAGAGACCGGAAGAAGGCGAGGTGCCGCACGACCTCGACGAAGCCCATGACCGCGAGCTGGTCCAGTCCCGCCAGCAGCTCCACGCCCTCCGCCGCCATCGCCGGGCCGCCGAGCCCCGTCAAGCGCGCTCCGGG
Organism: Longimicrobiales bacterium; assembly: GCA_046704285.1. GTDB lineage: Bacteria > Gemmatimonadota > Gemmatimonadetes > Longimicrobiales > Gaopeijiaceae > SZUA-318. The sequence continues at coordinate 22,307 of JBJKSF010000016.1, read as the reverse complement.
AAGCGCCGCGCGCAGCGCGCGGGCCACGCCGGCGCCGTGGTGATCGCCGGAGGCCTCCCCCGCGAGGAGGAGCACGGTGGAGGGGCGCGTCACAGGAGGCCCGGGTGGGGGCGGCCGCGCGCGCAGGCCGGCGGACCGCCGCGGCGGGACACTAGAACCGCCAGCCCAGGTACCAGATCAGCCCGACCACGACGACGAGGAGGAAGAGGAGATGCCGCACCGGCATGCCCTTCTTCGTGTCGATGAAGCTCTTCTTCCGCCTAAGCCGGGCGCGTATCAGTGACATGGCTCTCGATCCGTTCCTGGATGGCCAGTGCAACGGCCAGTGCGGACCGCCCGTCCTCACCGCTCACGGCGGGCGCTCCCTCGCCCCGCACCGCGTCGCGGAAGTTCTCCAGCTCCCTGCGGAGCGGCTCCACGCCGTCGCCGCGCAGCGGAATGCGCTCGACGATCTCGCCGAGGTCGGCGGCAGTGAGGCCCTCCGGCCGCCTTCCCTCCAGGGCCGGCAGGCCGTGCTTCAGCCTCAGGAACTCGCCGCTCCCGTCCGCCAGGTTCAGGCTGAGATAGCCCGAGCGCTGGAACACGCGCAGCTTCCTCATGCGCTCCAACGACACGCGGCTGGCCGTCAGGTTCGCGACCGTGCCCCCTTCGAACGTGAGGCGGGCGTTCGCGATGTCCACGTTGGGGGTCAGGACCGGGACCCCGGCCGCCGCGATCTCCCGGATCGGAGTACCCACCAGGCTTCCGACCAGGTCCACGTCGTGGATCATGAGGTCGAGCACGACCGCGACGTCGGTGCTGCGGTGCGTGAACGGGGCCATGCGGTGCGACTCCACGAACAGCGGGTGGTCCAGATAGGGCTCCGCAGCCAGGATCGCCATGTTGAACCGCTCCACATGGCCGCACTGCACGACGCCTCCTCCGCGCTTCGCCGCGTCGAGGATGCGGTCCGCCGCGTCCAGATCGGGGGCCAGCGGCTTCTCCACCATGACCGATCGCCCGCGCTCCAGCGCCGCGCACGCGACCGCCTCGTGGTCGACGGTAGGCACGGCGACCACGAGGGCGTCCGAACGATCGAGGAGCTCGGCGAGGCTGCCGGCCCTCTCGACGCCCAGCTCCCTGCTCACCGCCTCGGCGCGCTCGCCGTCGGTGTCGTGGATGCCGGCCATCACGACGCCGTCCAGGCTTCCCAGGATGCGGGCGTGGTGGAACCCGAGGGCGCCGACGCCGACCACGCCGATGCGGGGTGTGCTCACGGGGGTCATGGCCCTGTCATCGTCGAGGGACCTGATGTCAGAAGGTGATGCCGCGCTCGCTGTTGCGGATGAACTCCAGCACGTGTCGCACCTCCGGGAGGGCCGGCACCTCTTCCTCCACCCGGCGCATCGCCTGGCCGAGGTTCAGCTTGGACTGGAAGAGCATCCGGTACGTCTGCTTGAGGGCCTGGCGGACCTCCGGAGAGAAGCCGCGCCGCGAGAGCCCGATGGAGTTCAGGCCGTAGAGCTTCGCCGGGCTACCCGCCACCTTGCAGTAGGGCGGTACGTCCTGGGCGATCCGCGATGCGCCGCCCACGAAGGCGTGCGCGCCGATGCGGACGAACTGGTGGATGGGCGTGAGCCCTCCGATCGAGACCCAGTCCTCGATCGTCACGTGACCGGCCATGTTGACCGAGTTGGAGAGGATCACGTGGTTCCCGATCTCGCAGTCGTGCGCGACGTGGCTGTACGCCATCAGCAGGCAGTCGCTCCCCACCACCGACCGCCCCGACGCGCCCGTGCCGCGGTTCAGCGTCGCGTACTCCCGGATCACCGTCCGGTCGCCCACGACGAGAATCGTGCGCTCCCCCTTGAACTTGAGGTCCTGGGGATCCGTCCCGAGGACGGCCCCGTTCAGGATGCGGCAGTCCTCGCCCACCGTCGTGTCGCGCTCCACCAGGACCCGAGGGCCGATCTCGGTCCCGTCGCCGATCACCACGCGGGGCCCGAGGATCACCCATGGACCTACGACGACTCCCTGTCCCAGCTCGGCGCCCGGATCGACGAGCGCCGTGGGGTGGATCGTGGTCTCCGCACGCGTCTCCATAGTGGCCTCTTTCATCGGTCCACGATCCTCGCCATGAAGTCGGCTTCGGCGACGAGGGCGCCGTCCACGAAGCCCTGCCCGCGCATCTTGCACGTATGCCGCCGGAACTGGACCATCTCGAGCTCGGACACCAGCGTGTCGCCTGGGGTCACGGGGCGCCGCCACTTCACGTTGTCCATCGTCATGAAGTAGACGACCTTCTGGTCGGGGTTCTCGGTCTCCTCCATGAGAAGGAGCCCGCCCACCTGGGCCATGGCCTCCAGGATCAGGACTCCGGGCATGATCGGATGGCCCGGATAGTGCCCCTGGAAGAAGGGCTCGTCGATCGTGACGTTCTTGATCCCCACGATCCGCTTGCCCGGCTCGAAGTCGATGATGCGGTCCACTAGGAGCATCGGATAGCGGTGCGGCAGGTACTGCATCAGCTTGGCGGCGTCCACGATGGGCACGCGGCCCGAGCGTCGAGCGTGCACCGCCAGCGCGCGGGCGAGCGCGACGTTGCCGCCGTGGCTCGGGCGGTCCGCCACCACGTGTGCGCTCAATCGTGCGCCGAGCAGCGCCAGATCGCCGATCACGTCCCCGATCTTGTGGCGCAGGAACTCGTCGGGATAGCGGAGTGCGTCGTTCATGACGCCTTTCTCGTCGAGGACGACCGTGTTGGCCAGCGACGCGCCCAGGGCGAGCCCCCGCGCGTGCAGCGCCTCGACGTCGGCCTTGAACCCGAAGGTGCGCGCGCCGGCGATCCACGATCGGAACTCGTCCTCGTCGCCGCGCAGGGAGCCGAACATGCGGCCGATCGCGGGATGCGGGAAGTCGATCGTGGCCGAGATCTTCAGCCCGTCGGCCGGAACGGCGACGTAGGACTCTCCGCCCTTCCCGGACGCGGTCACCGGGGAGGAGACCGTGATCACGTGCGCGTCGGCCTCCTGCTCGCGCAGCCCGGCGTCCTCGATCGCTTGGAAGTAGTCGCGAAAGCTCCCGTCCCGGATCGGGATCTCGGAGCCCGTCACGTCGACGACGATGTTGTCGACCCCGTGCGCGAACAGCGCGGACATCAGGTGCTCCACGGTGAGCACCCGCGCCTCCCCCCGACCCAGCGAGGTCCCCAGCTCCGTGCCGACGACGTTGTCCAGGGTGGCGCAGATCTCGGGGGTGCCGTCCAGATCCGTCCTCCGGAAGCGGATCCCGTGGTTCGCGGGCGCGGACCGGAGGGTGAGGCTCGCGCTCTCGCCTGAGTGCACGCCCACACCGTCCAGCTTCGTCTCTCGTACGATGGTCCGCTGTTTCGCGGGATTCATGCCGCTCTCTGTGGGAGGACCGGGACCGGGCTACGGAAACCCTGTAAGCTAACGACGCTCTCGGAGCGCATCTACCGCCTTTTCGAGGGCCTTGAGCCGCTCCGCGAACTCGGGAAAGCGCTCGAGCTGTGCCCGCCAGCGGAGATAGGCCCGGTTGGGACGCGCTGGATCACCGGCCACGGTCTCCCCCGCCGGCACGTCGCGCATGACCCGCGCGGCGGCCCCGATGCGTGCCCCGTCGCCGACGTCGAGGTGTCCGATCATTCCGGCCTGCCCCCCCATGGACACGTTCCGGCCCAGACGGCTCGATCCGGCGATCCCCACCATCGCGGCGAGGATCGAGCGGGCCCCGACCCGGACATTGTGGCCGAGCTGGATGAGGTTGTCGAGCTTGGTGCCCTCACCCACGACCGTGTCGCCGATGGAGCCGCGGTCGACGGTCGTGTTGGCGCCGATCTCCACGTCGTCACCGACGACGCACCTCCCGACCTGCGGGACCTTCCGGTATGCCCCGTCGACCACCGTGTAGCCGAAGCCGTCGACGCCGAGGCACGTGCCGGAGTGCACTTCCACGGCGTTGCCGAGCACGGTTCGGGGATAGAGGACGACGTGCGGGTGGAGCGTGCACCTCTCTCCCAGGATGCACGACGACCCGATCACGACGTGGGCGCCGATCCGGCACCCGTCCCCGACCCGGGCGTCGTCCTCGACGACCGCGTACGGCCCCAGCGCGACGTCCTTCCCCAGGAGGACGCCTCGTCCGACGACGGCAGTCGGATGGATGCGGGCCTCGAAGGGCTCCGGGGGGTGGAGACGACTCAGGAGCGGCTCGAGCGCCTGATGGGCATCCTCCACGACCACGAGGGCGTGGGAATCCCCTGCCTGGCCTTCGAGCTCGGCCGACACGAGCAGCGCGGCGGCCCTGCTCTCGGGGACCCATCGGACGTACTTCCTGGCGGCGAGCAGGCCCATCTGGTCCGCGCCCGCCTCGTCGACGGGAGCGATTCCCCGGACGAGGACGTCGCCGTCCCCAACGAGGCGCCCCCCGACGAGGTCGGCCACCTCCCGTAGGGTCAATCCCGGTGCGGTCATGAAGGGAACCTCCCCCGAAAGGAACGAGCCCGTCGGCGCGCGAGACGGGCGCCGACGGGCTCACTGGGCAAGGGACGCTCGGGCCCCGGTCGGAGAGCGGCGCTTAGCGGGTGCCGCCCTTGCCTCCCGTCCCCTTGGCGTCGGCGGTCGGCTTGGCGTCCGTCCCGGATCCGACCTTCAAGCGCTGGATGACCTCCTGCGTGAGGTCCAGCGTCGTGTCCGCGGCGAGGATGGAGCCGGACGTGACGTCGAGGATCATGGCGTAGTGGCCCTGTCTGCGGATCTGCTCGATGATGCTGTCGACCTTGCTCACGATCGGCTGCATGAGCTGCTGCCTGCGCTGGCTGGCCTCGTTCTGAAGGTCCTGGTAGCGCTGCTGGTACTCCTGCTGCTTCGCCTGGATCTCCGCCTGGCGGTTCTTCTTGGCTTCCGGCGAGAGCGTGAGCTCCTGCTGCTGAAGCTGATTCTGCATGGTCTGCAGCTCGTTCTGCAGCTTCGTGATGCTGTCCTGATAGCCCTGCATGTCCTTGTCGAACTCGGCCTGGGCCTGCTTGGCCCCGGGGGCCGCAGCCATGATCTCCTGGGAGTTGACGTACCCGATCTTGGTCTGCGCGCGCGCGGACCCGGGGATCACGAAGGTGGCGAGGACCAAGGGGACGAACACGGTACGTCGCATGAATTCAGCTCCGTGAGGGTACCTGCGTCCAACAAGGATGCGCAGCGATCCTAATAATACCGCGTGGGGACGCAGGTTCCAGTGCTCCGGCGCGCCGTTGCGGGGTCCGCCGTCCGGCTCAATAGCCACCGTACCCGCCGAACGCGCTGCCCATCGAGCCCCCGCCCCCGATTCCGCCTCCGGCGCCCGAGACGCCGCCCATGCGGAAGTCCAGCTGCCATCCCGGCGGGATCTTGTCGAACCCGTACGCGTAGTCCAGCCCGAGGGGCCCGAACGGCGTGATCAGGTTCACGCCGATCCCGGCCCCACGGAAGAGCTTGGTCGGGTTGAACTGAGCGGGCTGCGCCCAGACGTTCCCGGCGTCGTAGAAGGCCGACAGCGACACCTGGTCGGTCAGCCTCATGTCCTCTTCGGCCGTGAGGCTGAAGAACGCGTTGCCGAGGCGCTGGATGTCCTGGATGGCCTTCGAGCCCTGCGGATAGTAGCCCAACGGGGTGATCGTGGTCTCCGGGTACCCGCGCAGCGGCTCGCCGAACTGCACGCCGCCCATCCAGAACCGGTCGAACGGGAACTCGGCGACGTTCCCGAAGACTGCGCCCGCGTGCATGGTCAGCCCGAACGTGAAGCGCACCGGCCTGCTCTCGGGACCACCGCCGCCGACCGTTCCCGTGGGCACCCACCAGCTGCCCTCGAGCAGCGTCCGTGTGAAGTTCCCGTTCCCGCCCAGGGGCCCGCCGTTGAACTGGGCCGTGATGCTCTGCAGGGAGCCCACGGTCGGGAAGAGCGGTGAGTCCTCGGTGTTGCGGACCAGGGAGAGCGAGAACTGGCTCTGGACCCCGGGGGGGCGTCCGAAGAGGGAGACGTCCGTGGCGTTCGAGAAGACCTGATACTTCGTCCGCGACAGCGAGTAGCCGGCGAAGAGCATGGTGTGGAACGAGTTGAACCACGGGATCCCGAAGCGCAGCGCGAAGCCGAGGCGCGTCTCCTGGCCGTTGTTGAACTGGAAGTACCGCTCGCGCGCGTTGAAGAGCGAGATCGACCCCGTGTACTTGCTCTGGAACAGCGCGGGGTCCGTATAGCCGAGCTCGAACGTGTTCAGGTACTTGCCGAAGTCCCAGCGGACGCTGCCCGACTTGGCCTGCCCGAACAGGTTCGGCTGGTCGTAGCCGAGGAAGCCCGACAGCCCCACGCCGCCGCCCACGGACGTCCCGAAGTTGATCGAGCCGGTCTGCTTCTCCTTCACCTTGAACGTGATGTTGACGTCCCCGTCGGGCAGGGTCTGGATGGCCGGAGTCGGAAGGGGCGTCTGGAAGAAGCCCAGCGCGGAGATCGCACGGTAGCTCTGGATCACCCGCTGCTGGCTGTAGACGTCGCCGGGAAGGACGAGGATGCGGCTGCGCACGACCCAGTCGTAGGTGTAGTCGTTGCCCTCCACGGAGACCCGGTTGACGATGGCGGGAGCGCCCTCCTGGATGTGCCACTCCGCGTCCACGGTGGGGGGCTCGCCCGGCCCGGCGGGCGGGTTCTTCTTGATGACGGGGTTGGCCTGGGCGTAGATGTAGCCCTCGTTGGCGTAGAGAGACTTCACCTCCTGGAGCGCGTCGTCGAAGGCCACCTCGTCGAAGACCTGTCCCTGCCCCTGCTTGCGGGACTTCCTGAGGCCCAGGGACTGCAGCAGCCCGCCGCCCGGCCGCTCGAAGTACGCCTTGAGCTCTCCGGTGGGGAAGCGCGAGTTGCCGTCGATCGTGAAGTCCTTGAGGCGATACTGCGGGCCCTCGTGGACGGCGATCTCCAGTTCCGCCTTGCCCGTCTGGGGATCCACGAGCACGGTGTCCCGCACGATCTTGAAGTCGAGATAGCCGTGGGCGTGATACAGGGCGGGAATCCGGTCCTCCACGTCGCCCTGGAAGTCCTGGTTCTGGTAGTCGCCCTCTTCGTACCAGAAGAACCCTTCGGGCTTCGTGTGCATGGCCGCGACGATCTGCGACGTGGAGATCGCTTTGTTGCCCGTGATCCGCACCCGGGCCACGGTCACCCTCTTCCCTTCCGCGACGTCGAGCACGAGGCGGATCTCGTTGGGGTGGTCGGGGACGGGGTTCTTGTGCTGCGTGATCTTCGCGAACGGGATCCCCTTCGTCGCGAGCTTCTTGCGGATGAACGCCTCCGCGTCCATGACCGCCTGGTTGTTGAACGGCTTGCCGGCCTTGAGCCCCGAGCTGTCTCGCGCCTGCGTCGCCGAGGCGTGCTCGAGGCCCACGATGTCGACCTCGTCGACGATCGGCTGCTCCGTGACCTTGAGCACCAGAATGATGGGGGGCTTCGTGCCCAGGGCGCGCACCTGCACGTCCTTGAGGCCCTCGGTCGCGTAGAGGTTCTTGATCCCCCGCTGGATGTCCCGGTAGGTGATGTCCGAGCCCGCCTCGATGCCGAACGCGTGCAGGATCGTCGCGCGCGAGAGGCGGTGGTTGCCCTCCACCGCGATCGAATCGATGTGCACCGGCTCGTTCGTCACCTTGACCTGCGCACTCGCCGGCGCCACCACCGCCATGACACCGAAGAAGGCCGCCGCCAGCGCGGTGGCCTTCCCCTTCCGTGTGGGCAGACCGACCCTGTTCCCCTTCCTCACGTCTTGGTCGCCGATCCAGCTCTCAGGGTGAGCCCGTTTCCTTCCGAGTCCGCATCCACCTCGATCTCGTCTCCGGCGGCGAACTCGGACACCAGAATCTTCTCCGACAGCGGGTCCTCCAGATACCGTTGTATGGCCCGCTTGAGCGGCCGCGCGCCGAACTTCTCGTCGTAGCCTCGTTCCACCAGGAAGTCGACCGCGCCCTGGGTGAGGCTGAGGGTCAGCTCCTCCTCGTGCAGGCGCGTCCGGACGTCGCCCAAGAGGATGTGCACGATCTCTCCGATCTCCTTCCGCGTCAACGGGTGGAAGACGATGATGTCGTCGACGCGGTTCAGGAACTCCGGATTGAAGGCCCGCTCGATCTCCTGGCGGACCTTGTCCTGCATGACCTCGTAGCTGGAGCGCGCATCGCCGGACTGGAATCCGAGGCTCCCCCCTTTGGTGATGTCGCGGGCCCCGAGGTTGGACGTCATGATGAGGACCGTGTTCTTGAAGTCGATCACGCGCCCGTAGTTGTCCGTGAGGTGCCCTTCGTCGAGCACCTGCAGGAGGATGTTGAAGACGTCCGGGTGCGCCTTCTCGATCTCGTCCAGCAGCACCACCGAATAGGGCCGCCGCCGGACCGCCTTCGTGAGGGCGCCGGAGTCCTCGTAGCCCACGTAGCCCGGAGGCGCGCCGATGAGGCGCGACACCGAGAACTTCTCCATGTACTCGCTCATGTCCACCCGGATGAGCGCCTCGCGATCCGCGAACAGGAACTCGGCGAGCGCCCGCGCGAGCTCGGTCTTGCCGACCCCGGTCGGACCGGAGAAGATGAACGATCCGATGGGACGGTGCGGATCCTTCAGCCCCGCACGGCTGCGGCGGATGGCCCTCGCGATCGACTCGATCGCGTCCTGCTGGCCCACTACCCGCTTGTGCAGCTCGTCCTCCATCTTGACCAGCCGCTCGGATTCGGTCTGGCGGATCCGCGTGACGGGGATGCCCGTCCACCTGCTGACGATGAAGGCGATGTCCTCGGCGGAGATCTCGGGGCGGTGCCGCTTGCGCTCCTCCTCCCAAGCCTCCTGGCGCTGGCGGATCTCCTGTCCCAGCTCGCGCTCCTCGTCGCGCAGCTCCGCGGCCCGCTCGAAGTCCTGGTTGCCGATCGCCTCCTCCTTCTTGTGGGCGATGGCGGACAGCTGCTCCTTGAGCTCCTCCACTTCGGGCGGCGGCACCTGGCTCGCGATGCGCGCCCGCGCGCCCGCCTCGTCGATCACGTCGATCGCCTTGTCCGGCAGGAAACGGTCCGTGATGTAGCGGTCGGAGAGCTTCGCCGCGGTCTCCAGAGCCTCGTCGGGGATGACGACCCGGTGGTGATCCTCGTAGTGGCTACGAAGACCCTTGAGGATCTCCAGGGTCTCCTCCACGACCGGCGGGTCGACGATCACCGGCTGGAACCTACGCTCCAGGGCTCCGTCCTTCTCGATGTACTTGCGGTACTCGTTCAGCGTGGACGCGCCGATGCACTGCAGCTCTCCGCGCGCGAGGGCGGGCTTGAGCATGTTGGAGGCGTCGATGGCGCCTTCCGCCGCGCCGGCGCCCACCAGGGTGTGCAGCTCGTCGATGAACAGGATCACGGTCTGGTTCTGCTGGATCTCGTTCATCACTGCCTTGAGCCGCTCCTCGAACTGGCCGCGGTACTTCGTCCCGGCGATCACGGCGGCCATGTCGAGTGCGAGCACTCGGTGCTCCTTCAGGGCCTCGGTGACCTCGCCCCGGCTGATCAGCTGGGCGAGGCCCTCCACGATCGCGGTCTTGCCGACCCCCGGCTCCCCGATCAGCACCGGGTTGTTCTTCTTCCTCCGGCACAGGATCTCGATGACCCGCTCGATCTCCTCGGTCCTGCCGATGGTCGGATCGAGCTTGTTCTGGCGGGCGAGATCCGTCAGATCGCGGCAGAAGTGGTCGAGCGCCGGCGTCTTGGATTTCTTGTCACCCGCCTTCGTGCCACCCGCCGGCGCCGTGCTCGCCCCGATGCCCGCGGGCTCGGAGGGAGCGACGTCGGAGCCCAGCACCTTGAGGGTCTCGCTGCGGGCCTCCTCCAGCGTGACGCCCAACGAGTTGAGGACTTGCGCGGCGATGCCCTTCTCCTCGCGCAGCAGCCCGAGCAGGAGGTGCTCCGTGCCGACGTAGGAGTGGTTGAAGTCGCGGGCCTCGGCCATCGCGAACTCGAGCACCTTCTTGGCGCGCGACGTGTAGGGCAGCTCCCCGAGCGCGATGGTGGCCTTGCCCTTCCGCACCGACTCCTCGACGCGCTCGTGGATCTGGTCGAGATCCACGTTGAGGTTGGTGAGCACGGCCGCCGCCACGCCTTCGCCCTCGCGGATGAGGCCCAGCAGGATGTGCTCCGTGCCCACGTAGTCGTGCTGAAGTCGGATGGCCTCTTCCCGGGCCATGGCCAACACCTTCCGCACCCGGTCGGTGAAGTTGTAGTTCATCTCCTTCCTCGGCGGTGGCGAGCCTCTTCAGGTGCGGTCAGGGGATGGATCTCCATCGGACCCGGAATCGTCCGGCGAGACGTCCCCTTCGGTCGCGAGGATCCTCCGTACGTACGTCGCACGGTGGGCGTCGCTTTCAGATGGTGGAAGGTCCCGTCCCGCCGCCTGCTCGAGATGAGCCGGCTGGGTGAAGATCATCATCTTGTTCAGCGTGTATACACGGAGCCCTGGGAGGAGTTTCAGGCTCACTCCCAGCCGCACTCCGGAGAGCAGATTCATCAGTTCTTCGAACGAAAGAGAGCGTGCGTAGCGGAGCAGCCCGTACGCTCTCCAGATCTTGTCCTCGGTCACCGCGCGCGCGTCGCGGAGCAGCACCTGGCGCGCGTGCGTCTCGTACTGGATCACCTGGCGAACGATCCCGTCGAGGTGGTCGACCAGGTCTTCCTCGGTCTTTCCGAGCGTCGTCTGGTTGGAGACCTGGAAGAAGTTCCCGACCACCTCGGAGCCCTCCCCGTACAGACCGCGGAACGTGAGGCCGACCTGCGTGAGACCCTGCAGGACCTTCCCGATCTCCTTGGTCAGCACGAGGCCGGGCAGGTGCATCAGCACCGACGCCCTGAGGCCGGTGCCCACGTTGGTCGGGCAGCTCGTGAGGAACCCGAACTCGTGATGGAAGGCGTACGGAAGGCCCTGGCCGAGCTCCTCGTCGAGCGTGTCGACCATGCTCCACGCCTCCTGGAGCCTCAGCCCCGCGACCAGGCTCTGGAGACGCAGGTGGTCCTCCTCGTTGACCATCACGCTGAGGGGATCCCGCGAGCTGAGCAGGACCGCCGAGCCCTGCGCCGGTCCATGCTCCCTGTCGCCGAGAAGCTCCCTCGAGACGAGGTGGCGCTCGAGCAGGATCTGACGGGAACGCAGCTCCAGATTCGGGACCTCCAGCAGGATACCGTCCGCCAGGCGCCCCGAGCTTTGGGCGGCGCTCCGGAAATGGCGGAGCACCGCCTCGCGATCGTTCAGGCGCGCACGCGCGCCGAACGCATATCCCTGCAGGTTACGCGCGATACGGACCCTGGTGGAGAGCACGATGTCGGCATGCGCTCCGCTGGCCTCCAGCCAGCTCAGGCCGTAATCCGGAATGGTGGTCAGGTCGTCCATGGGCTCAATGGGCCGGCTCGAGCATGCGGATCTGGTCACGGAGACGAGCGGCGAGCTCGAAGTCCTCGGCGCTGACCGCGCGGTCCAGCTTGCGGCGCAGCCCCTCGAGCCTCTGCTCCTTCTCGGTCGCCGACGGGTCCGGCTGCAGATAGACCTTGCCGACGTGCTGGGTTCCCCCGTGGATGCGGCGCAGGAGACTCCTCAAGTGAGGCTCGAAGGTCACGTAGCAGTGGGGGCAGCCCAGGCGTCCCGTCTCCCTGAAGTCGGCGAAGCTCAGCCCGCAGAAGCTGCAGCGCGTCTCCGCGTGCGGGCTCTCGGTCACCGAGCCCTCGCCCATCTGGGCGAGGAAGTCCGTGAGGGGGAAGTTGGTCGGCTCCGGCGGCGCGTCGAGGCCCTTGGCGGCCGCGCACTTCTCGCACAGATGCGTGGTCGACACCTGGTTGTTGACGATCTGGGTCAGCTCCACGACAGCTTCGCCGGAACCACAGTTGTCACAAACCATCTCGCTCACCCTGGAATCGCTCGCAGCCCGTGCAGCTCCGGCTCTGCCTACACCGGAGCGGCCGGTTGGAGCCGCCCCCCCTGAAGGACGAGGATGCGATCGGCCCTGCCGGCCAGATCCCGGTTGTGCGTCACGATCACCATCGACAGGCGCCGGCCCTCCCTCACCTCGAACAGGAGGTCGTGCAGGCGCTCGCTCGACTGGGTGTCGAGGTTGCCCGAGGGCTCGTCGGCCAGGAGGACGAGGGGATGATTCACGAGCGCCCGCGCCACCGCGACCCGCTGCTGCTCGCCGCCGGAGAGCTGCCTGGGCTTGTGGCGCTCGCGGTCCAGGACACCGACGGCGCGCAGGAGCTCTCGGGCGCGCTCGCGGGCCTCGCTCATCGCCGTGCCTCCCACCAGCGCCGGCATCATCACGTTCTCCAGCGCCGTGAACTCCCTGAGGAGGTGGTGGAACTGGAAGACGAAGCCGATGTGGCGGTTCCGGATGGCGGCGAGCTCCTCTTCCCTCAGGCCCGCGACCGGCCGTCCACCGACCAGCACCTCCCCCGCGGTGGGCCTGTCGAGGGCTCCCAGCAGGTGGAGCAGCGTTGACTTCCCGGCCCCGCTGGCACCGGTGATCGCGACGCTCTCCCCCGTCTCGACGCGGAGGCTGACGCCCCGCAGCACCTCGAGGTCCCCGTTTCCCGTCGTCTGATAGCGCTTCTCCAGGCCGCGCGCCTCGAGAGGCGGAACCTCGGACGGAGCGCCGGGGCGCTCGTCGCTACTCATGGCGGATGGCGTCCACGGGCTCGAGCCGGGAGGCGCGGATGGCGGGGTAGATCGTGGCGGCGAACGCCACGAAGACGCTCGCGCCCACGATGGAGAGCACGTCGGTCCACTGGAGGGTCACGGGGAGGTGGTTCACGAAGTACACCTCCGGCGGGATGGGGATGATCTGGTAGTGTCCGATCACCCACGACACCACGATGCCGAACAGCGCCCCGGCCCCGGTGCCGATCACGCCGATCCAGGCGCCCTGCATGACGAACACCCGCAGGATGCTCCCGCGCGTCATCCCCATGGCCTTGAGGATGCCGATCTCCCGGGTGCGGTCGGCCACGACCATCACGAGGGTGCTCACGATGTTGGAGGCGGCCACCAGCACGATGAGGAACAGGATCAGGCCCATGGCCAGCTTCTCGAGCTTCAGGGCGGCGAACAGGTCGCGATTCGTCGTGATCCAGCTCTCCACGTAGTAGGGCTGCCCGAGCCGGGCACGCAGCGTGTCGGCCATGACCGACGCCCGGGCCGGGTCGACGGTACGCACCCCGATCCCGGACACCTGGTTCGATCTCCGGATCCCCAGGATCTCCTGGGCGGCCGCCAGGGTCGTGTACACGTTCTGGGTGTCGTAGTCGTACATCCCCGTCCTGAACGTGCCCGTGACCTGGAACTGGCGCATCGTGGGGGTGAGCGTCCCCATGATGTCCTTCCGGAGGTTCTCGAACGCGACGACGACCACCGTGTCGCCCTTGAAGAGTTGCATCCGGTTCGCCAGACCGATCCCCACCAGCAGCGGCGGAAGGCCCGAGGCCGGGGGCTTGAGCTCGATCCCCTGGATGATCTTGCGCTCCATCTGCGTCGGCGCGCCTCGGGTGGTGTCCAGGGAGACTCCGTACATCTCCGCCGGCTGCGCGTACGCCTGGGTCGAGTCCCCTCCTCGCACGAGGTCGACCTGCGAGAGCACGAACGGCGCGGCGCCCACCACGCCGCGGACCGAGAGGATCGTGTCGAGCACGGACCTCCATTCGGGCATGCGCAGGCTGGTGCCCTGCTCCAGCACCATGATGTCCGGCGTGGACTCCAGGATCTTGCCGCGCAGGTCCTTCTGCATTCCGGCCATGACGGCCATGACGACGACGAGCGCGGTCACCCCGACCGTGACCCCGCCGAGCGCGATCCACGTGATGAGCGACAGGAGCCCCCGACGCCGTCCCGCGCCGAGGTAGTGGCGCGCGATGTACCAGTGCAGGCCCCTCACGGGCGGATCCGCGCGGGCCGACGCGGCGTCACTCGGAGGACCGGAGCACCGGGAACAGGATCACGTCCCGGATGGAGGGCTGATCGGCCAGGACCATCACGAGGCGGTCCACGCCCATGCCGACGCCTCCGGTCGGCGGCATGCCGTACTCGAGGGCGCGGATGAAGTCCTCGTCGATGCGCTGCGCCTCCTCGTCCCCGGCAGCCCGCAGCTCCGCCTGCGCCTCGAAGCGGCGGCGCTGCTCGATCGGGTCGTTGAGCTCGGAGAACGCGTTGAAGATCTCCATGCGGGCCACGTAGAGCTCGAATCGCTCCGTGAGCTCCGGCGCTCCCCTCCTGGGCTTCGCCAGCGGACTCAACTCCCTGGGATGGTCGAGGACGAACGTGGGTTGCACCAGGCCGGGCTCCACCAGCTCCCCGAAGAGCTTGTCGATGAGCTTGCCCCGCCCGGCGCCCTCCAGCTCCGGGATCGACAGGCTCTCGGCGCGCCTGCGCAACTCCGCCTCCGGGAGCTCCGCCACGTCCGCGCCCAGGGCCTCGGACAGCGCGTCCACGAGCCGGATCCGGGGGAATGGCGGCTCGAAGGCGACCTTCTCCCCGCCGTACGTGATCGTGCGCTGGCCGATCACGCGATCCACGACGTGCAGGATCAGGCGCTCCACCAGGTCCATCTGGTCCTCGTAGTCGGTGAAGGCCTGGTACCACTCGAGCATCGTGAATTCAGGGTTGTGCAGCCGGTCGATGCCCTCGTTGCGGAAGTCTTTCGAGATCTCGTAGACGCGGTCGAGGCCCCCCACGAGGAGCCGCTTCAGGTACAGCTCGTCGGCGATACGCAGGTAGAGCTCCCGCTCCAGGGCATTGTGGTTCGTGACGAACGGCCGCGCCGACGCCCCGCCGTACAGCGGCTGCAGCGCCGGGGTCTCCACCTCGAGGAACCCCTCCGCGTCCAGGAACGCGCGCAGCTCGGTGACCACCCGCCCGCGCGTGCGGAAGACCTCCCGCACCGCGGGATGCACCGCGAGGTCCGCGTAGCGCTGCCGGTAGCGCGCCTCGGTGTCCGCGAAGGCCGAGTGGCTCGTACGCTCGCCTGTCTCGGTGTCCGTCTCGACCTTGCCCAGGGGGAGCGGCCTGAGCGACTTCGTCAGGAGCGTCCAGGAGCGGACCCGGATCGTGACTTCTCCCATGCGCGTGCGGAACACGGGACCCTCCACCCCCAGCCAGTCGCCGAGGTCCAGGAGCGCGAGATCGGCGAACGACTCCTCGCCCAGCTCGTCCTGGCGGACGTAGATCTGGATCTGGCCGGCCACGTCCTCGATGTGGGCGAAGACGCTCTTGCCGTGGGAGCGCCAGCTCACGATGCGCCCTCCGACGCGGACCTCGGGGCCCTCGGCGTCGTGCCCGGGCGCGGCCTCCGTGGCGGCGAAGCGCTCGATCGCCTCGGTCGATCGATGCGTCGGATGGAACGAGTACGCGAAGGGCTCGATGCCCCGGCTCCTGAGCGCATCCAGCTTGTCGCGCCGCGTCTTGAGCACCTGGTTCAGATCTTCCATGCCTGCGGTCCGCTGGGGCATCGGCGCGCTCAGGTGCGCATCGCGGCGCCGAACTGCTTGAGGTACGCCTCGATGAAGGGGTCGAGGTCGCCGTCCATGACCCGGTACACGTCGGAGACCTTCAGCTCGGTGCGGTGATCGTTCACCATCGTATAGGGCTGGAACACGTAGGAGCGGATCTGGTTGCCCCAGGCGATGTCGGCCTTCGTGGCTTCGATCGCCTCACGCTCCTTCTCCTTCTGCTCGAGCGCGTGCTTGTAGAGCGCAGCACGGAGCATCTTCATGGCCGTCGCCCGGTTCTTGTGCTGGGACCGCTCCTGTTGGCAGGAGACGACGATTCCCGTCGGCAGGTGCGTGATGCGCACGGCCGAGTCGGTCTTGTTGACGTGCTGGCCACCCGCCCCGGACGAGCGATAGGTGTCGACACGCAGATCGTCCTCGTCGATGTCGATCTCGATGTCGTCCTCGACGGAAGGATACACGAAGACGCTGGCGAACGAGGTGTGCCTGCGAGACTGCGCGTCGAACGGCGAGATGCGCACGAGGCGGTGGATGCCCGCTTCGGCCTTGAGGTAGCCGTACGCGCTCTCGCCCTTGATCTCGAGGGTCGCGCTCTTGATGCCCGCCTCCTCGCCCGGCTGCCTGTCGAGCATGTGGACCTCGAATCCCCGGCGCTCCGCCCAACGGCTGTACATCCTCATCAACATCTCGGCCCAGTCCTGGGACTCCGTGCCTCCGGCTCCCGAGTGGATCGTGACGATGGCCTCGAGGTGATCGTCCTTGCCCTGGAGCATCGTCCGCAGCTCGAGCTCCTCGATGCCCGTGGTGAGCGCGTCGAGCTCACGCCGCCATTCGGCCTCCAGGTCGGCATCGGGCTCGTCGCGGAGAAGCTGGGCGAGCTCCCGAAGCTCGGTGGCCTTGGCGCTCGCGGCCGACCACGGCTCCACCCACCCCTTGAGCTGGTTGCTCTCCGTGATCGTCTCGCGGGCCTTGTCCTGGTGGTCCCAGAAGCCTGGCCGCGCCATGGCCGCCTCCAGCGTGCTCAGACGCTCGCGGCGCCGGTCCACGTCAAAGGTACCCCCTGAGCTCACGGATCCTGTCCTCGAGCTCGCTCAGCTCCTGCATCTGCTCCTTGGTCATCGGCGCTTCCGGTCGAGAAATACACGAGAGGGGCCGCCCCTCTCGGACGGCCCCTCCACTGGCCCGACGCGTCAATATACCCGTGCGGTCGGGACGCATCAACGGCCGCCCGAGCGCCAGCGTCGACCGCGTGCCGGGCGATCAGCGCTCAGAAGATCCTCTGCCCTTTCGCCAGGACCTCGTTGAGCGCGTCCGGCCAGTACGTCGTGCCGGTCGCGATCGCCTCCCCCACCTGATCCACGTACTCCTTCCACGACTTCCGGATCTCGTCGTCGAAGTCGGCCTTGAGGGTTCCGGCGGCGAGCGCGCGGGCGTGCCGGTCGGGATTGTACATGATCATGTCGGACACGAGAACCCGGGCCAGGCGGCGCGCCTTGTCGTGGGGATCGCGGTGCCCGAAGGTGAACGGCAGGGTGGTCTCGGGGGCCGCTGGCTCCGGAATCGACGCCTCTGGAGCCGGCTCCTCGGTCGGGGGCTCCGGAGCGGCGGCTTCGGGTGCCTCCTCTGCCAGCTCGGATCCGAACGGCTCGGGCTCGACGGGCTCGAGTGCGGGTGTGGAGGGCTCCGGGGTCTCGATGGTATCCTCGGTGCCCTCCATGGCCGCGGGCGGCTCCGGCCTGGAAGGCGGAGCGAAGAAGGGGTCGTCGTTCACCCCGGGCCAGGTCTCGTCCGGCTCGGGCTCCGAGGCGGCGGCCATCGACTCCGCGGTCTCGGACTCCACGGTCTCCATGGGGGTGATCTCCAGCCCCGACGCGTCGATGGAGTCCTCGGTCTCGAACACCCACTCCCCTTCGGCCGCGGGCGAGTCCTCCCACGCGGGCATGTCCACGGGCTCTTCGGGGAGATCCGCCGGCCGTTCCCGCGCCGCCGCATTCGCCTCCTCCCATGCCTCCCCCTCCTCGGGCTCATCCGGCCGCTCCGGCTCCTCCCACGCCGCCGGCTCCTCTGGTTCCTCTGGTTCCTCAGGCTCCTCCCACGCTGGTGGCTGCTCTGGCTCCTCCGGCTCCTCCCACGCCGCCGGCTGCTCTGGCTCCTCCATCTGCTCCCACGCCTCTTCCTCGCGTGCCCCGGGGACGGTCCCGGTGGTTGGTGGAGCGGATGGTTCGGCGGTCGTGTCGCCTTCGACGTGGATGGGCTCCGGAGCCTCGACGGGACGCTCCACTCGGAAGACCGCCCCGCACGAGCTGCAGCGGGCGTTGACCCCGCCCTCCGGGACCTTGGCGGTATCGACGGGGAACGACGTCTCGCAGGCGGGACACTGGACCGTGATGACCATGAGCTTCTTGTGGCGGTTCAGGTGGTGGTTTGGGCCGTCCGACTCTTCGACCTCATGTCGGTCAGCATCTCGGCTTCATGGGCCGACGCGGTCTCGAGAGCACCCGGCTGATGCCGACGGTCCACTACGTAGAGCGACCCGGGCAGCGTCTTGGCGTACCCCTTCATCTCGCCCGCGAGCTCGCTGATCTGTCCAGGATGCGTGAAGACCTGGGACTGGTTGGTCACCACGCCGATGGAGAGGGTCATGAGTGGGATCCTGTGGACCTGACCGCGGCGGTCCCTGCCCAGGAAGTATCCGGCTCGCCGGTCCTCGTCCGTGTACTGATAGGGGATCAACTCGTCGAACAGGAGGATGATCTCGTCGCAGGTGACCTCCACATGCTCGAGCGGCACGTCGAAGATGAAGTCGTCCCCCCCGATATGACCGACGAAGCCTCCGGGCGCCAGCGCGCGCACCATGTCCCGCAGGATATGGGACAGGAGCCGGATGACCCGGTCCCCCGATGCGTACCCGTACCGGTCGTTGAACTCCTTGAAGTGGTCGAGGTCGGCGTAGCACACCGCGAACGCCTCGCCGGTCGAGAGCCGGCGCGCCATGTCTCGAGCGATGTGGTTCGTGCCCGGCAGGCGCGTGGTGGGATGGACGCTCACGTCGCGGTCGGCACGCTTGAGGACCTGCTCGAGACGCAGCAGCTTCTCCCGCTCGGGGAGGCCTTCCTGGATCACCTCGTCGGCGCCGGCCGCCAGGCACTCGGCGGCCAGTGCCGGCTCACCCTCCGGGATGAGCACGACCATCGGGACGATGCCGGTGAAGGCGTCTTCCTTGAGGCCGCGGATCAGCCCGAGCACCGCATCGGACCCGGAGACGGCACTCGTCACGACGCAGCGCGGATAGGTGCGGTTCAACATCACCCGCACGTCTTCCCCGTCGTGGACTGGCATCACGACGAGCCTGCTCTCCTCGGCGAACCGAGAGACGAGCGGGGACGGCCCGGGCCGAGAGGGCCCGAAGTACAGGACGGTCTGTTCCGACGTCATGCGACCTCGCGCGGGGGGGGCGGCGCAGGCCAGGAGGTTACGGCGCTTCCGAGGCCGATGTCAAACCTTGCCTCGTGCGAGCTTTCGCACCAGAAGGAAGTCGATGTGCCGCTCCTCTTTGTCCACCCTCGCGACCTGCACGCGCACCCGATCCCCGAGCCGGTAGCTCCGATGGCCGCGAACACCTTGGAGGCAATACGCGCCTTCGT
Organism: Longimicrobiales bacterium; assembly: GCA_046704285.1. Taxonomy (GTDB): domain Bacteria; phylum Gemmatimonadota; class Gemmatimonadetes; order Longimicrobiales; family Gaopeijiaceae; genus SZUA-318. The sequence continues at coordinate 3,160 of JBJKSF010000016.1, read as the reverse complement.
CGAGCCGGTAGAAGTCGTCGCGCAGGCTGTTGACGTGGACCAGGCCGTCCACGAAGTAGGCGTCCAGGGTCACGAAGAACCCGAACGCCGTGACGCCGGACACGCGCCCGTCCATCTCCTCGCCGAGCAGGCGCTCCATGAACTCGACCTTCTTGAGCGCGACCGAGTCACGTTCGGCGTCGTCCGCCGCCTGCTCGCGGAGGCTCGCCTGCTCGGCGACCCCTGCCAGCGCCTCCGGATCCCACGCCTGGGGCGGAAGGCCCTCCACCAGCGTGCGCACCACGGCTCGGTGCACGACCAGGTCGGGGTAGCGCCGTATCGGTGACGTGAAGTGCAGATAGGCCTCGGACGCGAGCCCGAAATGACCCAGGTTCTCGGCGTCGTAGCGGGCGCGTTGCAGGGAGCGCAGCACGACGGTGGAGACCAGCTCTTCGTCCACGTGGCCCCGCACCGAGCCGAGCAGCGTCTGGACGTCCCTGGGCCTGAGCCTCTTCCGGCTGGGCAGCCGGTGTCCGAGGCGGGTCAGGAACTCGGAGAGTTCCTCCACCCGCTCGCTCACAGGTGCCTCGTGGACGCGGAAGAGCACCGGCAGGTTGCGAGCCTCCGCGTCGGAGGCCACGACCTCGTTGGCCAGGATCATGAAGTCCTCCACCAGGCGGTGGCTCTCGAGGCGCTCGACGCGCTGGATGTCGAGGGGGGCGCCCTCGTCGTCCAGGATCACGCGCGCCTCGGGCAGGTCCAGGTCCAGAGCGCCTCGCGCCACCCGGTGCTCGCGCACCCGCCGCGCCACATCGTCGAGGCCGCGCAGGGCCGTGTCGGTGGCCGGGGCCACCGAGCGGGTTCCGTCGAGGACCCCCTGCACTTCTTCGTACGTGAGGCGGTGGCGGCTGCGCACCAGCGAGCGCTCGTACCGGCGCTCCACGAGACGCCCTGCGCGGTCGAGGGTCAGGAACAGCGAGACGGCCGCTCGCTCGACGTCGGGCCGAAGCGAGCAGGCGTCGCCCGAGAGGCGCTCGGGGAGCATCGGCACGACCCGGTCCACGAGATAGATGCTGGTCCCCCGCGCGAGGGCCTCCTGGTCCACGGGGCCGCCGACGGGGACGTAGTACGAGACGTCGGCGATGTGCACGCCCACCACGGAGCCGCCGTCGGAGGAGGGCTCCCACGAGAGCGCGTCGTCGTGGTCCTTCGCGTCGCTCGGATCGATCGTGAAGAGCAGCAGCCCCGTGCGGTCGACGCGTCCCGGGCACGAAGGCGGGCGGGCCGCGGCCTCCTCCGCGGCCCTCAGGGCCGCGGGAGGGAACTCGAGCGCCAGCCCGTACCCGTGCGCGATCGCCAGTACGTCGACCCCGGGGTCGGACAACGGTCCCAGCACGGTGTCCACCTCCCCTTCGGGGGCGGGGCCGCGCTCTCCGTACGAGACCATGCGGACGACGACGACGTCGCCCTCCCTCGCGCCCGCCTCCTTTCCCGGCGCCACGAGCACGTCGCGGGAGACCCGTCGGTCCAGAGGGACGACGTACGTCATCCGGCGGGCCCGGTGCAGGGTGCCGACGATCCGCCCGTGGGCGCGCTCCAGGACCTTGATCACGCGTCCGACGGGGCGACGGCCCGGCGGGCGGCTCTCGATTCGGACCACGACGCGATCCCCGTCCATGGCGAACGCCAGGTCGGCAGCCGGCACGAACACGTCCTCGCCGCCTGCGCTCGGCCGCAGGAATGCGTCTCCACCGCGGGTCAGGGACAGCGCTCCTGCCACCAGGTCCATCGTCGCAGGGGTGCCGTACCGGTGTCCCTTGACCCGATAGATGCGACCCTCTCGCTCCAAGCTTCGCAGCGTGTCCCGGAACCGTCGGTACTCCTCCGTCGGCACGCGGAGGACTCGTGCGAGCTCCTTCGGGCGCAGGGGGCCTCGCCCGGATCCGGACAGCGCCTGCAGGATGCGAGACCGCAGGTCGGAGGGGCGCCGGCTCATCGGAGGGCGGGCCTACGCGTCGAGCTCGTCATCGTCGCGGGGAAGGCGGAAGCCCAGCCGGCCGAGGTGGGCCCGGCTCCTGCGCCAGCCGCGGAGAGGCTTGACCCAGACATCGAGATACACGCGCCGTCCCAGGAAGCGCTCGATCTTGGCGCGGGATTCCGCCCCGAGGGCCCGCACGGCGGCGCCGCCCGCGCCTACGAGGACCCTCTTCTGCGACGGACGCTCGACATAGACGTGCACGGCGACGTAGATCGGATCCTGGTCCTCGCGGAGCTCGACGACCTGACAATACGTCGCGTAGGGAATCTCCTGGTCGTACCGCTCGAAGACCGTCTCCCGCACGAGCTCGGCCACGAAGAAGCGCACGGGCTCCGAGGAGACGTCGTCCGAAGGATAGAGGAAGGGGCTGGCCGGCAGATCCGCGGCGACCTCGTCCAGCAGCGCTTCGACGCCCGATCCCTCCAGGGCCGAGATCTCGTGGACCCGCGCGCTCGGGCGCTCCGCGGTCCAGTCGGTCCATCGTTCGACCGCGGCGCGCGGCGCGCGATCCACCTTGTTGAGGCCGACGTGAAGGGGGGCCGACGACGCCCGCAGGGCGGCGGCGATCCGGGTCTTCTCCTCCTCGGCGGGTGGCCTCGTGGCGTCGATGACGAGCAGCAGGACGTCGGCCTCCTCGACGGCCGCGAGTGCCGCGCGAAGCATCGCCCGCTGCAGGAGGTCCCGGGGGTCCAGCAGGCCGGGCGTGTCCAGGAAGACGAGCTGGGCGTCGTGGCGGGTGAGGATTCCAGTCACGCGTTGCCATGTCGTCTGCGCCCTGGGCGTCACGATGGAAAGGTGCTGGCCCACCATCCGGTTGAGGAGCGTGGACTTGCCGGCATTGGGCCGGCCGACCAGGGCGACATAGCCCGCGTACGTGGAGATGCTCCGGCCCGCGTCCGGAAGGTCGGTCGACATGAAGGGAAGCTCGCAGGGGGCGGTGGTTGGTGGCAACGTGCTCGCCACGCGCGGGCGAGGAGACGCGAACGCCCCTCGCGCCGCAGGGGCGCGAGGGGCGTTCGCAAAGAGAGGTCGGCGGCGACGTACTCTCCCACCGGGCTTCCCCGGCAGTACCATCCGCGCTGTGGGGCTTAACGGCCGTGTTCGGGATGGGAACGGGTGGGTCCCCCACGCTACAGCCACCGA
>JBJKSF010000015.1:0-29501 GCA_046704285.1 Longimicrobiales bacterium | reverse complement strand
ATGGTCGCTGCAGGACTGCGGTCGCATCGCGATGATTCCGGGTGATTCCGGGAAATGCCTGTCCCTGGCGGGTCTTCAGCCGTGGTCCATGGCGTCGGGCCGCTCCGAGGGCTGAAATCCGGGGAGGGTATCCACACCCTGGGTTCCACAGGTTGGGGGTCTGCGGCGACGGCCGCGCCAACGGCTGGCGCACGTTCTGAGAGATGGACTGACTCACCCGAACCTCCCTCCGGCTGGCCGGCGGAGCCAGAGCCGTCTGAGCGGCATGCTCTTACGCGGCCGGCACCTGGAAGGTCGCGTGGGAGACGCGCTCTAATCTTGCTCTAATCTCGTCCTGGTGCACGAATTGTAGCTCGTGGAGGGAGAGCTTGCCCTTGTCAGGAAACGTGTAGAGAGGACCGTGCCCCTCTTGCATTCCCAAGATACAAGAATACACATTATATGATGTCTTAGGAGACGTAAACGGTGATATAACGTCTACTTCGAGGGGAAGATGCCAAGAGTAGCAGTGTCCGCGGCAGTGGCGCCGGGGAAGGTCGTTGAAGCGGCGCGCCGTCTGGGTTTGAACATCCGGACGGCCCGCAAGCGCCGTCGTTTGCGCCAAACCGAACTCGCTCGGCGCGCCGGGATTACCGTTCAGACCCTCCGGCGGGTCGAGGCCGGCGCTCTCGGAACCGGAATCGGTGCCTATCTGGCTACTCTGTGGGCCATGGGACTCGAGTCCGATATCGGTGCCTTGGCATCTCCAGACACGGATGCGGAGGGCAGGACCCTTGAGGCCGCTCGGCGTGGGAAGCGGGTCCGGCTTGAGAAGAGGCTGGATGATGACTTCTGAGTGCTTTGTCTACATCCAACTACCTGGCTCCTTGGAGACCGTCACGGCAGGGAGATTCCGGCACGAGGTGTTGCCGGACGGGGTTGCTATGGGGCTCTTCGTCTACGGGAGCCGTTATCTGGCGCGTCCAGACGCGGTGCCTCTGGACCCGTTCAACCTGCCGCTGGAGCCGACCGAGTTCGAAACCGCGAAGCTGAACGGGATGTTTGGAGCCCTCCGAGACGTGGCTCCGGACTTCTGGGGGCGCCGGGTAATCGACCGCCGCTATCCGGACCGAGACCTCACAGAGTTCGACTATCTGGTTCATGGGGGACCAGGGCGGATTGGGGCGCTGAGTTTCGGGTCTGATGTCGAGCCCCCGGCTCCAGATGCCGGGGGAGCCCTTCCCGGGTTCCATGACCTCGCTGAACTGAGAAGAGCGGCCGAGCTGATTGAGGCGGACGAACCCGTACCGGCGGAGCTCCAGGAGATGCTTGTCCAGGGTAGCTCGGTCGGAGGGGCCCGGCCGAAGACCGTGATCCGGGAGGATGGGGTGACATGGCTGGCCAAGTTTCCACAGCGGGGGGACCCGTGGTGTAACGCTGCCGTTGAGGGGGGGATGCTGCGGTTGGCGGCGAGATGCGGGATTCGCGTCCCAGAAACGCGTGTTGAGCCCGTTGGCCAAGAGAGGGTGTTATTGGTCAGACGATTTGACCGGGAGCCGTTCGAGGGTGGGGAACTTCACCACAGGATGCTGAGTGCCCTCACCGTTCTAGGCCTGGACGACAGTGTGACCGAGAGGTCGGGTTGGTCCTACTTGGCCTTCGCCGATGAGATTCAGCGGTGGTCAGAAGACCCCTCTAGCGACAAACGGGAGTTGTTTCGGAGGATTGTCTTCAGTGCCCTAATCTCGAACACGGATGACCACCCTCGGAACCATGCGATGCTGGCCACCGGGGAGGTCTGGAGGCTCAGTCCTGCCTACGACCTGACTCCATCCAGCTCTCGGAGCCTGGAGCATCGGGATTTGGCCATGGTGGCCGGCGCGCTCGGACGGCTGGCGAGCCGGGAGAACTTGCTGTCAGAGGCACCCCGCTTTGGACTTGAAGTCGATGACGCGAATGGTGTGATAGATGAAATGAAGGCTGTCATTCAGGCCCATTGGTGCGCTGAGGTCCTGGGAGCTGATGGGACAGAGGAAGACTGCGAGGCTGCCCGAGGCGCATTCCTCTATCCAGGGTTTGAAATCGAGCGAAACCCAGATGCTACGTGAAGACGCGGTCCATCCAGGGCCGCGCCCCCGGCGCCCCGAAGTAGCGTTCCGCCACCCACAAGTAAGGCGCCGACACCCGGCCTACTGCCTCCACACGCACCACACGGCATCACCCTGCTTCACCGACTCGAACTTCGTGCGATCCACCTCGCACCGCGTCTGGTCCGCGGCAATGAGGATATTCGGCTCCTCCTTTTGAGCGACCTTCTTGTGCTGCAGTGTCGGCGAGTCGTTCCCCTGCGCCGTCGAGCTGGGTCCCAGCGCCGGTGAGCTCGGCGCCCCTGGGGGCGAGCCGGGCCCCACCGCCGGCGAGCCCTGGCTGCGGCCCAGCGGGATCGCCAGGCAACCCGTCATGAACGTCAGGCCCGCCGGAAGAAGCACCCGCCGCGCGATCCTACCCACCCGATCATGCTCGGTCGTATTCATGCGCGCCTCCTTGTCGCCTGCTCCGACCGTCTCCGAAAAAGTAAGTCGAGGATCCAACTCGCGACACACGCAGAGCGACGTGGGAGCGCGGCAGCGGAGAGCCCGGCCGCGTGCCGTGGCAAAGCCGCGGTCTCGGCCCCGGCCCGCGCCGCTGATGTCCAAGAGAAGCCAGGGGCTTCCGGGCCTTCTGGCATCCTGAACCCTCAAAGCAGTAGACAGCCTCCACCTCATCGCTGTAGACTGTCTACATGCTCGACCTCACCACTCTCGTCCAGGTGATAGGCGTCGTGGACGACGTCCGCTCGCCTTCCGTCCCGCCCCAGCCCGTGGCGACCGCGTTCGTCACATATTCCATATGGAATGCCGCCGGGCCGCAGGGGTTGCCATCGTTCACACTCTTGGTCCGCACGGCACGCTCTGAGCCGCCGGTGACCGCGCTCGTACGGAGCGCGGTAGCGGGCATCCTGCCCGCGGAGCCACCGCCGGAGGCGGAGTCGCTCGCTACGGTCGGCAGGTTCCACGCCACCGATGTCGTCCTCAGCCACCTCCTGGTCATGTTGGCCGTGCTTGCCGCCGCGCTGTCCGCCGTCGGGCTCTATGGGATCATCGCGTTCATCGTCGCGGGACGGCGGCGGGAGTTCGGCATCCGCATCGCGCTTGGAGCCGAGGCGTCGCGCATTGTAGAGCTGGTCTTCCGGTCGGGGATCGTAATCATCGGCACCGGCACGCTCCTGGGCCTCGGCGGCGCGTACGTGTTGTCGGACGTGCTCCAGAGTCAGTTGTCCGGCGTCGGGCCGCTCGACCCTGCATCCTATCTCGGAGGGGCCGCGTTTCTGGCGCTCGTTGCGGCCTTGGCCTGCTGGATCCCGGCGCGCAGGGCTACCCGTGTCGACCCAGTGGAAGCTCTTCGGGAGGAATGATGTGCCACGACGAGGCCGAGAACTCTCGGACTACTGTAGACCCAAGATGAGGTGCCGCCGGGGAGCACGTACGGATCTGGTGAGGGGAGGCGCCGCTTGAGCCTGGTCGCGCCGGCCGTTATAATGTATCCTCAACAGGAGGGTTCATTATGACGACACAAGCGAAGCGGACACGGCGGGGTGGCAGGAAGAACACCACGCGCGTATCGCCCACGGAGGCGGCGTTTGTGGCCGAGCTTCCGCGCAAGACCGTCGAGCAGGCGATCGACCGCGGCGAGGTGAAGGCGGTTCCGGCGGGCGGGGGAACGCGCGCGCTCGACGAAGCCGCGGTCGTCTACCTGCGCATCCGCGCCGAGGTCGGCGAGCTCCTCACGGCCAAGGCCCGCCGAAAGGTGTACAGCGCACTTCGCAGCGGGGAGTCGGTACGGTCTCCATTGGAGTTCGGATCGCTCGCCGTGTCGACGAGAGAGGCGGCCCGCACGGTGCGCGAGCGCATGGCGCTCCTTCGGCGTGCCCGCGCCGCCGTGACGGTCGACCCGGAGGTTCGAGCCGGAGAGCCGGTGGTTCGGGGGACGCGCATCCCGGTCTACATGCTCGCAGACCTCGAGAAGGCCGGGGCGACCCGCGACCGCATCCTCGAGGACTACCCGGCTCTCGATGAAGACCTCCTGGCGGATGCGCTCCTCTACGCCTCGCTCAACCCCCGCCGCGGCCGACCGCGCACAGCGCCGTGGCGCGAGCGTAGGCCGCGCCGGGTGCTGCAGGCCGACAAGCTCCGGGGCGAGCGATGATTCGCTGGGGTCGTCCGGGTGGCGCTGCGCCTGCTCATTGACGAGTGCCTCTCGCCCGTGCTCGTGCGCGTCGGCCACGAGCACGGGTTCGAGGCGCACCATGTGGTGTTCCAAGACCCCGCCGAGGTGACCGGGAGCTGGTGGCCGGCGCGGCGCGCTAGCCGCGTGGACCCGCTGGTGGCCATGCGGGCGGAGTAGGCGGCGAAAGGTCGCTCGTTTCCCCTCACTTGGCTCCTCATGCCTACTCGCAGTTCCCAACAGGTCTGCGTCGCCCAGAGCCGTCCTCACCCATCGCGGAGCACCGTGGCGGGATCCACGGTGGCAGCGCGCACAAGAGGTGGGACCGACGCGACGGTCGTTGCAGCGAACAGGAGCACGGCGGCGACCATGTACAGCCGCGGATCGGCCGCCGTGGTCCCGAACGCCAGGGAGCGCGTGAAGTGCGCGGCGACGATTGCCAGGCCCGTGCCCATGAGAAGACCGACGAGAGCGGTCACCAGTGACTCGGTCAGGATCAGCCGCGTGATGTCCGTGGCGGCCGCGCCGAGCGCCCGTCGGATCGCGAGCTCGTACTTCCTCTGCGCGACGTCGTGAGAGGCGACCGCCAGCACTCCCACAGCAGCGAGCGCGAGGGCCAGGACTGCGAAGATACCGACCATGGTGGCGCCCAGGCGCCAGGCACGGAACTCCGGCCCGACATACTGATCGCCCGTCCTCACCTGGACCAGCGTGAGCTGCGGGACGGCCTCGGTGACGGCGGCCCGGACGGCCGCCTCCACCCGGCCCGGGTTGCCCGCGACCCGCACGGCGAGCTGCCGGCCCGGAGAGATAGCCGCAATCGTCGGCGGCACGATCGTGGAGCCCAAGGGGACGTAGACGTCGCTCGCGCCCACGCGGGCGTAGGGGCTCGCTCTGCGATTGCTCACGACGCCCACGACCCGGGCGCACGGCGCGCTCGCATCTCCGATGTGGACACAGTGCCCCATCGCGGTTCCCGTCGGCCACAGGCGCTTGGCCAACGCCTCGCTCACGAGCGCGACCTCGTGATTGGCTTCCACGTCGGCGGCATCGAAGCGTCGGCCCACGAGCAGCCGCACCCCGAGAGCCTGCAAGTACCCGGGCGTCACAGCATTGAAGGGGATGATCAGCGAGTGCGGCGTGCTTCCGCCGTCCCCAGGCACGACGCTGTAGGTCAGAAACCTGGGCAGCGCTGCATTGTCGGTCATCCCCACGCCGATGACGCCCGGCACCGCCGCGACCCGCTCGACGAGCCGGTGGACGGCAAGCGCAGCCTGCGACCCCCCAAGACCGGCCACCCGCAGGTTCGCCTCGACCAGGACCAGATTCCGCAAGTCGATGCCGAGGTTCACGCGAAGGGCATTTCGCAGGCTCAGGGTGAACAGCGTCGCTTCGGCTACCAACACGATCGCCAGCGCCGACTGGATCGCGACGGTGGTGCGCAGCGTGCGACGGTGCTCGTGAGGTGCGGTGGCTGGACCGCCCGCCAACTCGCTGTGGATATCGGTGTGCAACACCGGTATCACGGCGACGCCGGCCGAGAGGATCCAGGTCAGGAGCGTCGTCGTCGCCAGGATGACCAGGGTGCGGGCGTCCAGCGGAGGCGCCGCCAGGCTGCCGGTGAAGAGCGCTCTCGAGAGGAGCGCACCCGCCCAGTGCGCCAGGATCAGCGCGGCTCCGCCCGCCACGGCCGTGAGCAGGCCCACCTCGAGCGCGACACTCGCGACCAGCCGCATGCGGCTCGCGCCGAGAGCCGAGCGAAGTGCAGCGTCGTGTCGGCTCCGAATCCCCCGGGCGAGGAAGAGACCGGCCACGTTGGCGCACGCGACGAGGAGCAGAGCCACGGCGAGCAACGTCAGCCAGATCGAGACGGAGGTGCCCGGCGTGCCGGGGGCGTGGCGCGCCTCCAGGAAGGACTGCACCGGCACGACCGTGCGCGAAAGCTCCGCCTCGTCCTGCCCGCGTGCTCCCACGTTCTCACGCCGGTAGATGGCCGTGACGTCGATGCTCGCGCGGGCGGCTGTCACCCCGGGTCGCAGCCGCCCGATCAGGTTGAGCCAGAGATAGTTGCGGCTGGACAGGGCCTGCGGACCACCCAGCCACGGCGCATTCGCAACCGGGAGGACGATGTCCACGGGCGAGAGGTCCGGGGCCGTATAGTCGTCGGGAAGGACGCCGATGACGGTGTAGGCGTGGTCTCCGATGTGGAGGATCGTTCCCAGCGCGCTGTGCGCCGACCCCGTACCTGCGCTGCGGGCGCCTGTCCGTCCCAGGAACGAACGGCGTACGAGCGCGACTCCCGCCGCTCCCGGGCTGTCCTCTCCGTGGGTGAACCAGCGTCCTACGGTCGGCCCGGAGCCGAGGACCGTGGGTAGGGATGCCGTTGTGAGCAAGCTGCGAGCTGCCACGACCTCGCCGCCGCCGACGCGGACGCTGTAGGGGCGGATCGCGAACGCGGCCAGCGACTCGAAGGCCCGCGACCGCTCGCGGTAGGCCAGGAAGTCCGGGTAGGTCGACAGTGGCTGTCGCGGAGCCCAATTGCCGACGGCCACCACCCCTTGCGCATGCCGTATGCCGGCCGGTACGCGCAGGAACAGGCCATCGAGCACCCCGAGCAAGGTCGCGACCGACGTGATCCCGATGGTCAGCGAGACGACGACGACCGCGACGAGTCCCGGCGAGCGGAGGAGCCGCCGCAGGGTCTGCCGTACCTCAGGGGTCTCTATTCCTGGCATGTGAAACAGGTTGGTCAGCGAGGCCGAGAATGTCCACATGTCTGTTCGCGGTCCATGTCGGGCCGTGCGCTGCATGGCTACGGCATTGGCCAGCGCCAGACTGGACGTGCCTCCGGACCACGCTGGCCAGCCGATTAGGCTCCATCTGGCGAGCCAATGCCATCAGAGGCCCCGCAGAGGCTCCTGCGGATGCCTCTCGCGGTGCGTGGATTTCGATAGCGGTCGCTCGCGCGGCCCGGCTCGGCTATGCGCGATGCATGGGTTTCGACACAGACCGAGTAGGGTGGAGGAAATCGGAGTTGGAGGGGGGTTCTCAGCCGGCTCCGAAGTCCTCTACCGTCCGGTACATGAGCAAGTCGAGCACTGCCCCGATGGGCCTGGAAGAGATGATTGCGGAGCGGGTCATGCACGCTGTGACCGCCGCCATCGAGAACATCAAGCTACCCGCGCCGCCTCCGGCGCCGGCTGAGCCTGATTGGTCCATCCTGTTCTGGACCTGCGACCCCAACGTGCGCATCGGCATGAAGCAGCTCAAAGCCGGGCTCGACAAGGAAAACGCCTGGGTGTACCGCTACACCGGCGCCAGCTGCCCTGCCGAGGACCGTATGCCACACCGGGAAGGAGTCGGAGGTAGCCACGTGTTCGTCGTGGGCGAGGTGAGGGATTGGTGGTTCGAGCGGGAGCGCATCGTCGTGCCCGGCTCTCACGCCATCCGCAAATTCGACCAGAAACACAACAACAACCGGAAGATCGCCTGATGGCGAAGCTGACCTACCCCGGCCACATCCGGAAGCGTGGCGCCACATGGCAGCTCATCGTCTCGGTGAACGGGGAAAGGCGCACCCGTACCGTCGAGGCCAAGACGAAGGGGGAGGCGGCTGACGCCATCACCACCTGGTACGCGGAGCTCACCGGCGCGGCGGACAGGAAGGCCCGCGGGGTCCCGGTGGACTGGACGATGAGCGACCTGCTGGACGACTGGGAGCGGAACGTCGTCGGCAAGAAGGACACCGCCACCCGAACGCAATACGAGGGCTTCGCCCGTCGCGTGAGGTGGTACCTCACCCACAGACTGGGACATGACCCGCTCGTCAGGGATTTTAGGTTGGCTCAGTGCACCTTGTTCCTGGACTGGCGTGGCACTGTCGAGTTCGACCGGAAGGGTCTGCCGCTGCCAGCGACGCCCAGCGCCCGCACGATGCAGAAGGAGCGGTTCCTGCTCCGCAACGTGCTCAAGCGTGCCAAGAAGCTCGAGATCGTGGACGGGAACCCCGTCGACGACACCGACTCGGTGTCCGTGCGGAAGCGCCAACCCGTGCTCGCCACCGATGACCAGATCAGCCGGCTCGAGGACGAGATGCGAGGGCCGATGCGGCAGCTGTACGTGTGCTGCCTCGATGAGACCGCGGGGCGCTGCGGCTCCGAGGTGCTGTGGCTCCGCTGGGAGGACGTGGACTGGGAGAGACGGACGATCACGCTGTGGGATGACCCGGATGCCGGGCACCGTACGAAGGGGCGGAAGGGCCGCGAGCTGCCGCTGAGTGAGCGGCTCTACAGCCGTCTCCGAGAGCACGAGGCGGCATTTCGGCTGATGCTCTACGCCGGGAAGCGCAGCCCCTGGGTGTTCCATCACACGCGAGGCGTGCCCCACGCTCGACCCGGCGACCGGATCACGAGCCTGAGCAAGGCTTTCGCCGCCGCCAAGAAACGGGCCGGCATCGACGGCAAGATGCACCAGCACGACCTGCGCCACCGTCGCCTCACCCGTCTCGCCGCTGACGGCCACCCCCTGGAGAAGATCCGGGTGTTCGCCGGCCATGCGGACATCAAGACCACCCAGGGCTACCTGCACCTGGCCGTGGAAGACCTGCGCTCTCTCGTAGAGGAAACCCACGCGACCGTGTCGCCGGAGCAACTGGCGGCACTCCTCGAGAGCGAGGACCCCGATGTGCGCGAGGCCGCCGTGACGCTCATCCGGGCACTGCGTGGGGAGGCGGAGAAGAAGGCGTAGCCGGCGACGGATCCCCCGGAAATACGGCGGCCCCCTCGAAGCTGAGGGGGCCGTTTTTCGCGCCTGTCGTTGCCAAACACGTTGCCAAATCGGGGGTGTGTCCCCGAAAAACCTAGAGGCGCCGCCCGGATTCGAACCGGGGATCGAGGATTTGCAGTCCTCTGCCTTACCAACTTGGCTACGGCGCCTTGGGCGCTCGGTCCACGAGCGCGAGAGCGTGCCCTCGGGTGACGGAGCGTCGGCGCTGTGCGCCTCCGCCTTGCCTGCCCGCACCCACGACGAGCCACCCCCCAAGACGAAGGGGAGCCAACAGCACCGGCGAGCCGATGTGTCGCCCCCCCTTCAGTCAGAGCGGGAAACCGGACTCGAACCGGCGACCCCAACCTTGGCAAGGTTGTGCTCTACCAACTGAGCTATTCCCGCATGTGGAGACCGGTACGAAGCTAGGCGGATGCCCACGGAGGGTCAAGTCGACGCCGGAGCCGGCGCGCGCGTTCCTCCGAGTGCCCGCTCCCCTTATGTTTCGCGCCTGAGCGGGCCACGGCGACCCTGCGTGGGGACTGCGATCCTGGCCCCCTTCCCTGCCATCGAACCCGAGCTGCGGACATGCTTCGAGCGGCCTGCCACCAACGAGCCTCGGCCCCTCCGGGGCGCCGCGTCTTCCAGGTGCCCGTGGGCTTCGTCCGCTCCCTCGGGCCGGGCCTACTCCTGACGCTGCTCGCGGCGGGGCCGCTTCGCGCGCAGTCGCTCGTCGATCCCATCCTGCCCAGCGGCACCCTCGGCCTGAACGTCCTGCCCAGCTACACGACCTGGAGCGCCTGGTACGGTCCCCAGGGGCTCCAGCCGCTCGGAGCCGAGCTGACGAGCGCCAACGCCGCGTCCCTCTTTCCGGGAGTCTCGACCCTCGAACAGGACCTCCGCGGACTGACCGGCTCGGCCACGGGGTTCCCGTCGATCCTCGGGCCCGTGGCCGCCCGTGTCTCCGAGGCCGTCGACCGCGTGGAGTTGGGGGCCCGATTGGGGGTCTTCGACTGGCTCACGGTGGGGTTCACGGTCCCCTTCGTCCGGAACCAGACGCCCATCGACGTCTACTTCCGCTCGGACACCGTGGACGGCAACATCGGCTTGAGCCCCATCGGCAACGCCGGCGTGGCGAGCCTCCTCTCCGGGCTCACGGGCGCGGCGGCGGCGGCCCGGAGCCGGGCGACCAGCGTGTGCTCGGGGAGCCCGGGTACGTCCGCGTGCACCAGCGCGACGGCGCTCGCCCAGCGCGTGAGCTCGTTCGCGGAGCAAGCGCACAGCGCCTACTACGCGTCGCCGTTCTTTCCGCTCCAGGGCTCGCTCGCGGCCACGGCGCTCACCAACGCGCTCTCGTCCTTGAACCAGGACCTCGCGGGGGCGGGCCTCGCGCCGGTCCAGGTCCCCTTCGTCTTCTCGTCCCAACGACTCGACTCCGCGACCTTCAACCAGCTTCCGGCCAACGCGTCCGCGGGAATCCTGACCTCCCCGCTCCAGACCGTCGACGGCCTCTGGCAGCTCGGCGACATCGAGGTGTCGGCGATGGCCCGCCTCCTGCACGGAGAGGTGCGGGACTCCGGGGCCAGCCAGCCGCTCGTCGCCTGGGAGCTGGCCGGAGGCGGCCTGGTGCGGCTGGGCACCGGACACGCTCCGAATCCCAGCGTCCTCTACGACGTGGGCAGCGGCGACGGGCTGACGACCCTGGAGGCGCGAGTCTACGGCTCGCTACGGTTCGGGCGCCACTTCGAGGTCCGCTCGGCCGCGCAGTACGGCGCTCCGCGAAGCGGCGTTCAGCTCCGGCGCGTGGCCCCACCCGGGACGCTCCTCGCGCCCTACTCCTCGGTGGAGCCGGTGCGATGGTCTCCCGGGACCTACCTCAACGTGGAGGTCTCGCCCCGCTGGTACCTCACCCAGGGGCTCTCGCTGACCTTGGATTACGACGCATACGCGAAGGCGGCGGACCACTACACCGCCGTGCCGACCTCGCAGGGAGGCGACTCCACGCTGGACGTCTCGGTCCTCGACCGCGAGACCGCGATGAGCCTCCGTACGGTGGGCTTCGGCCTCACGTACTCGACGCTCCAGGCGGCGCGCGCCGGACGGACCTGGCTTCCGACCGAGCTCGACGCGCGGTTCATCCAGGCCATCGGAGGAAGCGGGGGGCGGGCGCCCAGGATCCAGGAGTTCCAGCTCGCCGCGCACGTCTACGCGAGGCTCTGGGGAGGCTCCTGAGGGACTTGCCCCGACGCGGTCCGGTGCGACGCCGGCGCTCCGGGGCGTGCCCGCACTACCGCTACGCGATGTCGAGCAGCTCGCGGGCGTGCTCGCGCGAGGCGGCGGATTCGGGATCGCCGCCCAGCATGCGGGCGATCTCCTCGACTCTGCGCTCGCCGGCGAGCGCCTGCACGCGGGTGGCCGCGGCCCCGCCCGAGGGCTCCTTCTCGACCAGGAAGTGACTGCGGGCCCTCACCGCGAGTTGCGCCAGGTGCGTGACCACGAAGACCTGATGGCGTCGCGCCACGTCGGCGAGCTTCTCGGCGACCGCGGTGGCCACGGTACCCCCGATGCCCGCGTCGATCTCGTCGAAGACGAGCACCGGCAAGCGATCCACCTCGGCGAGGATCGCCTTGAGGGCCAACATGATCCGTGACAGCTCTCCCCCGCTCGCGATCCTGGCCAGGCCCATCGGCTCGAAGCCCGGATTCGGGGCCACGAGAAGCTCCACCCCTTCCGCTCCGTAGGCCCCGATGCGCTCCAGGGGCGGCAGGCGGACCTCGAAGCCGGCGCCCGGCAGGCCGAGCTCCGGCAAGACCTCCATCACCGCCCCGGCCAGCTTCTCCGCTGCACCCCTCCGCGCCCGGCCCAGCTCCGTGGCCGCCTCGGCGAGCCCGGCCCGCGTCGCCTCGACACGCTCCTCGAGCGCGCCCAGCTCGTGATCCGCCTCCTGGAGCTCCTCCAGCTCCGCCCGCACCCGCCGTCCCGTCTCCAGCACGTCCGGGAGATCCGGACCGTACTTCCGCTTGAGCCGGAAGATCCGGTCCAGGCGCGCACGCACCTCCTCCAGCCGCGCGGGATCGTGCTCGAGCGAGCTCGCATAGTCGCCCAACCGTCGCCCGACCTCGTTGACCCCGTGGAATACCTCCTCCAGCAGGCGTGCCGGCTCCGCGAGGGGCTCGGGGTCGAAGCGCGCGAGGCGCGCGAGCAGCGTGCGGGCCTCGGCGACGCGGTCCGCCACCGAGCCCTCGCCAGCGTAGAGCACCTCGTACGCCGCGCCCGCACCCTCCACGAGCTCCTCGCCGTGCTCCAGGCGCCTCGCCTCCGCTTCGAGCGCCTCGTCCTCTCCGGCGGAGAGCCTGGCCCCCTCGATCTCGTCGAGTTGGAAGCGCAGGAAGTCCGCCCTCGCTTCGATCTCCCGGACCCGCTGTTCGCGACGCTCCCGCTCCTCCTCGAGCGCGCGTGCCTCTTCGTACAGGGTGCGCACGAGGGTCGCCCGGTCCCCCGCCCCTCCGTACGCGTCGAGGATCGAGCGCTGCTCGGCGGCCCGCAGGAGCGTCTGGTGCTCGTGCTGTCCATGGATGTCCACCAGAGCGCCCCCCAACTCCCGCAGCACCCCGACGGTGGTCGGAGAGCCGTTCACCCACGCCCGGTTACGTCCCTCCGCGGCCACCTCGCGGCGCAGGATCAGCAGGCCCTCCTCCGTGCGGAAGCCCATTTCCTCCACCCGGGCGGACAAGTCGGATCGTGAAGAGACGTCGAAGACGGCCTCCACCGTCGCGCGCTCCGCGCCCGCGCGCACCACCGCGGACGACGCGCGTCCGCCGAGCAGGAGCGAAAGGGCGTCCACGACGATGGATTTTCCGGCGCCCGTCTCGCCCGTGAGGACGTTGAGGCCCGGCCCCGGGCTCAGGCGGACGTCCTCGACGACGGCGTAGTCGCGGATGCGGAGTTCGACGAGCATGAAACACAAAGTAGAGCGTGCGGGCGGGCCCCTTCAATGGTCGAAGGGGCACCCGCGCTCAGGCGCGCTCCGTCGGTCGCGCCGCCCAGTTCAGCTTCCGGCGCATGGTCCGGAAGAAAGTCTGGCCCTTCAGGTGGACCAGCGCCACGTCGTGCGCGCCGCGGGACACGACCACGACTTCGCCGGGCTCGAGCTTGTGGGCCGCCTGGCCGTCCACCGTGAGATGCAGCTCGTGCTCCGGGTCGAGCGCGCGCACGCGGATCGGCTCTCCGGCCGGGACCACCAGGGGACGCACGGAGAGCGAGTGCGGGCAGATGGCGGTCACCACGATGCAGTCCATCGCCGGGACGATGATCGGACCGCCCGCCGACAGCGAATAGGCAGTCGAGCCCGTGGGGCTCGCGAGGATCACGCCGTCGGCCGAGAAGCTCCCGATCTCCTCCCGGCGCTCGTCCGACCCCACGCTGAGCTCCAGCGGCGTGACCTGCGCCGCTCCCCGGGTGTGGATCACGAGGTCGTTGAGGGCGAAGAACGCACCGACCTTGGCTCCGTCCGACGCCAGCACCTCGGCTGCGAGGGTCTGGCGCCGCTCCGTCCCGGCCTCGCCGTCCAGGACCTGCGCGAGCCCGACCTCCATGTCCGCTTCGGCCGTGCTGGTCAGAAAGCCCAGTTGGCCGAGGTTGATCCCCAGGACCGGCACGTCCCTGCCCGCGACCAGGTGGACCGCACGCAGCAGGGTCCCGTCACCTCCGAGCGCCACCAGCAGGTCGACCGGCTCCGCGTCCAGGTCGAGCGACCGCGCACCGGGCGGCGCGAGCGGCAGATCCTTCTTCTCGAAGCAGAGCTCCACTCCGCGGCCGCGGCAGAACCTGTCCAACCGCGCGACGACGCCGGGCAATTCCGGTTTGCGACGCCGCAGCACGGCGCCGATCCTGCGCACGGGCCCGGAGATCGCCTCCCGACCCGCGCCCCGGCTCACGGCGACTCCACGGACGCGTGGCTTTCCACGAGCGCGCGTACCCGGGCGGAGATCCCGTCGGCGTCGAGCCCCAGGCCTGCGAGCAGCAGCTTCCGGGCCCCGTGCTCGATGAAATGGTCCGGAATGCCCATGGCCGCCATCCGGGGCCGTCGCTCCAGGCCGAGGCCGTCGGCCTCCCGCGCGAGGAACGCGCCGAACCCGTTCGAGACCTGCCCCTCCTCCACGGTGAGCATCACCGGATGGCTGCGCGCCATCTCCTCGAAGACCCGCCGGTCGTATGGCTTGAGGAACCGGCAGTTGACGACCGTGCACCGGATCCCGTCCGCCGCGAGCGCCTCGGCGGCCTGCATCGAAGACGCCACCATGGTTCCCACGGCCAGGATCGCCGCGTCGCCCCCGTTGCGCAGGATCTCCCACGTGCCCGGCTCGATCTCCGGGATCTCGGCGAGCGGCGGCACCTCGGCCGGGACCGCGTCCCGCGGCCAGCGGATGCTCCACGGTCCCTCCTGCTGTCCGACCGCCGCACGCAGCAGGGCGAGGAGCTCCGCGCCGTCCTTCGGGGCGGTGACCGTCATGCCCGGCACCGCGAGCATGTAGGCGATATCCAACACGCCGTGGTGCGTGGGGCCGTCCTCGCCCGCGATGCCCCCCCGGTCCATCCCGAAGACGACGGGCAGGCGCTGCAGCGCCACGTCGTGCACGATGCTGTCGAAGGCCCGCTGCAGGAAGGTGGAATAGATCGCCACGACAGGCCGCACCCCGCGCGTCGTCAGCCCGGCCGCGAACGTCACTCCGTGCCCTTCCGCGATGCCGACGTCGAAGAAGCGGTCGGGATAGGTCTTCTGGAAGACGTCCGTGCTCGTGCCGTCCGGCATCGCCGCGGTGATGGCCACCACGCGGGGGTCGGTGGCGGCCAGCTCCACGAGCCCGCGCCCGAACACCTTCTGGTAGCGTGGCAGGCCGCCGCTCTTGCGCGTCTCCTTGCCTGTGACCTTGTCGAACGGACCCGACGCGTGCCAGGTCCACGGATCGCTCTCGGCGTGCGTGAACCCCTTGCCCTTCTGCGTGAGCACGTGGACCAGGATCGGACCGCCCATCCCCTTCACGCGCGACAGCGTGTCGATCAGCGTGTCGAGGTCGTGGCCGTCCACGGGCCCGACGTAGCGGAAGCCCAGCTGCTCGAAGATGAGCCCCGGCGTGAGGAGATGCTTCATGCTCTCCTGGAGGCGGCCGGCCGCCTCCTGCATCGCGCCGCCGATGCTCGTCGGCGCCCGGTGCAGGACCTCCTTCACGAGGTCGCGGACCATGTTGTACGCCGGGTTGGTGATCATCCCGGTGAGGTACTTGCTCATGGCTCCGACCGCCGGCGCGATCGACATCTCGTTGTCGTTGAGCACGACGATGAAATCGCGCTTGGTGTGCCCGGCGTTGTTGAGCGCCTCGTAGGCGAGCCCGCACCCCATCGCACCGTCCCCGATGACCGCGACGACCTTGAACTTCTCGCCCATGAGGTCACGGCCCGTGGCGATGCCCCACGCCGACGAGATGGAGGTGGCCGCGTGTCCCGCCCCGAACGCGTCGTACTCCGACTCGTCGCGCCGGCAGAACGGCGCCAGCCCCCCCATCTGGCGGATCGTCGGAAGCCGGTCGTTGCGGCCCGTGAGGATCTTGTGGATGTAGGCCTGATGTCCCGTGTCCCAGACGAGCTGGTCGTTCGGGGTGTCGAAGACGTAGTGCAGCGCCACGGTGAGCTCGGCGACCCCGAGGCTCGCCCCGAAGTGCCCGCCCTTCTGAGAGACCACGTCGATGTGGCGCTCGCGGAGCTCGTCCACCAGGCGGCGGAGCTCCGCGCGCTTGAGCGTGCGCACATCGGCCGGAAGTCGAACTCGATCCAGCAACGACACTGATCCGCTCCTTGTCAGGGTCGTGTCATCGAACTGTCAAAGATAGGGAGAGGCGGCGCGCATCGTCAGCTGGGCCGCTCCACGACGTAGTCGGCGAGGGCCGCGAGCTCCGTCGTCGACACGCCGGCTCCTGCCAGCGCCTCGAGCGCATCGGACCTGCGGGCCTGCGCCCTCTCCCTCGCCCCGTCGAGCCCGTAGAGGGCCACGTAGGTGGACTTCCCGAGCGCGGCGTCGCTGGGGTTCTTACCGAGGACTGCGGCCGACTGGGTCGCGTCCAGGATGTCGTCGACGATCTGGAACGCCAGGCCGATCGCGCGGCCGTACCGTACGAGACCCTCGATGGCCCTCGGCTCCGCGCCGGCGGCCGCCGCGCCCATCCACAGCGACGCGGCGAGCAGGGCGCCCGTCTTGCGCCCGTGGAGATCGTCCGTCTCCTCGGCGCTCAGCGTCCTGTCCTCCCCCTCGAGGTCCAACCACTGGCCACCCACCATCCCGCCGGCCCCGGCGGCGCGCAGAAGCGCGCCCACCACCTCGACGGCTCTCCGGGGAGGGCACTCCAGGCACCCGAGCGCATCCCACGCGAGCGTGGCCGCCGCCGGGATGAGAGCCAGGCCGGCGCGCATGGTCGCCTCCTCACCATGCAGTCGGTGCGTCGTGGGACTGCCGCGGCGCAGCTCGGCGTCGTCCATGCAGGGAAGGTCGTCGTGCATCAGCGAGTACGCGTGCACGAGCTCGATCGACGCCGCCAGGTCGTAGAGGGCCTCGCTCTCTCTACGGGCACCGTCTCCCGTGCACGCACGGTACGCCGTCGTGCACAGGATCGGGCGCAGCCGCTTTCCTCCTCCCAGCACCCCGTGGCCCACCGCGCGCGCGACGTCCCCGGACAACTCCGGCCCCAGGCGATCCACGGCGCGCCCGAGCGCGAGCTCCACACGCTCACGCTCCCCCGCCAGATACGCCGCGAGGTCGAAGGGGCCCTGCTCGCTCAACCCTCGTCCTCCTGGAAGGGACGCGTCCCCTCGCTTCCGAGAAGCTCGTCCACGCGCAGCTCGGTGTGCGCCAGGATGCGCTCCGCCTCGCGCACGTGGCGTACGCCCTCCTCGAAGAGCTCCAGCGCGCGCTCGAGGTCCACCTCGTCGGCCTCCAGACGGCCCAGGATCTCCTCGAGGCGGCGCAGTCGCGCCTCGAGCGTCACGGCCTCCTCGGCACCGCCCTCGTCTGCGCGTGGGCTCGCCGTCTCGTCGCTCATGCGTCGCCCTCCTTCGTGGGCCCTCCGGGTCCCTCCACGGGTCCTCTAGCTTCGCAGCGCACACTCCCGTCCGCCAGCCGCAGCAGGAAGGCGAGCCCCGCGGAGAAGTCGCCGGCGCGCGCGAGGATCCTCCCCTCGATCGTGTGGGCCACCGCATAGCCGCGTGCGAGCGTCCCGAGGGGCGAGAGGGCCTGCAGCCGACCGCTCGATGCCCCGACGTCCCGGCGGCGCCGCTCGGCGGCCTGCCGCATCGAGCGCTCGAGCCGGGCCAGGGCGACGTCCAGGGTCTGCCGGAGCGGGCCGAGCTTGCCGTCCATCGCCCGACGCAGCCCCCCGCGCCGCTCTGCGACGTTCTCCCTCCGCCGCTCGAGCGCTCCCCGCAGACCGTGCGCCAAGCGCTCGGGCAGGGTGCGGAGCTGCTCCAGCACCACGCGCCCGTCGGGCACGACGGCCTCGGCGGCGGCGGACGGAGTGGGAGCGCGCAGGTCCGCGACCAGGTCGGAGATCGTCACGTCGACCTCGTGACCGACCGCGGAGATCACGGGCACGGGGCATGCGGCGATCGCCCGCGCCACCGGCTCCTCGTTGAACGCCCACAGGTCCTCGAGCGAGCCGCCGCCACGACCCACGATGACGACGTCGGCCAGGCCGCTGCTCGCCACCGCCTCCAGCCCCCGCGCGATCTCGTCCGATGCGCCCTCGCCCTGCACCCGCACGCCCCGGACCACGACGCGCACCCAGGGGGCCCTCCTGCGGAGGACCGTGAGCACGTCGTGGACGGCGGCGCCCGTCGCCGAGGTCACGACGCCCACGCACGACGGGTAGCGGGGCAGCGGCCTCTTCCGGGCCGGGTCCAGAAGCCCCTCCTCCTCGAGCTTCCGCCGCAGCCTCTCGAACGCCAAGCGCCACAGCCCCTCCGCACCCTCGGTCTCCAGACGGCGGGCGACGAGCTGGTACTCCCCCCTCGCCTCGTACAGCGTGAGCGGTCCGAACGCCCGCACCTGCATGCCCTCGTCCGGGTCCGTGGGCAGGGCCTGGGCGTCCTGGCGCCACATCACGCAGCGGAGCTGGGCCTGCTCGTCCTTCAGCGTGAAGTAGCAGTGCCCGGAGCGGGCACGCGTCCAGTTCGCCACCTCGCCGCCGACCCAGAGGGGATCCACGCTGCCCTCGAGGAGGGCACGCACCGCCCGGTTGACCTGCGAGACCGACCAGACCCGCGCCTCCGCAGGGCTCACACGCTCACGAGGCGCCGGCGGCCCGCGCGGCCGACGTGACCGTGTTGGCCAGCAGCATCGCGATCGTCATCGGGCCCACGCCCCCGGGAGACGGCGTGATGGCGGACGCGACCTCCTGGACCTCCTCGAAGAGGACGTCTCCGCACACGCGGTACCCGCGCTCCCGGGTCGGGTCGTCCACGCGGTTGCTTCCCACGTCGACCACGACGGCGCCGGGGCGCACCATGTCTCCCGTGATCATCTCCGGGCGCCCCATGGCGACGACCAGGATGTCGGCCAGGCGCGTGACGGCACCCAGGTCGGGCGTACGCGAGTGACAGACCGTCACCGTCGCGTCGCCTCCGTGCGCCTTGCGCAGCAGGAGCGACGCGAGCGGCCGGCCCACGAGGTTGGAGCGCCCCACCACGACGACGTGCCGGCCCGAGGGATCGTGGCCCGTGCGCAGGAGCATCTCCACGACGCCCGCCGGCGTGCACGGCGCGAAGAAGTCGCCGGATCCCGTCGCGAGCCTGCCCACGTTGATCGGATGGAACCCGTCGACGTCCTTCGAGGGGCTGATCGCCTCGATGATCCTCCCCTCGTCGATGGGCCGGGGCAGCGGTAGCTGCACCAGGATCCCGTGGATGGACGGATCGGCGTTCAGCCCGGCGACGACGCCGAGCAGCTCGGCCTCCGGCGTGTCGGCAGCGAGCGTGATCTGGCGCGAGTGGATGCCCATCTCCTTCGCGGCCTTGTTCTTCATGCCCACGTACATCTGGGAGCCGGCGTTGTCGCCGACGAGCACGGTGGCGAGTCCGGGCACGATGCCGTGCTCGTCGGACAGCGCCGCGATGCGGGTCTTCAGCTCGGTCCGGATCTGGCCGGCGATCTCGCGGCCGGAGATGATCTCGGCGCTCATTCGCTCAGGTCGTCTCGCGAGGTGTCGGGAACGGGGATGCGGGGCCCGGGCGGGCCAGGCCCTCAAAGTAACCGCGCTCAGCGCGCGAAGTCGACCGCCCGCGTCTCGCGGATCACCACGATCTTGATCTGCCCCGGATACTGGAGCTCTCCCTCGATGCGCCGCGCCACGGCCTCCGAGATCTGGGCCATCTGCCCGTCGTCCACCTTCTCCGGCTCGACCATGACCCGCAGCTCGCGACCCGCCTGGATGGCGAAGCAGCGCTCCACGCCTGGGTACTCCATGGCGATCTCCTCCAGCCGCTCCAGGCGCTTCACGTAGCCCTCGAACATCTCGCGGCGCGCGCCGGGCCGGGACCCGCTGATCGCGTCCGCAGCCGACACCAGGAACGTCTCGGGGAAGAAGTGCGGCTCCTCGTCGTGGTGCGCCCGAATCGCGTTGAGCACGAGCTCGGACTCGTCGTGCTTCTTGCACAGACGGTAGCCGAGCTCGACGTGCGTGCCCTCCTGCTCGTGGGTCAGGCCCTTGCCGACGTCGTGCAGGAGACCCGCGCGCTTGGCGCCCTGGACGTCGAGGCCCATCTCGGCCGCCATGTTTCCGGCGAGCAGCGCCACCTCCTTGGCGTGCTGGAGCTGGTTCTGCCCGTACGAGGTGCGGAAGCGCAGCCGCCCGAGCGTCTTCACGATCTCCGGATGGACGTTGTGGATCCCGAGCTCGTAGAGCACCTCCTCGGCAGCCTGCACCATGCCGGCCTCGACATCCGCCCTCGCCTTCTCGACCGTCTCCTCGATGCGCCCGGGGTGGATGCGCCCGTCCTCGATGAGCCGTTCCAGCGCGATGCGCGCGGCCTCCCGGCGCACCGGGTCGAAAGCGGACAGGACCACGGCCTCGGGCGTGTCGTCGATGATCACGTCGACGCCGGTGACCTGCTCGAACGCGCGGATGTTGCGCCCTTCCCGGCCGATGATGCGCCCCTTCATCTCGTCCGACGGGAGCTGCACCACCGACACCGTCGTCTCCGCCGTGTGCTCCGCGGCCATGCGCTGGATCGCCAGGCCGATGATCTTCTTCGCCTCCCGGTCCCCTTCTCGCTGCGCCTGCTCCTTGATCTCACGAAGCGCGTTGGCGGCCTCCGCGCGCGCCTCGTCGTAGAGGTCCTCCACGAGCTTCTGCCTGGCCTCCAGCGCGGACATGCCCGCGAGCTCCTCGAGCCGGCGCCGGGCGCTCTCCTCGTCCGCCGCCACGCGCTCGGCCGCCTCCACGAGGGCATCGTGGCGTCGGTCCAACTCGACGATCCGGCTCTCGATCTCCGCCTCGCGCGCGCTCAGCCGCTCGAACTGCCGGTCCAGCGCGTCGGAGCGCTCCTCCATGTGCCGCTCCGAGCGCTCCATCTCCTCCCGCCGACGCGCCTCCTCCCTCTCCCACGCTTCCCGGAGGCGGAAGCCCTCCTCGCGACCCGCCAGCTCGCCGGCCCGGCGGAGGCTCGCCGACTCGTCCTCGGCCCGTTTCAGGATGCGGCTGGCCTCGTCCTGCGCCTGCGCTCGCTCCAGCTCGCGGCGTCGCCTCTCGCGGCCTCGCACGATCCACGCGCCCACGAGGCTGCCCAGCACGATCCCGACGACGGCCGCCGCCAGTGCTACCAGCGGGGATCCCATGTATCGACTCCAAGAACGGCTTCGGGCACGAAGCCGAAGGTGGGCAACGGACACGCCCTCCCGGGGCTCTGTCCGCGAGAGGGCACTCTATGATGCTGAGAGAATAGGACTTAGATGTCGCGAAAAGCAAGCCGCCGCCCCTGGGCGGGGCGGCGCCTAGAGGTCGCCGGCCGGCCTGCCGAGCTCGGCCTCGATGCGACGTGCGAGCCTGGTGGCGCGCGACGCGGCCTCCCTGCGCTTCCGGTCGAGCTCGGCACGCACCTGGAAATACTCGTCCGCGATGGACAGGGCCGCGAGAATCGCTGCCTTGTGCGCCTCGATCAGGCCGCCCTTGGCGCGGATGTCACGGATGCGGTCGTCGACCAGACGCGCACACCTGCGGGTATACTCGGGCTCGGCGTTGGCCCGGATCGTGTGCTCCTCTCCCGCGATGCGCACGGTCACCGCCGTCTTGTCGGCGCTCATCGCTGCTCCTCCAGGAATCGGACCCTGGCCAGGAGGCGCTCGACACCGTCGCGCCCCTGCTCCACGCGCCGGCGCAGGTCGGCGTTCTCGCGCTCCAGGTCGCCGAGGCGGGTGAGCAGTCGGCCCGCCTCTCCCTCGTCCTTGGTGAACCGCTTCACCAGCTCCCCGAGCTCCGCGGCGCGGCTCGTCGCCTCGCCCGCGCGGCCCCGGAGATCCCGGAGCCGCTCCAGCGCCTCGCCCACGAGCTTCTCGAGCTGCTCGAACGCGGCGCGCTCCGCCTGCTCGGCGTCATCCCCTGGCTTCGACACCAAGGTCCTCCTTCAGCCTGGCGAGCACCCTTGCCACCGTCCGGTCGATCTCCGCGTCCTTGAGGGTTCGATCGGGAGCGCGGAAACGCAAGCGGAACGCGAGCGAGCGAGCCCCGGGCGGAACGCCCGCCCCCCGATAGAGGTCGAAGAGCTCCACGTCCTCCAGCAACCCGCCCGCCTCCTCGCGGATCGTGGCGAGGACCGAGGCCGCGGGCAGCGTGTCGGCGGTCACCAGCGCGAGGTCGCGCTCCACTCCCGGGAAGGGTGGGAGCGGCCGATGCACGGGCGTCGCCGCCGCGTGCCCCCCGGGGGGGAGCGTCATCTCCAGGGCCCAGACGTCGCCGGCCCAGACCGGCGCATCGAGCACGCCGGATCGGACCCGGCCTCCCGCTCCGACCTGCTGGCCGGCGGAGTCGCGCACGACGAACGCGCCCGCCTCGGCGTAGGGCTCGAGCCCTACCGCCGCTGGCATCACCGTGGCGCCCGCCCCGTACGCACGCTCGGCGACCTGCTCGAGCACCGCCTTCAGGTCCCAGAGCGAGAGCGGCTCGACGGCCCGCGACCAGTGTGGCGGCTCCCGCGCGCCGGTCATCGCGACGACGACGTGCGTCGCCTCCCGCGGGGCCTGCTTCGAGCCCGCCCGGGTGAAGGACGTCCCGAGCTCGAAGAGGCGGACGTCCCGGTTCCCGCGGGCCAGGTTGTACTCGACCCTGCGCAGCAGCGAGGGCAGGAGCACGCGCCGCATGCACGGCTCCTGCGCGTTCAGGGGGTTGGCCACCCGCACGTCCCCCTCCGCCTCCGACACGAACGCGGGCGTGTGCGCCTCGAAGAGCCCCGCTCCCACGAGCATGCCGCGCAGGTCGTCCTCGAGCTGGAACAGCGGGTGGTCCGGGACCGTCCCCGGTCGGTACGCCCCGGGCTGCGACGGAAAACGGTCGTAGCCGTGCGTACGCGCGATCTCCTCGATGAGGTCGATCTCCCGCTTGACGTCGTAGCTCCGGAACCCGGGCACGACGACGTCGAGGGTCTCGGCCGACCCGCCTCCGACGCGGAACCCCAACGGCGTCAGGAGCTCGCGCACGCGGTCGGCGCCGATCGGCACACCGAGCACATGCGCGACGCGCGCCAGGCGCAGGGGCACCACCTCGGGCTCGAACACCTCGGCGTGCACGTCGAGGACCGGTCCGTCGAGCGCCCCGCCGGCGGTGGCCAGGATGAGCGTCAGCGCTCGCTCCACGGCGAGCCGCATCCCCTCCGGGTCGACGCCCCGCTCGAACCGGTAGGAGGCGTCCGTGGACATGCCCAGGGCGCGCCGGGTCGCCCGGATGGAGCGCGGATCGAAGAGCGCGCACTCGAGCAGCACGTCGGTGGTCGCCGCGTCCACCTCCGAGTCGAGCCCGCCCATGACCCCCGCGATCGCCACCGGCCGGCGCGCGTCGCAGATCATGAGCATGTCGGCCGAGAGGGGGCGTGCCTCCCCGTCCAGCGTCGTGAAGCGCCTCTCGGAGCCGCCGGCGCGCCGCACCACGACGGACGATCCGCCGAGCTTCGAGAGGTCGAACGCGTGCAAGGGCTGGCCCAGCTCGAGCATCACGTAGTTCGTCGCGTCGACCACGTTGTTGATGGGGCGCGCCCCCGCCCCGCGCAGGCGAGCCTGCAGCCACGCGGGCGACGGGCCGACCCGCACGCCTCGCAGGACGGCGCCCAGGTAGCGCGCGCACAGCCCGGGATCCTCGACGCGGATCGAGACAGTCCCCGCACGCACCTCCGGCGCGCCCTCGGCGTACGACACCGGGGCGTCGGGGTCGCCCGGGATGGGGGGCAGCACCACCTCGCCGGCGCCGCGCGAGGCGAGCTCGCGAGCGATGCCGACGTGGCTCAGCAGGTCGCCACGGTTGGCCGTCACTTCGACCTCGAGCGTCACGTCGTCGAGCCCGAGCGCCTCGATGAACGACTCTCCGGGCTCGAAGTCCCCCTCGATCTCCAGGAGCCCGGCATGATCGGTCCCGAGCCCCAGCTCGCGCGCCGAGCAGAGCATGCCCTCGGAGTAGGCGCCGCGGATCTTCGCCTTGCGGATCTGCACGTCGCCGGGGAGCGTCGCCCCCACGGGCACGAACGGGTACCACGCGCCCGCCCGCACGTTGGGCGCGCCGCACACCACCTGGACGACCCCCGCGCCCGCGTCGACCGTGCACAGGGACAGTCGATCCGCGTTCGGGTGCGGGCCACTCGTGAGCACGTGGGCCACGACCACGTCCCCGAGCTTGTCCCCCGCGGACGCCAGAGCCTCGACGGGGGCGCCACGCAGCGCGAGGTGCTCGGCCGCCGCACGGGCGTCGAGGTCCAGCCCGGGCACCAGGTCCCGCAGCCAGCGGTACGAGGCGTTCATCGCGCGAACTGGGCGAGGAAGCGTACGTCGTTCTCGAAGAACGTGCGCAGATCGTCGACGCCGTACTTGAGCATGGCGATGCGCGCCGGGCCCATCCCGAACGCGAACCCTGTGTAGCGCTCCGCGTCGTAGCCCACGTTCGTCAGCACGGCCGGATCGACCATGCCGGCACCCATGATCTCCAGCCAGTCGCTTTCCGCGACGGATCCGTCCGGCCGCTCCAGGACGCGCTTCACGTCCACCTCCGCGCTGGGCTCCGTGAACGGGAAGAACGACGGGCGGAAGCGCACGCGCGTGCCCGGGCCCCAGAAGCGCCTGGCGAACTCGGCCAGCGTGGCCTTGAAGTCCACGAACGTGATGCCCTCGTCGACCACGAGCCCCTCGATCTGCAGGAAGGCGGGCGTGTGCGTGGCGTCGTAGGTGTCGCGTCGATAGACCCATCCCGGCGCGATGACACGGATCGGGGGCTCGTGCGTCTCCATCGTGCGCGCCTGCACGGGCGAGGTGTGGCTGCGCAGGAGCACCGAGTCCACGAGGTAGAGCGTGTCCTGCTCGTCGGCGGCGGGGTGGTCGAGGGGCGTGTTGAGCGCCTCGAAGTTGTACCACTCGGTCTCGGCTTCCGGGCCGCGGGAGCGCGTGAATCCGAGCTCGCGGAAGATCCCCCAGATCTCGTCGACCACGCGGGTGACCGGGTGCAGGCCCCCCTTCCAGTGTCTCCGGGAGGGAAGCGTGAGGTCGTCGGCCGCCTCCGGCGCCGGAGCCGCCAGGGCCTCGGCCCGCGCATTCAGCGCGTCCTGGACCGCTTGCTTGACCCGGTTCGCCTCCTGCCCCAACGCGGGACGCTCGTCCGCCGGCAGGTCGGGAAGCCCCCGGAGGATGCGCGAGATGCGCCCTTCCTTCCGGCCGAGGTACGAGACCCGCACCTCGTCCAGGGCGTGCTCGTCCGCGGCGGCGCTCACCGCCTCGAGGGCTTCGCGCTCCAGAGCGCGCAGCGCCTCGACCGGAGAGCCGGCCGTCATGCGGCCGCGTCGGCCGGCTGGACCCCGCGCCGCCGCTCCCGAAGGGCCCCTAGGACCGGCTCGGAGAGCGACACGGGCTCAACCCGCCTTGGAGGCGAGCCCTTCCCGCGCGCGGTCCACCAGGGCGTTGAACGCCTCCGGGCTGCGCACGGCCAGGTCGGCCAGCGCCTTGCGGTCCAGCTCCACCCCGATCTCCTTCAAGCCGTTCATGAAACGGGAGTACGACATGTCCCGCTCCCTCACCGCGGCGTTGATCCGGGTGATCCACAGCTTGCGGAAGTTGCGCTTCTTCTTCTTCCGATCCCGGTACGCGTGTTCCCAACCCCTCTCCACCGCGTCCTTCGCCGGACGGAGGAGGTTCTTGCGCCCCCCGAAGTAGCCCTTGGCGGCCTTGAAGATCTTCTTCTTGCGCCGGTTCCGGGCCGGGGCGGATGTGGAACGAGGCATTCCTCTTCCTCCTTACCCGCCGTAGGGGAGCAAGCGCTTCGCACGCCTGGCGTCGGACCCCGCGATGAGGTCCGCCTTACGCAGGCGCCGCTTCCGCTTCGTGGTCTTCTTGGTGAGGATGTGGCTCTTGTACGCCTTGTTCCGCTTCACCTTGCCGGTGGCGGTCCTCTTGAGGCGCTTCGCCGCACCCCGGTGCGTCTTCATCTTGGGCATGTCCTCTCCCCTCTCTCGCCCGGGCCGCGCCGCAGCCGGCCCGTCCCGGATGCTACTTGACCTTCAGCGGAGCCATCACCATCGACATCGTCCGGCCCTCGAAGCTCGGTTGGGACTCCACCTTCCCCACGTCCTGGAGATCCTCGGTCACCCTCGACAGAACCTCCAGCCCCAGCTCCGGATGGGTCACCTGGCGGCCGCGGAACATCATCGTCAGCTTGACCTTGTTCCCCTCGTCCAGGAACCTGTGGGCGTGGCGGAGCTTGAACTCGTAGTCGTGCTCCTCGATCCCCGGCCGGAACTTCACTTCCTTGACCTGGATCGTGTGCTGTTTCTTTCGCGCCTCGCGGGCCGCTCTGGCCGCTTCGTACTTGTACTTCCCGTAGTCCATCATCTTGACCACGGGGGGCCGTGCTTCCGGCGCCACCTCCACCAGATCCATGCCCCGCTCGGAGGCCCGCTGCCGGGCCTCGTCGATCGAGACGATCCCGATCTGCTCTCCGTCGTCCTGGATCAAGCGGATCGGGCTGATGCGGATCTGCTCGTTGACGCGAACCCGTCGGTCGCTGATCTCACCTTCCTCCGCTGGAGTGACTGTGCGGGTCCCTCAAGGGCAGTTCCCGCATCCACCAAACGAAAAGCCCGAGACGCGTCTCGGGCCGCGACCAGGGCGAAGCACCGGGACCTTCCCGACTCTCGACCCTCGCGACCCTCTCGGGAACCCCACCGCGGGGTCCTGAAGGTGGAGCCACCGGTCCAGCAGCTCGCTTCCGGGCTTTGCTCGCCCACACGGGGCGAGGGTGCAAGATCGCGGATGCCCGTCCGGGCGTCAACAGGCGCGCGCCTATGCCCGGCGTCGCCGCGCGAAGCTGCCGGAGAGATCCCTCCCTCGGCGACGTCCCGTCCGCGTCTCCCGGGGCCGGGCTCCCCGGCGGCGATCCCGCGGCCACGCCGGCTTCAGGCGAGCGAACGCGCGGCGACCTCCTCTCGCACGTGAGCGACGAAGGCGCTCCGCTCCATGGTCTCCTGCTTCTGGCCCGCCCCCCTCCGACGCACCGCCACCGTCCCGTTCGCGGCCTCGCGCTCGCCCACCACGGCCATGTACGGGATCTTCATCTGCTCGGCCGCGCGGATGCGGTAGCCGAGCGTCTCACGCTCCTCCAGACGGGCGCGCACGCCCGCCTCCGCGAGCATCGCGGTGAGCGCGCGGGCGCTCTCCGTCCAGTGGTCCGAGATCGGCATCACCCGCACCTGCTCGGGCGCGAGCCAGGTCGGGAACGCCCCCGCGTAGTGCTCGATCAGGATCGCGATGAAGCGCTCGAAGGATCCGCACACCGCCCGGTGGATCACCACGGGCCGGTGGGTCGTGTTGTCTTCGCCCACGTACTCGAGATCGAAGCGCTCGGGGGCGTTGTAGTCCAGCTGGATCGTGCCCAGCTGCCAGTGTCTGCCGAGCGAGTCGGTGACGTGGAAGTCGATCTTGGGCCCGTAGAACGCGCCGTCCCCCGGCACGACCTCGTAGTCCCGTCCGGTGGCCTCGAGCGCCTCCCGGAGCGCGGCCTCCGCATGGTCCCACTGCTCGTCGCTGCCGATGCGCTGCTCGGGACGCGTGGCGAACTTGAGGCTCGAGGTGAGGCCGAACGCGTCGTAGTGGCCGAGGATGAAGTCGGTGAGGAACCTCACCTCGTCGCTGATCTGGTCCTCGCGCAGGTAGACGTGGCAGTCGTCCTGGGCGAACTGGCGTACGCGCGTGAGCCCCGAAAGGGCGCCCGACAGCTCGTTGCGGTGCAGCACGTCGAGCGTGGTGTAGCGGAGGGGCAGCTCCCGGTACGAGTGCGTGGCCGACGCATAGTAGAGGTGATGCGAGGGGCAGTTCATCGGCTTGAGCGAGATGTCGTGCTCTCCGGTCTCGTTGTCGAGCACCAGGAACATGTTCTCACGGTACTTGCCCCAGTGGCCCGACTGCTCCCACAAGCGCTTCGTGTACAGCAGCGGCGTCTTCACCTCCAGGAAGTCGTCGCGCTGCCGCTCCCGCACGAACCGCTCCAGCGTGTTGTAGAGCGTGGTCCCCCGCGGCGTCCAGAACGCGGCGCCCGGGGAGACCGGGAAGAACTGGAAGAGGTCGAGCTCCCGCCCCAGCCGGCGATGGTCGCGCTTGCGGGCCTCCTCCAGACGCTCGAGGTGCTGCTCGAGGTCGTCCTTCCTGAAGAAGGCAGTGCCGTAGATGCGCTGGAGCATCTGGCGCTTCTCGTCGCCGCGCCAGTACGCTCCGGCCCCCGACAGCAGCTTGAAGTGCTTCAGGCGTCCGGTGCTGGGCACGTGCGGGCCCCGGCACAGATCGAGGAACGGCCCGTCGCGGTACACCGTGATGACCTCGTCGTCACCCAGCTCCTCCAGGCGCTCGAGCTTGAGCGGATCGTCGGCGAAGAGAGCGCGGGCTTCGTCCTTCGTGACGCGCTGGCGAGAGAACGTGTAGTCCGCCTCCACGACCTCGCGCATCTTCGCCTCGAACGCCTCGAGGTCCTCGGGCGTGAACGGGGCTTCCACGTCGAAGTCGTAGTAGAAGCCCTCGTCGATGGAGGGCCCGAAGCCGATGCCCGCACCCGGCCGCAGGTCCCGCACGGCCGTCGCCAGGACGTGCGCCGCCGAGTGCCGCAGCACCGCCAGCGCCTCCGGATCCCTCTCGGTCAGGATCCTCACCCGCGCGTCGGACTCCAGAGGCGTCATGAGATCCACCGTCGCCTCGTCCACCACGGCGGCCAGGGCGGCCCGTGCCAGGCCGGGCCCGATGGAGGCGGCGACGTCGCCGGCCGTGGAGCCGCGCGGGAGGTCGAGGACTCTTCCGTCGGGGAGCGTGACGTGGATCGGATCGCTGGACATGGCTCTCGTGGGTTCGGGTTCGACGGCAGAATCGGCACCGTCGTCCCGGGGATCAAGCAAGAGGCGCGGTCCCCGGGGCTCCGGGGGCCGCGCCTCGAATTCGGTCTCGCTTCAGCCTAGCCGACGCGTCGAGGCCCCCGTCCGGTGGTCCCGGCGGTGGTCGTCCCGGTCGTGTCGGTCGTCAGCCGCCCGAGCATGGCAGCGTCTCCAGGTTGAAGGCTTCGCCGAAGGCTAGATCCGGCGCGCGCCGAGGTCAATGGGAAGGCCCGGCCACCCGAAGGTGACCGGGCCTCGCGCTCTGCGGATTCGCGACGCGCTGCGCGTTTCGCGAATCAGTACATGCCGCCCATGCCGCCGCCCGGCATGGCCGGCGCCTTCTCCTCCTCGGGCTTCTCCACCACCACCGACTCCGTGGTGAGCAGCAGGCCCGCGATCGACGCGGCGTTCTGCAGCGCGGTGCGCACGACCTTGGTCGGGTCGATCACGCCCGCCTCGACCAGGTCCTCGTAGACGTCGGTCTGGGCGTTGTAGCCGAAGTTCACGCTCTTGTTGGCGCGAACCTTCTCGACCACGATGCTCCCCTCCACGCCTGCGTTGCTCGCGATCTGACGGATCGGGTGCTCGAGCGCCCGGCGCAGGATCTGGACGCCGATCTGCTCGTCCTCCCGCGGGAGCTTCAGCTTGTCGAGCGCGGCCTGCGAGCGCAGGAGCGCGACGCCGCCTCCGGGCACGATCCCCTCCTCGACCGCGGCGCGCGTGGCGTGCAGCGCGTCCTCGACGAGCGCCTTCCTCTCCTTCATCTGGCTCTCGGTGGCCGCACCGACGTTGATGACCGCGACGCCGCCGGCGAGCTTCGCCAGCCGCTCCTGCAGCTTCTCCTTGTCGTAGTCGGAGGT
>JBJKSF010000014.1:0-3540 GCA_046704285.1 Longimicrobiales bacterium | reverse complement strand
GGCGGGTGGAGGCCATCGAGTTCGCGGTCAAGTACGACGACGGCAGGAACCTCTCCGGCCTGAAGCGCGCGGACATCGTCCTCGTCGGCGTGTCGCGCAGCTCCAAGACCCCCGTCTCGATGTACCTCGCGCGCAAGGGCTTCAAGGTCGCCAACGTGCCGTTGGTGCCGGAGTTGGACCCGCCGGCCGAGCTCCAGCACCTCCCGCACGGTCGCGTCGTGGGCCTCACGGTGCGCGCGGACAAGCTGCGGCAGATCCGCGAGGAGCGCCTGCGCAACCTCGACCTGGAGCTCGACAAGGGCTACGCCGACCCGTCGCGGATCGCGGAGGAGATCCGGTTCGCCAACCGCGTCTTCGTGACTCTCGGATGCGAGGTCATCGACGTCACGCACAGGGCGGTGGAGGAGTCGGCCCGGGAGGTACTCGAAGTGGTCGCACTGAGCACAGGAGTGGCGGGATGAGCGAGCCGAGGTGGATCTACGCGTTCGAGGAAGGTGGTGCGGACATGCGCGACCTCCTGGGAGGCAAGGGCTCCGCACTGGCCGAGATGACGACGATCGGGCTGCCCGTGCCCCCCGGGTTCACGATCACCACGCGGGCGTGCGCGGAGTACCAGCGGCTCGGCGGGCCCTTCCTCGACGGCGTAGCGGGCGAGCTGCGCAAGGCGGTCGGCGATCTGGAGCGCAAGGTCGGCCGCAGGCTGGGAGACGGACGCGACCCGCTGCTCGTGTCCGTGCGCTCCGGGGCGGCGGTCTCCATGCCGGGCATGATGGACACCGTGCTGAACCTCGGCCTGAACGACGAGGCGGTGCGGGGGCTGGCTGAGGCCACCGGCGATCCGCGGTTCGCGCACGACACGTATCGACGCTTCATCCAGATGTTCGGCAATGTCGTGCTCGGCATCCCGCACGACCGTTTCGAGGAGCTTCTGGAGCGTCGCAAGCAGAGGCGGGGCGTCCGGCTCGACACCGAGCTCGACCGGGACGCGTTGGCGGAGGTCATCGGCGACTACCTGAAGATGGTCCGGAGCGAGTCCGGACACGATCTGCCGCAGGATCCCGGGGAGCAGCTCACGCTCGCCGTGCAGGCCGTCTTCCGGTCGTGGAGCAACGAGCGAGCGATCGTCTATCGGCGCGTGCATGGGATCCCCGAGAGCCTCGGCACGGCGGTCAACGTGCAGGCCATGGTCTACGGGAACCGCGGCGAGACGTCGGGCACCGGGGTGGTGTTCACCCGCGACCCCAACACCGGCGAGCCCGGACCGTACGGGGAGTACCTGCCGAACGCCCAGGGGGAGGATGTCGTGGCGGGCACGCGGACGCCGTTGCCCGTCGGGGCGCTGCGGGAGAGGCAGCCCGACGTCTACGAACAGCTGGTGCGGACGTGCGCCCTCCTGGAGGGGCACTATCGCGACATGCAGGACATCGAGTTCACGGTTCAGGAGGGGCGGCTGTTCCTCCTCCAGACGCGCGCGGGCAAGCGGGCCCCGCGCGCCGCCGTGCGCATCGCGTGCGACCTGGCGGAGGAGGGCGCGATCTCCCGGGAGGAGGCGCTGCTGCGTGTCGATCCCGAGGACGTGGTACGGCTTCTGCACCGAAACGTGGACCGGAATGCGCCCAAGACCCTGCTGGCGCGGGGGCTGCCGGCGTCGCCGGGGGCGGCGACCGGAGAAGTCGTCTTCGACGCGGACACGGCGGAGAGGCTGGCGAAGGAGCATCGGAGGGTGATCCTGGTGCGTCCGCAGACGACTCCGGACGACATCCACGGTCTGATCGCGGCGGCCGGCGTCGTCACGAGCCGCGGCGGGATGACGTGCCACGCGGCCATCGTGGCCCGCGGGATGGGCAAGCCCTGCATCGTCGGCTGCGAGTCCCTGCACATCGATGTGAAGGGCCGGACGCTGCACGCGGGCGACCGCGTCCTGCGCGAGGGAGACGTGGTCACGTTCGACGGCGCGCTCGGCGAGGTGTACGCCGGGGAAGTGCGCTCGATCGAGCCCGAGCTGTCCGGGGAGTTCCGCACGATCATGGACTGGGCCGACGGGGCGCGCACGCTCGGAGTGCACGCGAACGCCGACACTCCCGAGGACGCGCGCCGCTCCCGCGAGCTGGGCGCCGAGGGCATCGGGCTGTGCCGCACGGAGCACATGTTCATGGCCCAGGACCGACTCCCGGTCGTGCGCCGCATGATCATGGCCGACACGGACGAGGAGCGCGAGGCCGCCCTCGCCGAGCTGGAGCCCATGCAGGAGCACGATTTCGAGGGCATCCTCGAGGCGATGGCGGGATACCCGGTGACGATCCGCCTGCTGGATCCACCGCTGCACGAGTTCCTGCCCGGCATGGAGGAGCTCACGGCCGCGCTGGCGGAGGCGAGCGCCCGCGGAGACGCCGAGCTCACCGCGGCTCACGAGGACTCGCTCAGGAAGGTGCGCGGCCTGCGGGAGGCGAACCCGATGCTCGGGCACCGCGGCGTGCGGCTCGGCATCACCATGCCGGGGGTCTACAGGATGCAGGCGCGCGCGGTCTTCCGTGCGACCGCGAGCCTGCTCGGCCGCGGGGTCGACGCCAGGCCGGAGGTCATGATCCCCCTCGTCGGACACGTGAAGGAGCTCGCCTGGACGCGGCGGCTGGTGGAGGACACCGCGCGGGAGGTCGAGAAGGAGACCGGGATGCGGCTCCCGTGCCGGATCGGGACCATGATCGAGGTACCGCGCGCGGCCCTCACGGCGGACGCGATCGCGTCCGAGGCCGAGTTCTTCTCGTTCGGCACCAACGACCTCACGCAGACGACGTTCGGGTTCTCCCGCGACGACGCGGAGTCGAAGTTCCTCCACCACTACCTGCACGAGGGAATCCTGCCGGCGAACCCGTTCGCCGTCCTGGACGGTGAAGGCGTCGGCCAGCTCGTTCGCCTCGCGATCCGCAAGGGGCGGGAGACCAGGCCCGACCTGGTGGCCGGGGTGTGCGGAGAGCACGGCGGCGACCCGGAGTCGATCGCCTTCTTCCAGGGCGCCGGGCTCGACTACGTGAGCTGCTCGCCGTTCCGCGTGCCGATCGCCCGTCTGGCCGCCGCGCAGAGCGCGCTGCGTGCCGCGCGCGCCGGAGGGGAGCGGGCGCCCGCGCCGGGCGTGTGATCGGAGGGCGGGAGAAGGGACCGGCGGGGCTGCGTTTTTCCTCGCGCCCCCGGCCCGCCTTCGCCTAGATTGCAGGAAGTCCCCCGACCGTCCATTCCACGACCGCACCAGGCCTATGCCTCCGTCCGACGACCGCAGGAATCTCAGCGCGCTCGCCCGCTCCATCGAGGCGCTCTTCGGCTCGGGGGGCGCTGGGGACGGGAGCGAGGACGAGGGCCCGCCGGCACCGTCCGCGGCCGACGCGACCGGCGGCGGTGCGGAGGAAGTCGTCTGGGAGCCGCTGCCGCCCCAGGAGGGCCCGGGCCGGCAGCCCCGGCCGGACGCGGACGCGTTCGCCGCGCTCGTCAAGAAGTTCCTCGACAGCGATCCGCTCGCGCGGGACGGCCAGGCGCGCGCCCTCCGCG
>JBJKSF010000013.1:0-2675 GCA_046704285.1 Longimicrobiales bacterium | reverse complement strand
GAGAAGACCTCGTTCGAGCCGGCGTACTACGCCGGGATGCCCGCGCCCGCGAAGGACTTCGGGGCGATCCTCGACCAGTACACGGATCTCTTCCGCCCCACGTCGCGCGCCGTGCCCGCGGCCGCCGCAGCGGATGCGACGGCCGCGGGCACGGCGCGCGACGTGGGGCGGAAGAGATCCGTGTACTGGTCGAGGATCGCCCCGAAGTCCTTCGCGGGCGCGGGCATCCCGGCGTAGTACGCCGGCTCGAACGAGGTCTTCTCCAGGAACGCGCGCAGCGTCGCGATGTCCGACGCGGTGAACGGGGAGCTCTTCACGAGGATCGTGGCCGTGGAGAGCAGGGCGTCGAAGACGAACAGATGCTTTCCGGGATCCCGGACGCCCCGGTCCTCGAGGGCCTGCGTGACCGTGGTGAGCAGCTCCGGGACGTTGCGCGGGGGGCTCAGCCGGTTCCACACGGTGATCGACAGGATCCCGTCCGGGGTGAGGCAGCTCAGGTAGCTGTCGATCCCCTGGGTGGTGTACGTGTAGTCCGGATCGAGCGTGTAGCCTCCGGTCTGCGACAGCCCGACCCCGTCGATCAGGCTGATCTCCACCAGGTCGAAGCGGCGCGCCGTGGCCGCGGTGAACGCCCTCGGCGCGGCGTGTACGACGTGGACGCGTGGGTTCCGGAGCAGGTCGTCGTCGTACGCCCGGAAGAAGGGCACGTCGCGCAGCATGTGGACGAGCACCGGGTCGGGCTCGGCGACCCACACGGACCTGGCGCCGTGGTACAGCGCGTCGTAGACGCCGACCCCGCCGCCGAGCCGGAGCAGGAGCACCTCCGGCTTGTCGAGCAGGGTGTAGGGGGCGGCCATCGGGAGGTAGTCGAGGTACTGCTCCTCGGCCGGCTCGAGGCTGCGCATCACGCCGATCGGACCGTCGCCGTCGACGTAGAGTCCGAGGAACGCGTTCCTCGGCATCTCCTTCACGTTCAGGCTGGCGTTGTCGCTGAGGCCCGGCGCGAAGTGGAAGTAGGAGCTCTGGTAGGCGTAGTACTCGCCGGTGGGCCCGTACGTGCGGTAGACCACCCGCGCGTCCGGGAACTGGCGCGCGTAGCTGATCGGCTTGAACTGGGAGACCCTGATGGTCCCGTCGAGCGCGACCAGCCCGATGGACAGGAACATGGCGAGCCCGGCGATCGCGAGCCTCCCGAGCGGCAGCTCGACCTGGCCGCCGGAGCCGGCCGGGCGCACGAAGCAGAGCAGCGAGACGCCGGCGGCGAGCACGACCAGGGGCGCGACGAGCTGCGCGGGCGGGAGCAGGTACATGAGGCCGAGGATGACGAACCCGCCCAGGCCCGAGCCCACCATGTTCCAGAAGTAGAGCTGGTGCACCCGCTCCTGCATGCCCACGAAGACCGTGCCGATGAACACCGCCCCGATGAAGAACGGCACGGCGTAGATGAGGTAGTAGACGCCGATCCAACGGAGCTGCGTCCAGTCCGACGCGAGCATCACGGGGTTGAACGGCACGTGCTGGGCCAGCACGTGCGCGCCGGCCATGG
Source organism: Longimicrobiales bacterium (assembly GCA_046704285.1). Lineage (GTDB taxonomy): Bacteria > Gemmatimonadota > Gemmatimonadetes > Longimicrobiales > Gaopeijiaceae > SZUA-318. The sequence goes on along the minus strand of JBJKSF010000013.1, from coordinate 1,129 downwards.
TGGGACCGAGGAGCACGGCCGTGACCGACAGCCACCGGTCCATGTTCTCGCGCAGCCGCCGGCTGTGGAACGTGAGCAGGGTGCCCGCGAGCCCGTTGCCCAGCAGCGCGATGCTGATGACCATCGAGCCGAAGTTCGACCAGCTCCCCACGGAGAACGTACGCATGACCGCGAGCTCGTACGCGATCAGCGTGACGGACAGCAGGAAGAGGGCGGCCAGGCGGAAGCCCGGCAGCCGATCGGTCACTGCGGCTCCCTAGCCGTGTCGGTGCCCAGCGTGTGCCGGCCGGTGCTCGACGTGAAGGGCACGAAGACCACCTTCTTCAACCCGTGGTAGATGTCCTCGCGCTTGAACGTCACCGAGCCGTCGGGCCCGACCTCCTTGGTGATCTTCAGGACGGTCTGCCCGGAGGGCGGTCCCACGGGGATGAGCATGATGCCGCCCGGCTTGAGCTGCTTGAGGAGATCGGGCGGGATGTGGTCGATGCCGGCCGTGACGATGATGCGGTCGAAGGGCGCGTACTCGGGCCAGCCGTAGTAGCCGTCCCCGCGCTTGCGGGTGATGTTCTTGTACTCCGGATAGTCCTTCGACCACTTCCGGTAGATGCTGTCGGCGCGCGCGGCGAGCTGGCGGACGATCTCGATCGTGTAGACGTGGTCCGACAGCTCGGAGAGCACGGCGGACTGGTAGCCCGAGCCGGTGCCGACCTCGAGGACCTTCTGGTCCGGGTGCAGGTCGAGCGCCTGCGTCATGTGGGAGACCAGATAGGGTCCCGAGATCGTCTGCCCGTAACCGATGGGCATCGCGGCGTCCGCGTACGCGCGCGGCCCGTCCTGCGCGAGGCAGAAGAACTCCCTCGGCGTCCACAGGAACGCTTCGATGACCCGGGGATCGGTCGCGACGTCGAGCTGCACGATGGCCCGGGCGCGCTCCCATTTCGCGACGAGGTAGCGCCTGGCCTCCGGCGTGTGCGCCTTCATCCACGCCAGGTAATGGGCCTCGTCGTCCGTCGGTGGCTGCTCCCGCCTCGAGGCGATGTCGAACGCGGGCGCGCGCTCATGCGCGCGTGCGGCGCCCGCGCCGGCCTCCTCGGACCGCGCCGCGCCGGCCGCCGAGCCCCCCTGGGAC
>JBJKSF010000012.1:0-12012 GCA_046704285.1 Longimicrobiales bacterium | reverse complement strand
CGTCTCGTCGGAGCCGCTCCCGCACGCGCGGGGGGGGCCGGCGCCCCCCGCGCCCCGGGGGGGGGGGCCGCGCCCCCCCCCCCCGCCGCGCCTGTTCGCGCTCGGCGAAGACGGCCGCATCACGGGGCCGGCGGCGGCGGCCTGATGGCCGCTCGCGGCGTGATCCCCGGCGTCGACCGCTTCCTCGCCGGCGAAGGCGAGCACCTGCGCAAGGCCGCGCTGGGTGCGGTGGTCCATCCGGCGTCGGTCACGTCGCGGCTCGTCCCGACGGCCGACGCGATCCTGGACGCGGGCTTCCGGCTGCGCGCGCTCTTCGGGCCACAGCACGGGATGTGGGGCGAGAAGCAGGACGACATGGTGGAGAGCGCTTCGTTCCGGGATCCGCACACGGGGCTTCCGGTCCACTCGCTCTACGGGAGGGTGCGGCGCCCGACGGCCGACATGCTGCGCGGCCTGGACGCCCTCCTGTTCGACCTCCAGGACGTGGGGGTCCGCGTCTACACGTTCGTGTGGACGATGGCGCTGGCCATGGAGGCGTGCGCCGAAGCCGGGGTCCGCTTCGTCGTGCTCGACCGACCCGACCCGATCGGAGGCGAGATCCGGGAGGGTCCGGTCCTCCGCGACGGCTTCTCGTCGTTCGTGGGGCTGCACCCCGTCCCGCTCCGGCACGGTCTCACGTGCGGGGAGCTCGCCCGGTGGCTCGTGGGCGCGCGCGGGATCGCGTGCGAGCTCGAGGTGGTCCCCTGTGGGGACTGGCGGCGCGAGGCGACCTGGCCCGCGACCGGCCTGCCGTGGGTCGGGCCCAGCCCCAACCTCCCCACGCCCGACTCGTGCGTGGTCTACCCGGGGATGGTGCTGCTGGAGGGCACGAACCTCTCGGAGGGTCGGGGAACGACCCGGCCCTTCGAGCTCTTCGGGGCGCCGTACCTCGATCCCCATGCGCTCGCGGAGGCGCTGTCCGCCCTCGACCTGCCGGGCGTGGCGATGCGGGCGTGCCGCTTCGAGCCCACGTTCCAGAAGCACGCCGGTCGGGTGTGCGGGGGCGCCCAGCTCCACGTGACGGACCCCGCGGCGTTCCGCCCGGTGCGCACCGCCGTCGCCGTGCTTCGCACCGTGAAGGACCTCGCGCCCGACGCGTTCGAGTGGCGTCCGCCTCCCTACGAGTACGAGGAGACGCTCATGCCCATCGACCTCCTCTGGGGTCACGACGGCCTACGCGCCGGAGTGGACGCGGGCCGTCCGCTCGCCGATCTCATGGCCGGCGTCCAGGAGGAAGCGGACGGGTTCGGGCACGCCGTGGAGCGCTGGCTCCTCTACTGAGACGGGCGGAGCCGCCCCGGTGTCGCGGGACGCCGCCCATCGGAGCCGATGATGCCAAGCGCGGCGAGAGAGCGTACCTTCCTCCCGTTTCGGGATGTCGCCCTCGCCCCTGGATCTGCTGAACCGTGCCACGGGCCCTCCCAGAGATGAGCCGGACTTCCACCGACGAGCGCCTGACCCTGGAGACCGCGCGCCTGCGCCTGACCGCGTTGAGCGCGGCGGCGCTGGAGGCGTGGATCGACCGGGACGCAGATCGCCTGGAAGGCGAGACGGACGTGCTCTTCGAGGCGTCGGCCGAGGCGCCCCCGCTCCTGGGGGACGACCTGCCCAGGCTCAGGAACGAGATGCTGCTCGCGCCCGAGGATCTGGGGTGGTGGGTCTGGCTGGTCTCCCGGCTGGACGACCGGCGCGCCGTGGGGGCGTGCGGGCTGGGAGGGCCGCCCTACGCGGGAGCGGTCGAGCTGGGCTACTCCGTGTATCCCGCCTTCGAGGGGCAGGGCTTCGCCACGGAGGCCTCGGGCGCCCTCGTCGCCTGGACGCTCGGCCACCCCGAGGTGCGGATCGTGCGCGCCGTCGTGCCCACGTGGCACGTCGCGTCGATCGCGGTGGCCCGCAAGCTCGGCATGCACGAGACGGGACACGACGTCCACCCGGAGGTGGGGGAGGTGGCGGTCTACGAGACGGTCAGGGGAGACCGTCCAAGCGCGTAGGCTGCGCATCACGGCCTGGAGCGCCGGATCCCGCTCGCGCGAGGAGCGCGCGCACGGCGGGCTTGGTCACCTTGCCCAGCGTGTTGCGCGGTAGAGACGGGACGACCACCACGTCCTTGGGGACCTTCGCCGGAGCGAGGCGCGCCGCTGCCCACGCGCGCAGCGCATTCGGGTCGAGCGTCCGCCCCGACCGGGCGACGACGGCCGCGCACACGCGCTCTCCCCACTCGGGGTCGGGCAGACCGACGACCGCGCAGTCGGCCACGTCCTCGTGCGTACGCAGAACGTCCTCGACCTCGAGGGCGGAGACCTTCTCGCCGCCGCTCTTGAGGATGTCCTGGCTGATGCGGCCCAGGATCCGCCATGCGCCGTCCTCCACGACGGCGAGGTCGCCGGTGCGGAACCAGCCGTCCGGCGTGAACGCGGCACGGGTCTCGGCGGGGCGGCGCCAGTACTCGCGGAACACCGCGGGACCGCGCACCTCGATCTCGCCCGGCCCGGCGCTCCCCTTCCCGGTCGCCGCCCCGCCGCCCTCCGCGGCGAGGCGGACCTCCACGCCGGGCAGGGGCACGCCCACGTGTCCGGCCCGGCGCTCTCCGTCGAGCGGGTTGGAGAGCGCCATGCCGATCTCGGTCATCCCGTACCGCTCGAGGAGCCGCTGGCCGGTGATCTCCTGCCAGCGCTCCAGGGTCGGCACGGGCAGTGCCGCCGACCCGGAGACCGTGAGGCGGAGCGCCCGCGCGCCCTCGCTCCAGCGCGCCCTCGTGCGGGGCTCGGCCGCCTCCCAGGCCTCGATGAGGCGTCGGTAGAGCGTGGGCACCGCCATGTAGAGCGTGACGTCACCGCGCGCGAGCCGCTCCCACACCTCCGGCGCGTGGAACGCGGGCAGCATCTGGCAGCACCCTCCGGACCACAGCGCGCAGGACAGGACGTTCACGATCCCGTGCACGTGGTGCAGCGGCAGCGTGAGCAGGACGTGGTCGTCCCTGCTCCACCGCCACGCTTCCACGAGCACGGCGACCTGGGCGCGGAGCGTGGCGTGCGTGTGCACCACCCCCTTGGGACGACCGGTCGTGCCGGACGTGTGGAGCATGAGCGCGGCGCGGTCCGGCGTGGGGGCCGGAAGCTCTCCCTCCTCCGCGCGAGGTGCGCTCAGGAGATCGCCGCTGGAGAGCAGCGGCAGGTCCCCGTCCCGGGCGGCTCCGGCCACGTGGTCCCTGAGCGCGGGTGCAGCCACGACCGCCGTCGGCTCCGCGTCGTCGAGGATCCAGGCCAGCTCCGCCGGGGGATGCGAGGTGGCCAGCGGCACCGCGAGACCGCCGGCTCGCCAGATTCCCCATTGCACCGCCACGTGGTCGAACCCGGGCGGAATCAGGTAGCAGACGCGCTCCTCGAGCAGGTCGGGCCGCCCGCGGAGGAGGGCGGAGGCCACGGCGGCCGAGGAGCGGAGGAGGTCGCGATAGGTGAAGGCCCCCTCCGGCCCGAGGACGGCGATGCGGTCCGCGTGGCGGCGCGCCCGCTCGACGAGCGCCAGGCTCATGGAGGATCCACGGGTGAAGGTCCGACCCACCACCCGCCTCCGGGCCCATCTCCATCGCCGGGCCCGTGCCCTGCGCGCCGCGGCGCGGGGCCTCTCCCCGCAAGGATGTAAGGGATTGCCCGACGGAGCGGTGTCCGGGCAAACGTTAAGCTTGAGTCGTCGGGGCGGGTCCCCGACCAAGACGACGCCCGTGCGGCGGCGGACGTGGGGCCGCCGGCGGCTTTCAGATAGATCGGCAGAGCACGATGATCGGACAGGTGTTTCATCTCACGGCGGCGCTGTGGAGCCACATCGGACCCGGGCTGGCGCTCGCGGCCGCGCTCCCCGTCCTCCTGTTGGCCTTCGGGTTGGTCCTCCTGGGCAGCGTGAGGAAGCTCGGCTCGTCGCACCACTCCTGACCGCCGGCTCCACCGTGCCGCCTGCGGGGTGACGCCGGACGGCGCCCGCGCGCGGCGCGGGGCTACCGGCGGGTCCCCAGGACCACGATCGCGCCGATGAGGGCGAAGCCCAAGGCGGTCTTGAGGATCGCGTCGACATCCCACTCCTGGACCTCGCGGGTCTCCTTCCCCCGCGGCTCCGGGCCGCGTTCGGCCTGATACGCGTGCAGGGAGCAGTACGCCGAGCCCTCGACGGCCTCCCGGCGGCAGCGCTCTCCCTTCTGCGTCGTTCCACGACACTGGCTCACGGATCTCCTCCCGGAAGGACGTTCGCGCGGGCGGCCGCCCGCGGGGGGCCCTGGGCACGGCGCGCCGTGCGCCGCCCTCCGGAGCGTCCTGCTGTCCTCCGCACCCCAATCTTAGGTCCTGAGGATGGGCCCTTTCCACCCCGGACGCGCACGCGCGCGGTCGGCGGGCCCTCCGGCGGGCCTGCGCGACCCTGCCGCGGCGGCCGGCCTTGACCGCCTCCCGGCCGCTTCGGTAGACTCCGAGCCAGTGGAATCGCTTCGAAATTGAAGAATCCAGGGATCCCATGACGCTGCGCTCCATCGTACGCATCTCCTGCTCCGCGGCCGTCACGACGGCCGTGGCGGAGGCCGCGACCTGCTCGTGTCCTCGGTGCGGGACCGGGGCGCGCACGGCCGTCGGATCCGTACGGAGCGGATGATCCGAAGGGCTTCACGAGGCAGAGCGACCCCGGTCTCCTCTCGAAGGTGACCGGGGTTTTTCGTTTACGGAGAGGAAGGCATGATCGACAATCTCGCACGACGGGAGGAGGCGACCTCCGGAGACGCGGCTGCGCAGGTCCGCATCGGGGAGCGCCTACTTCCCGACGGGCTCGCGCTGGAGCACGGAGGGCGTCTGGGCCCCTGTCGGGTGGCGTACGAGATGGTCGGTGCGGCGGGCGCTCCGGTCGTGGCGGTCCTGGGCGGCATCTCGGCGCACCGGCACGTGGGCTCACACGCGTACGACGCGGCCGCGGGATGGTGGGAGAACCAGACAGGCCCCGGCCGGCCGTTCGACCCCCGTCGCATCCGCCGCCTGTCGATCGACTGGGTGTGGGGGGCGGGTCGCGCCGTGACGCCGGCCGATCAGTCCACGGCGCTCGTCCAGGTCCTCGACGCGCTCGGGGTCCACACCCTCGACGCGGTCGTGGGTGCCTCGTACGGGGGGATGGTCGCCCTGGCCATGGCGGCCCGCCATCCGGGGAGGCTGCGCTCCGCGCTCGTGATCGGAGCGGCGCACGAGAGCCATCCCATGGCCGAGGCCGTGCGCGGCGTGCAGCGCCGCATCGTCGAGATGGGACTGCGCACGGGCGAGCCCTACGACGCGATGGTGCTCGCCCGCTCCCTCGCGATGACCACGTACCGCTCCGACGTCGACTACCGCCGCCGCTTCCAGGGTCCGCCGACGTTCGAGGACGGAAGGGCGCGCTTCCCGGTCGAGGACTACCTGGAGCACAACGGACGCAAGTTCGCCGATCGCGTCTCTCCGGAGGCGTTCCTCTGCCTGTGCCAGTCCCTCGACATCCATCGGGTGGACCCCGGGGACGTGGCGGTCCCCGTCACGCTGGTCTCGATCGACACCGACAGCCTGGCGCCGCCATGGCAGGTCGAGGAGCTCAGGCGCGGGCTGAAGGTGGAGTCCGAGCTGGTTCGCGTGCGCTCGCCGAACGGGCACGACGCGTTCCTCACGGAGGCGGACACCTTCGGCGAGGTCCTGCGGCGCTACCTGGAAGGAGGGGCGTAAGGCCCTCGCGCCCGGCCCGACCGGCCTGTGCCGACGGGCCGGCGTCGGCGAGCCCACGTGTGCGGCCCGTTCAGGACGCCCTGCGACCGGGACCTTGACGTGCCCGGTCGATCTGGGTAGATAGCGCGCTTCGCAGTCGCGGACGGATCCTGGAGCACACGGAATGAACGGCACGCTGGCGCTCGGCCTCATCGGCCTCCTTCGACTCATCGGGCTCGCGCTCGATGAGAGGGCGCCTCTCGCCGTGCGGACCGGATAAGCGACACCGGATCCAGACGACCGAGCGGCGGGCCCTGTCCCGACAGCGAGAGGGCCCGCCGCTTTTTTCTGACCTCGAGCGGGAGAGCGGGAGAACGATCATGGCGCGCATCCTGGTATTCGACACGACGCTGCGGGACGGGGAGCAGTCCCCCGGGGCGAGCATGACGGCGGGCGAGAAGCTCCGCATGGCCCACGAGATCGCCGACCTCGGCGTCGACGTCATCGAGGCGGGCTTCGCGGCGAGCTCCCCGGAGGACGCCGAGGCCATCGCGCAGGTGGCGCGCGACGTGCGCGGGCCGGTCGTGGCGGCGCTCGCACGGGCGGCCGCGAGCGACGTCGAGGCGGCGGCCCGGTGCGTGGGCCCGGCCCTCCGCCCCCGCATCCACACGTTCATCGCGACCTCGGACATCCACCTCTCGCGGAAGCTGCGCATCGGTCGTGCGGAGTGCATCGACCGCGCGGCCAGCGCCGTCGAGCTGGCCCGCACGTTCGTCGACGACGTGGAGTTCAGCGCCGAGGACGCCACGCGCTCGGACTTCGACTTCCTGTGCGAGGTGGTGGCGGCGGCCGTACAGGCGGGGGCCACCACGATCAACGTGCCGGATACCGTGGGCTATGCGCTGCCAGCGGAGATGTCGCGCTCGGTGCGCGACCTGCTCGATCGCGTTCCGGGCCTCGCGGACCGGATCGTGAGCGTCCACTGCCACGACGACCTCGGGCTCGCGGTCGCCAACTCGCTGGCTGCCGTGGACGCCGGCGCGCGCCAGGTGGAGTGCACGGTGAACGGGATCGGGGAGCGGGCGGGCAACGCGGCCCTCGAGGAGATCGTGATGGCGCTGCGCGTGCGCAGCGACGCGGGCGGCCACGACACGGCCGTCCGCTCCGAGGGCCTGTACCGCGCGAGCCGCACGCTGGCCCATCTCACGGGGATCCACCCGCAGCCGAACAAGGCCGTGGTGGGTCGCAACGCGTTCTCCCACGAGGCAGGCATCCACCAGCACGGGATGCTGCAGGACCCGGGCACCTACGAGATCATGACGCCCGCCATGGTGGGCCAGCCGGCCAGCGACCTCGTGCTCGGACGGCACTCGGGGCGGCACGGCCTGGAGGCGCGCTTCAGGAAGCTCGGCTACACCCTGACGCCCGAGGATCTCGACCGGGTGAGCCGCGACTTCAAGGATCTGGCCAAGCGCAAGAAGGACGTCCTGGACGAGGATCTCGTGTCGCTGCTGCACTACGGCGTGATGGACGACGTGCCGGAGGTGCACCGGATCGGGGATCTCACGGTGACGTGCGGCGGAGACGTCTCCCGGGCGCGGATCACGCTCGAGAGCGAGGGCGGCCTGCCGCGCACCGCGGAGGCCGAGGGCGACGGGCCCATCGCCGCGACGTTCGCGGCGACCGACAGGCTCGTGGACTTCAACGTCGTCGTCGAGGACCTGCAGCTCCGGGCCGCGACGCCGGGACGCGACGCGGTCGGCGAGGTCGCCGTGCGCGCGCGCATCGACGGGCAGACGTTCACGGGCCGCGGCGGACACACCGACGTCGTGTACGCCTCCGCCAAGGCCTATCTGCACGCGATCAACAAGGCGGAGCAGGCCCGGATCCTCGAGGCGCGCGGACTGGCGCGCGCGGCGGACCTGTGGGGCGTGTGACGCGGGAACGGGGCTAGGCCGGGGCGGTGCTCCTCGGATACCCGGCCGCGAGCTTAGATTGATCGGGAAGTGAGGTGGAGGCGGCGAGAGCCTCGGGCGCGTACGCGAGGAGGGCCGCCATCGGATCAACGAGATGGGCGCGGGCCTGCGCAGACGCATGGCCTGGCTCCACGGAGAAGGAGCGGCATCGTGAGCGAATCCATCCACGTTCCCTGGATCTGGAAGAACGGCGGGTTCATCCGGTGGGAGGACGCGAACATCCACATCATGAGCCACGTGGTGCACTACGGGTCCTCGGTCTTCGAGGGGATCCGGTGCTACGACACGCCGAGCGGCCCGGCGCTCTTCCGGCTGAGCGACCACCTGCGCCGGCTGGAGGACTCGGCGCGCATCTACCAGATGCCCATGAAGTACGGGGTCGACGAGCTGGCGGAGGCGAGCCGCGAGCTGTTCCGCCGGAACGAGATGACCGAGGGGTACCTGCGGCCGCTGGTGATCCGGGGGACGGGTGGCATGGGGGTCAATCCCGTCTCGTGCGCCGTGGACACCTATCTCATCTGCTGGCCGTGGGGCCGGTACCTGGGGGCCGACGCGCTCGAGAAGGGCGTGGACGCGTGCGTGTCGACGTGGTTTCGCCCCGCACCCAACACGTTCCCCGCGCTGGCCAAGGCGGGCGGGAACTACCTCAACAGCCAGCTCATGAAGCTCGAGGCCGTGAGGAACGGCTATGCGGAGGGGATCGCCGTGGGGTCCGACGGCACCCTGAGCGAGGGGAGCGGGCAGAACATCTTCCTGGTGCGGAGAGGCGAGGTCCTCACGCCCGCGCTGGACGGCACGATGCTGGACGGCATCACGAGGAACACGATCCTCGTGCTGTGCGGCGATCTCGGGATCCCGGTGCGCGAGACGCGCATTCCCCGGGAGATGCTCTACACGGCCGACGAGGCGTTCTTCACGGGCACCGCGGCCGAGCTGACACCGATCCGCAGCGTCGACCGGATCCCGGTGGGCGACGGGGTAGGGCCGATCACCCGGAAGCTGCAGGGCGCCTACATGGACCTGGTGCTCGGCAGGAGCGCCGATCCCCGCGGGTGGCGCGAGCCGATCGCGCGGACGAGCCCGGCGGGCGTCGCTTGACCGGGACGGGTGGAGGAAGCTCCTCCCCCGACCCCACGTGCGTGGCACGATGACCGCGCGTACGCTGCTCGACAAGATCTGGGACACCCACGTCGTGCACGCGGAGCCGGGCGAGCCGGACCTGCTGTACGTCGACCTGCACCTGCTTCACGAGGTGACGTCCCCGCAGGCGTTCGAAGGCCTGCGCCTCGCGGGGCGGGGCGTGCGCCGGCCCGATCTGTGCATCGCCACCGTCGACCACAACGTGCCGACCACGGACCGCTCCCTGCCGGTGCTCGATCCGGTCGCACGCACGCAGATGGACGTGCTGCGGCGCAACGCCGCGGAGTTCGGGATCCGCCTCTTCGACGTGGGCGACGCGCGCCAGGGGATCGTGCACGTCATCGGGCCCGAGCTCGGCCTGACGCGTCCGGGCATGGTCATCGTGTGCGGCGACAGCCACACCTCGACGCACGGTGCCTTCGGGGCGCTCGCCTTCGGGATCGGCACGTCCGAGGTCGAGCACGTGCTCGCCACGCAGTGCATCGCCCAGCGCCGCCCGCTCACGATGGAGATCCGCCTGGAGGGCGAGCCACCCGAGGGCGTCACGGCCAAGGATCTGATCCTCGCGGTCATCGGCCGGATCGGCGTGGCCGGCGGTGCGGGCCACGTCGTCGAGTACACGGGCGACGCCGTGCGCGCGCTCTCGATGGAGGGGCGCATGACGGTCTGCAACATGTCGATCGAGGCGGGCGCCCGCGCGGGGATGATCGCGCCCGACGAGACGACGTTCGCGTACCTGCGCGGCCGCGAGCTCGGCCCCGGCGACGGAGAGTACGACGACCTGGTACGGGAGTGGCGCCGCCTCGAGAGCGACACGGGCGCGCGCTTCGACCGGAGCGCCGTGGTGGACGTGAGCCACCTCGAGCCCCAGGTGACGTGGGGGACGAACCCGGGCATGGTGGTGCCGATCTCCGGCCCGGTGCCCGATCCCCGCGACGCGCCCGATGCTGCCTCGCGCGAGGCGGCCGAGCGGGCGCTCGCCTACATGGGCCTGCGCCCCGGCATGCCCATGGAAGCGATCGCGCTCGACCGGATCTTCATCGGCTCGTGCACGAACGCGCGCATCGAGGACCTGCGGGAGGCGGCTTCGGTGGTGCGCGGGCGGCGGGTGCACGACGGCGTGCGCGCGATGGTCGTGCCCGGCTCGGGCCAGGTGCGCCGCCAGGCCGAGGCGGAGGGGCTCGACCGGGTGTTCCGGGAGGCGGGCTTCGAGTGGCGCGAGGCCGGCTGCTCCATGTGCCTCGGGATGAACCCCGACGTCCTGTCGCAGGGCGAGCGGTGCGCGTCGACGTCCAACCGCAACTTCGAGGGGCGGCAGGGGCGCGGGGGGCGCACCCACCTCGTGAGCCCCGCGACCGCGGCGGCCGCGGCGGTGGAAGGCCATTTCGTGGATCCCCGCAGCCTGGCGAGGAGCCCATGAGGCCGTTCAGGAGCCACACCGGCGTCGTGCTGCCGCTCGACCGGGCGGACGTGGACACGGACCAGATCATCCCCAAGCAGTTCCTGAAGCGCGTGGAGCGCACCGGCTACGGGGAGTTCCTCTTCCACGACTGGCGGCGCACGCCCGAGGGAGCGCCGGTCCAGGATTTCGTGCTGAACCGCCCGGAGCACGCGGGGGCGTCGATCCTGGTGGCACGAGCGAACTTCGGGTGCGGGTCCTCGCGCGAGCACGCGGCGTGGGCCCTCGTGGACTACGGCTTCCGGGTGGTGGCGGCGCCGAGCTTCGCCGATATCTTCCGGGGCAACGCGGACCAGAACGGACTCGTGGCCGTCACCCTCGAGGAGGACGAGATCGCAGAGATCATGACGAGAGCCCGGGAGCGCGCGCCGTACCGGCTGACGGTGGACCTGGAGGGGCGCACGGTGAGCGACGAAGAAGGCTTCCTGGCGAGGTTCCCGATGGACGACTTCCGGCGCACGTGCCTGCTGGAGGGGCTCGACCGGATCGGTCTCACGCTGCGCCACGAGGACAGCATCCGGGCGTACGAGGCGGGGAGGTGGCCGTCGATACGCTGACGGTACGCGGCCTGGTCCGGAAGTTCGGGTCGCACGTCGTGCTCGATCAGGTGAGCTTCTCGGTCCCGGCCGGGCACCTGACCGTCCTGCTCGGGCCGAACGGGGCCGGCAAGACGACGCTCCTGCGCTGCGTCGTCGGTGCCGACCATCCCGACGGGGGCGAAGTGCTCCTGGACGGCCACCCGCTCGACGAGACCGACCCTTCGGTGCGCGCTGCGCTGGCCGCCGCGCTCGACGACATGGACTTCTTCCCGGACCTCTCGGTCGTCGAGCACCTGGAGCTCCTGGCCTTCGCGCACGGCGGCGACGGCGCCCCGGTCGAGGGCATCGTCACGCAGCTCGGCCTGCAGGGCGCGCGCGACCAGCTTCCCGCCACGCTGTCCAGCGGGCAGCGCCGCCGCCTCGCACTCGCGTCGTGCTTCGTGCGGCCCCGTCGCCTGCTCGTGCTGGACGAGCCCGAGCAACGTCTCGACGTGTCCGGTCGCGCGTGGCTCGCCGAGCAACTCCTCAGGGAGAAGGAAGCCGGGACGGCCGTGCTCATGGCGTCGCACGACCCGGAGCTGATCGAGAAGGTCGCGGACACGCAGATCGAGATCGGCGGATGACGGAAGCCTCCGTCGCCCTGGCTCCTCGGGCGCGACGGTGGCGGGCTCGCCTGCGCCACGCGCGCCGGGCGCACCACGAGCGCTCGCTCGGCGACACCTTCACCGATCTCTACATGCTGTTGTGGCTCCTCGTCGTGTACGGGGGCGCGCTCGCCGCGTCGATCCACCGCCGCCTCCAGACGCCCTCATGGCTGCACAGCGCGTCCGCCGAGCGCTACTGGATCGGTGTGGCCGTGCTCCTCACCGGGGCCGGGCTGGCGTGGCAGGGAGCGCGGGCCCTGGGTCCGCTGCTCGCCACGCCGGCGGAGCAGGCGTGGGGCCTGTCGACGCCGGTGGACCGGCGGGGGTGGCTCCTGCCTCGCTTCACCTGGATCCTCCTGGGAAGCGGCTTGGTGGCCGCGGTGCTCGCGACGGCGGTCGCGCTCTTCGGACTGCACAGCCGCGCGCTGGGGTGGGCCGCGCTCGGCGGGGCGGTGTGGGGGGTGGCGGGCGCGGCCTGGTGCGTGACGGCGCAGGGAGTCGCGGAGCGCAGGCGATGGC
>JBJKSF010000011.1:0-5423 GCA_046704285.1 Longimicrobiales bacterium | reverse complement strand
CTACCGGAGCGCCCCGCCCTGCAGCGCGACCGTGGCGCGCAGCGGCAGGTCGGCGGAGGAGTCCCCCACGCCGATCCCGTACGTACCGGCGTCGACCACCCGGCCACCGCTCGCCGCGTCCCAGTGCGCGAACGCCCTGGCGCCCAGGACGACCTCGAGGTGCCGGGTCTCGCCCGGCCGGAGCCGGACTCTCCGGAACCCCGCGAGCTGCTCGGGCGGCTCCCCGCTCGCCGCGGGATCGGCGACATAGACCTGCACGACGTCCGCGCCCGCGCGCGCACCCGTGTTCGTCACGTCCACGCCGACCCTCACCGACCCTCCGCCGGCCTGCGCCACGCGCAGCCCGCTCAACCGGAACGTCGTGTACGACAGCCCGAAGCCGAACGGGAAGAGGGGCTCGATGTGGCGGGCCTGGTACCACCGGTATCCCACGTCGAGGCCCTCGCCGTAGCGCACCCGGCCCCCCTCGCCGGGCCACCGGGCGCGGCTCGCGGCCGGAACGTCGGCCAGGCTCTTCGGGAACGTCACCGGCAGCTTGCCCGCCGGGTCCACGTCGCCGAAGAGGACGCGGGCGATCGCGTTGCCGTCCTCCTGCCCCGGATACCATGCCTCCAGCACCGCCGCGACCGAGTCGATCCACGGCATCGTGACCGCGGAGCCCGTGTTCAGCACGACGATCGTGTGCGGGTTGGCGGCCGCGACCGCGCGGACCAGCTCGTCCTGCTCGCCGGGCAGGTCGATGTCGGCCAGGTCCGAGCCCTCGGCCTCGAAGTCGCGCACGAACACCACCGCCACGTCGGAGGAGTCGGCCAGGGCCACGGCCCGCTCGAGCGTCGACGGGTGCTCGGGCGGCACCCACCCGAGCGCGAGCGAGTCGCCGCCCCGGTCCTGGTAGTACTCCACCACGATGCGCACCGTCTGGCCGGCGCCGAGCGTCACCTTCGCCGTCTTCGTCGTCGGCCCCTGGTCGCGCCAGTTGTCGATCACCCGAACGCCGTCCACGAAGAGCCGGCTGCCGTCGTCGCTGGTCAGCGCGAAGGTGTACGTCCCGCCCGCCGGGGCCACGAGGCTCCCGGTCCAGCGCGCCGACCACCGATCCCCGGGCACCCCGGGCGCGGGCGGACGGCCGTGCCAGTTGAAGCCGACCACCGGGTCCACGCGCGCCGCCACAGGCGGGCCGGAGAGCGTCGTGTCGGCGTAGAACTCGGCCTGGAGCCCGTGGCCGGCGCCCGAGGGCGGCACGAGCCGGCCGGCGGGCACGGCGGGCGGCGCCTGGTTCGGCGCGGGCACGCCCTCGGCGTAGCGGACCCGTACGCCCGGGCCCGCACGCTTCGCGATGCCCTCGAACGGCGTGACGACGTAGGGGGGGATCACCGCAGCGCTCCCACCCCCTCCGGAGAGGGCGTGAGCGCCGGCGGAGGGGCCGATGACGGCGATGGAGCGCAGCCTGCGCGCGTCGAGCGGAAGCACCGAGCCCTGGTTGCGCAGGAGCACCGTCCCCCGCTCGGCCACCTCGCGCGCGACGGCGGCGTGCCGCTCGTTCGTCACGACCGTGGCGGAGTCGCCCGTCTGGGTCCGGTCGAACAGGCCGAAGCGGAACTCCTCCCGCAGCACCCGCGAGACCATGTCGTCCAGTCGTGCCACCGGCACCTCGCCGTCCCGCACGGCCGCCTCGAGCGCGGCTCCGAAGTACTTGCTGCCGGGCATCTCCACGTCGAGGCCGGCCATGGCGGAGCGCACGGTCGAGTGCGTCGCCCCCCAGTCCGAGGTGACGAAGCCGTCGAAGCCCCAGCGGCCCTCGAGCACGCTGTCCTGCGTGTACGCGTTCTGGCACGCGTAGGACCCCTCGATCGTGCTGTAGGCGCACATCACGGACGACGCGCCCCCGTCCCGCACGGCCGCCTCGAACTGCGGCATGTAGATCTCGTGCAGCGCGCGCCGGTCGATGACGACGTCGTCGGCCGGCTCGTTGCGGAAAGTCTCCTGGTTGTAGGCCACCCAGTGCTTCACCTGCGCGAGCACGCCCTGGCCCTGCACGCCCCGGATGTAGGCGACGGCGATCCTGCCGGTCAGATACGGATCCTCTCCGTAGGACTCGAAGGCGCGCCCCCAGCGCGGATCCCGGACGATGTTGACCGTCGGGCCCAGATCGACGTTCGCGCCCTTGCCCCACTCCTCCGCCCCGACCACGGAGCCGTACGTGCGCGCCAGCGCCGTGTCCCAGCTCGCGGCCACGGCGACCGGAGCCGGAAGCTGCGTCACGCCCTTCATCCCGTCCGCGACGCCGGCGGGCCCGTCCTCCAGCTTGAGCGCCGGGATGCAGAGGCGCGGGATCGCCGGGATGTAGCCCACGTAGGCGGAGCCCCCCGCGCCGTGCACCATCGCGACCTTCTCGTTCAGCGTCATGGCGGACACCACCTGGGCCACGCGCTCGGCGATGGGAGCCGTGGAGTGCACCCACGGGCAGGCGGCCGCGGATGCGACCGGGGCCGGCGCGGCACCATGGCGGACCGCCGAGCAGGCGGCCGCGGCGAGCAGCAGGGCTGCGGTGGCGGGCGCCGCCCGCAGGACTCGTCTCATCGCGTGCATCATCCTCTCCGGAGTGGGCCGGGCATGGGCGTACCGAGCTGGCTCCTGGAAATAGTCGCCCACCGCCGTCCTCCGCCAGAACTCACCCTGCGGCGTCGCCCCCTGCCGCCGCGCCACCGCGCGCGCCCCTCGCGGATTCGGGCCGCGCTCGGCCTCAATCCACGCCGACCACCCTGCTGCGGCGCTCCAGGATGACGACGTCGCGCCACTCGTCTCCCAGCTTCGCGATACGCTCACGGCGCCCGACCTTCACGAACCCGAGCTTCTGGTGGATCGCGATGCTCGCGCCGTTCTCCGGGAAGACGCTGGCCTGCAGGGTCCAGAGGCCGCAGGCCTCGGACGCACGGACGAGGTGCTCGAGCAGAAGCGTGCCGACGCCCCGCCCCCGCTGAGCGCCGCCCACGTACACGCTCACCTCGGCGACACCTTCGTACACGCAGCGGGACGAGACCGGAGTCAGCGCGGCCCATCCCACGATCTTCCCGTCCAGCCGCGCGACGAACCGGGCTTCGGCGAGATGCGCGGCGTCCCAGCTCTCCCAGCCGGGCACGGCGGTCTCGAACGTGGCGTTGCCCGTGGCGATGCCCTCCGCGTAGATGCGCCCGACCTCCGCCCAGTCCTCCGGACGCAGCACTCCGATCTCGACCTCGACCGATCTCATTCCGTCCCGTCAGGGAAGAAGGGTGACGTTCCGGAGTGAGACGGCGACACCCCGACGCAGGGAGTTCTGAACCTCGGCGACCCGGTCCGTCTCACGGAGCAGCGCCCGGACTCGCTCCTCCGGATCCGGCGACCGGACCGCAACGTCGAAGCTGACGTCGCAGGCCGGCTCGCCGGGCCCGCCGAACCCACCCTCCACGGTGACCTCCACGCCGTCGACCCGGACCCCGGCCCTGGCCGCCTCCCGGTAGACGTCGTTGCAGTAGCACGTCGCGAGCGCCAGGAAGAGAAGCTCGCCGCCGTTCACCGACGACCCGCCCCCCGACTCCTTCGGCGCGATCGCGATCGTCCGGCGCGCACCTTCGGTGGACACGACGACCTCGTGCTCGTCCGGTCGATTCCTCACCGACGCGGTGATCCTCATGGCAGAAGCCTCACGGCAGAAGGGATGTCTGGCCCGAGCTCACTCTCTTCCGACGATGTCGACCGAGATCTCCACCGCCGCGGTCGTCCCTCGGTTCTCGAGCCAGTGCGTGGTGTTCCTGTCCTCGGGCCAGCCGACTCCCGGCCCGTAGTCCTTGGCGACACCGTCTCGATGGTCGGAGATCGTTCCCTGCAGGATGTAGACGATACCGGGCCTGCCCTTGTGGTCGTGAACCGGGCCGAAGACGCCTCCCGGCTCGATGGTCACCCTGCGCATCCGGAGCTGACGCCCTTCCATGCCCTCGATCTCGGGGCCGAGGTCCACCGTCCCGAGCAGGCGCACCGTAACCCCCTTCGTCTCGGGTCCCCCCTGCTGGTCCCTCATCGTGCGCTCCTTGTCGGCTGTCGTCCTGGCTCGTGTCCCCTCACTCGTCCAGCGGGGGCTCGTCGAGGCGCCTCACCCACCGCGGCGGCTCCACGCCCTCGCTCCGCAGCAGCGCGTTCAACTGGGCGGCGTGATGCTGAACGTGCCTGATCTGGTACAACACGACCTCCAGCGCCTGCGCATTCAGTCTGACGCTCCCGCGCACCTGAACCGACTCGCCGCGACCGAGCGAGCGCAGCACGTCCCTCGCCTTCGCCAGACACCGGTCCAGATACGCGAGAAGGTCCTCCCTGGAATACGGGTGCTCGTAGGGCGGCGGGCGGGCTGCCGTCCGCTCTCGCACGCTGCGGGGCCCTTCGCCGATCCGCGTCCTCCGGCCGCGCGCCTACCACCCCCTTCTCTCGCGCAGCCGCGTGATGTGGGCCAGGTGATGCCGCCCGTGCCACGCGTACAGCTGCAGGCTGGTCTCGAGGGTGACCCGGCCGAGCTCCGGGTGCAGAAACGCGCGCTCGAACTGCTCGTCGTTCAGGGAGCGCAGGAAGTGCGCCCAACGCCGATGCAGCGCCTCCAGCAGAAGCAGCGAGGTCTCGACGTCCTCGCCCCTGGCGTCGGCCAGCTCGGCCCACGCGCCCTCGTCGTATCCCTTGATCGTGGGCTCGGGCTCGGTCACGGCCAGCTTGAAGCGCACGTAGCTGTTCAGGTGACTGTCCGGCAGGTGGTGCACGACCTGGCGCACGCTCCATCCGCCCGGGCGGTACGGCGTGTCGAGCTGCTCGCCGGAGAGGTCGGAGACCGCGGCACGAACGTCCTTCGGCACTTCTGCGATGTCCTCGATCAGGGCGCGGCGCGCTCCCGGCGACAGCTCCGTGCGCGGCCGAAAGCGGCCGATCGGATACCGGAGGCCCTCCAGGTCCTCGTCACCCTCGGGCACCATGCGCTGCTCCATCTTCAGCCTCCTCGCTCGGCCGGGCAGGGGCCGGCCGCGGTTCCCCCGCCCGTCCGTCGACGGTCGGGATGCCCGAGACTCCGGGAAGCCCGGGCAGCGTCCATCCGCAGCGCTAGAACGTGGTCCGTCCCGCCCTGGCCTGCTGTACCCGTACGCGCAACTCCTTGACGATCCTGTGATCCGTGAACGGCACCTGAGCGCTGGCCGGTGCCGCGAACACGATCTCGTCTCCCCAGGCACAAGGCTCCCGAAGACGCACCTTGATCAGCTTCGGGTTCCAGAAGCGCGTCTCGGTGACCTCCTTCACGTTCCGCAGGGGGATGCGCTCCTGCGTGCGGTAGTCCGACACGAGGAGGTCGTCCTCTTCGAGCCAGACGACCTTCAGGCGACGCGCGAGCCACACGATGAAGCTCGATCCCG
>JBJKSF010000010.1:0-12927 GCA_046704285.1 Longimicrobiales bacterium | reverse complement strand
CAGGTCGTGGACGCGGCGCGCACGGACGGCCCGACGCTCGTGCTCGTCCTCGACGATGCCCACCGCCTGGCCGAGGCGCGGGGGCGGATCCGGGCGCCGCTGGACGCCGCCCTGGCGCGCGCCGCGGCCGAGCGTCGGAGGCTGCACGTCGTGCTCGTGGGCCGTCCCGGGGAGATGCCGGCAGCGGACGAGCCCACGGTCCGTCTCGGCCCCCTGGACTTCCGCTCCGCGTCCGCGTTGCTGCCCGGCTCCGATGCCCGTGAGAGGATCCGCGCGTACGCGGCGTTCGGAGGGGTCCCCGGGCGTCTCGCCCTGCTCGATCCGGGCGCGACGCTGGCCACGAACCTGCGCCGGACCGTTCTGGCTCCGGATGCGCCGCTCCGCGACGCGGGCCTCGACGAGCTGGAGCGTGCCCTGCAGACCCCTGCGCGCTACGCCGCCATCCTGCGCGCGCTCGCGAGCGGGGAAGCGGGCTGGAGGCGCGTCCACGAGGGTGTGGCCGATCTCACACGCGGCGGCCAGGTCGCTCCGTACCTGAACAAGCTCGAGGCGATGGGCCTCATCGAGGTCCGTCGCTCCCTGGACGCAGGACCTCGCGCACGCAATCGCCGCTACGAGGTGACCGACCCGTTCCTGGCGTTCTGGTTCCGGTTCGTGCTGCCGCACCGCGTGCGCGCCGGACCCGAGGGCGAGGACGCTCTGGCGGCCGCGGTGCGCCGAGACCTGGAGGCCCACGTCGCCCGGGTGTTCCCGACGGTCTGCCGGCAGTACATGGCGCTGGACGCCCTGGAGTCCATGGGGTCCGTCGCGCGCGAGCACGGAAGCCTGTGGGGACCCGGCTACGATCTCGAGGCGGCGGGCATCCTGCAGTCGGGGGCCGCGTTCTACGGCCGGGCGCTGTGGACGGACGAGCCAGCGGACGTGGACGCGCTGGAGGGTCTCGATCGCGAGATCCGGGAGACCCGCTACGGGTTCGGGCGCGAGTCCCGCCTGCGGCTGGTCTTCTCCGGACACGGCTTCACCCCGGCGCTCCAGCGGGCCGCCGCGCGGCGCCACGACGTGGTCCTGCTCGGGCCGGAAGCCATCGCGGGGAGCTGACCGGGCAGGGCCCCGGCGAGGACCCCGCCGGCTCGCCGCTCACTCCCTGGTGAGCCGCACGTTCCGTTGGTGTGTCTCGCGGTAGAACGCCGGGAGACCCTCGGGGAGCCGCGGATCACCGCCCGTCGCGATCGTGCGCAGGTAATCGGCCGTACGGTCGAGGAGATCCACACCGCCGATGGGTCCATGGGCGGGGATCACCGTGCCGACGCCCGGATCCCGACCCCACGGCCCGAGGCCCGCGATCCACCCGGGCACGGCCGCCGCGTCGTTCACGAAGGGCAGCGGCGTCTCCACGGCGTCGCCCGCGAGCAGCGCCCCCCACTCGGGCACGAAGCCGACGATCGAGTCGGGCGTGTGTCCCGGAAGGGCATGCAGCTCCAGCGTGAGGTCGCCGAGGTGGAACGCGACGCGTTCGCGAAACGTGCGTGTCGGCGGTACGAGCCGAACCGCCCGCCAGCGCTCGGGATCGGTCGCCTTGCGCCGTGCCAGCTCCTCGCGCACGTCGGTCCTGAACCGGTCGCGTGCGGCCTCGTGAGCCACGACCTCGTCGACGTGCACGAGCCCGCATGTGCCCCAGGCGTGATCCCAGTCGGCGTGGCTGTAGACCACCGTGATCGGAAGGCCGTGCGCGAGCCCGGTCACGGGCACCACCTGGTCGGGGTGCGCGAGCGTGTCCCACAGCACCGCGCGCTCACGGCCCACGAGCAGGGCCGCACGGACATCGAAGTCCTCCATCTCCGTCTCCAGGAGGTGGAGGCCGGGGCGCACGGTGCGGACGTGCGCAGGGAGCACCGGGCGTCCGCTCCCGTTCTAGACGTCCAGGTCCTTCACGTACTTCGCGTTCTTCTCGATGAACTCGCGGCGCGGCTGCACCTCGTCGCCCATGAGCCGGTCGAAGAGCCCCGACGCGATCGCCGCGTCCTCGATGGTCACCTGCAGGATGGTTCGCGACTCCGGATCCATCGTGGTGCGCCAGAGCTGGTCGGGGTTCATCTCGCCGAGCCCCTTGTAGCGCTGGATCCCGACGCCTCTGCCCTCACCGTCCTTGCCGCCCAGGCGCTTCACGTACTCGTCGCGCTCGTCCTCCGTGTAGGCGTACAGCTCCTGCTTGCCCTTGTGCACCCGGTACAGCGGCGGCTGCGCGATGTAGAGGTAGCCCTCCTCGACGAGCTCGCGCATCTGGCGGAAGAAGAACGTGAGCAGAAGCGTACGGATGTGCTTCCCGTCCGCGTCGGCGTCCGTCATGATGATGATCTTGTGGTAGCGGGCGTTGTCGAGCTCGAAGTCCTCCTTGATGCCCGCCCCGATCGCCGTGATCATCGCGCGGATCTCGTCGCTCGACAGGATCTTGTCGATGCGGGCGCGCTCCACGTTCAGGATCTTCCCTTTGAGGGGCAGGATCGCCTGGTAGGAGCGATCCCTGCCCTGCTTGGCGCTTCCTCCGGCGGAATCCCCCTCCACGAGGTACAGCTCGCACAGCGACGGGTCCGAGATCGAGCAGTCCGCCAGCTTGCCCGGGAGCACGCCGCCCTCCAGGGCGCTCTTCTTGCGCGCCAGATCCCGTGCCTTGCGCGCCGCCTCACGTGCCCGTGCGGCCTGCAGCGACTTCTCGATGATCGCCCGGGCGGCCTTGGGATTCTCGTCCAGGAAGATCGAGAGCTGCTCGTTGACCGCCGCCTCGACCGCTCCGCGCACCTCGCTGTTGCCGAGCTTCGTCTTGGTCTGGCCCTCGAACTGGGGCTCCATGACCCGCACGCTCAGCACGCACGTGAGGCCCTCGCGCACGTCGTCGCCCGAGAGGCTCTCGTCCTTCTTGAAGATGTTGTTGCGACGCGCGTAGTCGTTGATGGTGCGGGTCAGCGCGGCCTTGAAGCCCGTGAGGTGCGTGCCGCCCTCGTGGGTGTTGATGTTGTTCACGAAGGCATGCGTGTTCTCCGCGAACCCCTGATCGTACTGCAGGGCCAGCTCGATCTCCGCCTCGGGCTTCGCGGTCTCGAAGTAGCAGATCTTCTCGTGCAGCGGCTGGCGCGCCCCCCGCAGGTAGTCCACGTACTCCGCCAGCCCGCCCTCGTACCGGTACTCCTCCGCGAGTTGCGGCTCCACACGCTCGTCCGCGAGCGCGATCCGGAGCCCCTTGTTCAGGAAGGCGAGCTCGCGGAGGCGCTGCGACAGCGTCTCGAAGCTGTACTCGAGCTCCGTGAAGATCTGCGGGTCCGGCTTGAAGCGGACCTGCGTCCCGCTTCCGTTGGCCTTGCCGAGCTCCTCGAGCTCCGACGCCTTGATCCCGCGCGCGTACCGCTGGCGATAGCGCGTTCCGTTCCGGCGAACCTCCACCTCGAGATGCTCGGACAGCGCGTTGACCACGCTGACACCCACCCCGTGGAGTCCCCCGGACACCTTGTACGTGTTCTTGTCGAACTTGCCGCCGGCATGCAGCGTCGTCATGGCGAGCTCGACGCCGGGGACCTTCTCCGTCGGGTGGATGTCGACCGGGATGCCCCGGCCGTCGTCGATCACCGTCACCGAGTTGTCCGGGTGGATCGTGACGCTCACCTCGGTGCAGTAGCCCCCCATCGCTTCGTCGATGGAGTTGTCGACGACCTCGTACACCAGGTGGTGCAACCCCCTCGCCGAGGTCGAACCGATGTACATGCCCGGGCGCCTGCGCACCGCCTCCAGGCCTTTGAGGACCTGGATCTGACCAGCAGTGTAGTCGCCGTCGTCCTGCTTCTTCGTGGCCATGTGTGCTCCGTGGGGACTTGGCTCTAGCTCGTCTCCGCCAGCACGAAGACGATGCGCTCCAGGGGCACTTCCGGAAGGCGCACGTTCACGCGCTCCAGGAACTCCCCCTTCATCATGTTCAGCTCCATCAGCCACGCGCTCGTCCGCACTTCCACGAACAGCGTGGCGTCCGACACGCTCACGGCGCGGGTCACCCGCGCCACGTGCTCGCCGACGATCTCGGGCCACAGGTCGAGCACCACCATGCGGTGCATCTGGTCGCGCAGCCCGTGTTTCTCCAGCACGGAGCCCACCACGTCGGCCACGCGCGTCGGTCTCCCCCCGCGCTCCGTCACGCCGCGATCCTCCCGGCGCGCACGCGCCAGCGCGGCAGAGCGCCTCGACGGATCCGCACGTCGCTCTCCTTCGGCGCGGTGAGGATCACCTGCCCGACCTCCTCCCGGTCCATGAGCGAGAGGACCCGCTCGCTGCGGCCCCCGTCCAGCTCGGCGAAGACGTCGTCCAGGAGGATCAGCGGCTCTCGCCCCCGCACCTCGCGGATCGTCCTGGCCTCCACGAGGCGCAGGGCCAGGGCCGCGGTCCGGCGCTGGCCTCCGGAGCCGTAGGCGCGCAGGTCGAGCTCCTCGCCTTCCTCGTCAAGACGCAGGCGCAGCTCGTCGTGATGCGGTCCCACCGTCGTCACCCCGAGCCGCCGCTCGCGCTCCGCCGAGCCCTCCAGGGCCTCCCGGTACGCTCCGGCCACGTCCGCTTCTCCGACGGCTCCCGCCAGCGGCACGCCCGCTCGGTACTCCATGCGCGCGCTGCCTCCGCCGGACACCGTCGCGTAGTACTCGCCGAAGGCGGCGCACCGCTCCTCGATCCAGGAGCGCCGCGCGCCCGTGAGCGTCGCCCCTGCACGCACCAACCCGGGATCCCAGGCGGCCACCGCCGCGCGGGGCTGACCGTCCCGCAGCGCCGCGTTGCGGCGGGCCAGGATGCGGCGGAAGTCCTGGAGCGCCCGCAGATAGCCCGGGTCGCTCAGGGACAGAACGATGTCGAGGAAGCGCCTCCGCTCCGAAGGAGGGCCGCTCACCAGATCGGAGTCCGCCGGGCTGAAGATCACGGCTCCCAGGCGTCCCAGGCCGTCGCCCATCCGCTCCGGCTCGACTCCGTCGACCGTCACCTTCTTGCGCTTGCCCTTCGGCTCGAAGGCTGCCGCGACCTCCGTGGCGGTTCCCTCCCCGACGTCGGGCGTCACGGCTCCCACGACCCGGAAGAGGTCTTCGCCGAACGCCACGAGCTGCTCGTCCCGGGAGCCCCGAAAGGACCGGAATGTCTCCAGGTAATAGATGGCCTCCAGGAGGTTGGACTTTCCCTGGGCGTTGTCCCCGATGATGGCGACGCCCTCCGGGGGGAGCTCCAGATCCTGGACTCCGAGGTTCCGGAAGTGGCGGAGCGCGAGCAGCCTCAGGCGCACGGACCGCCGGTCGGGAGAAGCCCTTGAAGCATCCCGGAATTTAACGCTTCGGAGGCCCCCCCGGCACCCCGGATCAGCGGCCCCGGAACTCGGGTTTCCGCTTCTCCAGGAACGCGGACATCCCCTCCTTCATGTCCTCGGTGGAGGCCAGCAAGCCGAAGAGGGACGCCTCCACGCCGACCGCCTGCGCCAGCGGCGCGTCCAGCCCGTGGTAGATGGACTCCAGGGCCAGCCTCACGGCGACCGGTCCGTTCTTGGTGATGCGACGCATGAACGCCTTGGACCGGTCCAGGAGCTCGGCGCGTGGCACGACCTCCGACACGAGCCCGATCCGCTCCGCCCGCTGGGCGTCGATCATGTCGCCGGTGAGGGTCATCTCGAGGGCCGCGGCCAGCCCGACGACCCGCGCGAGCCGCACCGTGCCCCCGTAGCCGGGAATGATCCCGAGCCCCACCTCGGGCAGGCCGAAGCGGGCGTTGTCCGAGGCGATGCGCAGGTGGCAGGCCAGGGCCAGCTCACAGCCGCCTCCCAAGGCATACCCGCCCACGGCGGCCAGCACGGGCTTCGGGAACCGCTCGATCCCGTGCAGGACCCCCTGGCTCACGCGACTCACGTGCACGGCGGTCATCGCATCGAGCTTGGCGAGCTCCCCGATGTCCGCCCCGGCGACGAACGCCTTCTCTCCCGCCCCGGTCAGGATGACCCCGCGTACGTCGTCGTCCGCCCGCAGGCTCTCGAACACCTCGCCGATCTCCTGCACGACCTCCGAGGTGAGCGCGTTGAGCTTGTCCTGGCGGTCGATGAGGACCACGGCGAGCTCGCCGTCCCATTCGAGCCTCACGTATCTGAGATCCGTCATGGCGCATTCCGTGCGGGTGATCGTCGAGAGAAGGGGAGCGCCGCGTCGTCGGCGTCCTGACGCCGCAAGATAGCGTCCCGTGCGGCAATGGAAAAACGCGCGCGCACGTCTTACCTTTTCGGCCCGTCGGCCTCCGGCCAGCGCCTCCACGCCGCCACCCGGGGCTCCGGCATCCACGTCCGAGGCCGGGCCCGGGTCCGGCCGTCACGCAGGGGGGATGGATCCCATGAGTCGGTCGCTCAACAAGGTCATGCTCATCGGCAACGTGGGAAACGACCCCGAGATCCGAGCCACGTCCTCGGGTGCCCGCGTCGCCAAGCTGTCGCTCGCCACGAACCGCACCTGGTCCGACCGCTCCGGACAGCAGCAGGAGAAGACGGAGTGGCATCGTCTCACGTTCTTCGGGCGACTCGTCGACATCGTGGAGCGGTGGGTGAAGAAGGGCGACCGCCTCTACGTCGAGGGTCGCATCGAGTACTCGCAGACCCAGGACGACCAGGGCGCCCCACGCTACTGGACCGACATCGTCTGCACCGAGTTGGTGATGCTGGGTGCGTCGGGCGGCTCGGGCGGCGGCCCCTCGGGCGGGCCCGACAGCGGGTTCGGTGGAGGCGGCTACGGACCCGCGGAGCCTGCCGGCGGAAGCTCGGACGCGGACGACGACCTGCCGTTCTAGGAGGGCGGGCGAGCTCAGCCCTCGTGCCTGAGCTCGCTCCCGGGCTCGGACTCCCAGAGGCCCATGAAGTACTCCTCGTACCGATCGGGGTGCTTCCGGTAGTCGGACACCCAGACCTCGAAGGGCGGCAGGGCTACCTTGCCGGAGAGCCAGTCCGTGGCGATGCGCACCATCTCCACGTAGGTGATCTCACCCTTGCCGCCCTCCTCGCGGAACGCCCGTTGCGCGAGGACATAGATGTCGTCCGGGCTCAGGTAGAGGAGGAGGTCCGCCACCTGGGCCGAGCAATAGTCGAGATACTTCGCTCGCAGGACTTCGAGCGGCTCACGACCACCCGGGTGGCCTGCGTCCACGGCGGTCCTCCCGCTGGACATGAAGAACCCCTCCGACCTCTCGTTCAGGACGCCCTGTCGGGGTTCGATGGCGTCCTACCTATGAAGCCGGAGGGGGCCGGTGCGCAAGCCTCAGGAAGCGGGCTGGGAGACCTCCTGGATGTCCTGGCCGGGTCTCTCGCTCTGCTCGCGCAGGTGACGGTAGATGGAGAGACGGGTCAGCCCGTAGAGGACGACGCGGCTGAGGAACTCGGGATCGGTCCTCTGCACTTCCTCTGCCTGCGCGGCGATGTCCCTCGGCAACCGGACGTTCAGTTGTACGGAGCACGTCTCCCACATAGACACACCTCGACCCGGATCGCCAGCGCGAAAAAGTTACAATTCGGTGGACACCCATCATGGCCTTGGTGTCGGCTGATGCCGCCGAGCAGGGGTGCCGATTCATCCAAGGCGGGGTCTACACTAAGATGCGGATCGGGATGGCGCAACCCTCTTGTCGGCGGAGCGCGAGAACTCGTATATGTACGCAAATTATTGCAGTACAACAACTTACGGTTTCAACGAAAGGAACAAATCACGTGTTCCCCTCTCGATCAGCAGCTTATGACGAAACGCGCGAGCGGGAACGCAAATCCAAGTGGCGCATCGTCTTTCGCACGGGATGCGCGGCGCTCGACGTGACAGATCCGTGACCGAATTTTTGCAAAAAATCGGATCACGGAAGAGACGACCGGAGGAACGCCTCCAGCGTCGCCGGCTCGAACGAAAAGAAGCGCGCGCGCAGCTCGGCGGGATCGCTCTCGCAGAAGATCGTGCCCGTCCGCGGGACGACCGTTGAGCCCTCGCCTTCGAACGCAATGAAGCCGCGCCACGCGCCCTGGTCCCGGAAGGACCGCAGCTTCGCGAGCCACGAGCGTCCGGCGGCTGTCAGCGGCCGGGTGGCCAACGTCGACGGCGCGTCGGCCGTCGGTGCCTCGGCCGACTCGTCCAGGTCCTCGAGGTGCGCCGCCGGGTTCAGCTCCAGATCCTCCCGCCAGACCTCGTACGGCGGCAGCGGCAGGAGCTCCTCGCAGTAGGCGATCAGCACCGCGAGGGGGTCGTCGGGGCGGCCGTCGCCTACGGCCGCGCAAGCTCTGCGGTAGAGCGGTCGGATCGCGTCCCGCGGGAGCATGCGCACGAGCCGGCCTGCCTGGGCGCGACGGTACCGATCGTAGCGCCGCCGGAGCTCCCGTTCCGCCGTGCCTTCGCCGACTTCGCGCGCGCTGTCCTGCACGACGAGCACGGTACGCCTCTCAGTGGACCGACGTGGAGCTGGCAGCCGGGGCCATGATCCGCACCGGCCGCACCTTCGGGTCCCGGCCGGACAGAGAGGCCAGCGTCTCACGCTCGCCGAACGTGGCCGTCACGTCGCCCACCGCGTGGAACCGCTCGGGCTCGAACCTCGCCATGAGCGCGAACAACCCCCGCCGCATCGCCCGCAGTGCACCGCGGGCCTCGTCCAAGGTCCCCGGCAAGGAGAACCGCACCTGATAGGCCAGGGACTCGCTCACCGCGCACGGGACCAGCCGGCGGACCTCGCCGTCCGGGAACGCGTGCAGCAGGGCGTGCTCGAGCTCCGCGTCCGGGTCCTGGAGTGCCGTCCTGAAGAGCAGCGCTGCGCCGTCGTAGTCGAGGTGCGCGCGCGTCAGCCGCCCGGCGCCGAGCATGTACCGGATCGACGTGCCCTCGTGCAGATCCAGGTCGCGGCAGATGTCACGGAAGCCGATGCGCAGGAAGGTGGGGCGCGACAGCGGTCCGAACCCGACGCGCTCCAACACCCGCAGCCCCAGCCTGAACCCATACTGCTGCAGCGCCGATCCGTGCCGCGTCGCAGCCGCCGCCGAGACCAGCGTCTGCACGTGCTCGAGGGTCGGATCGTAGACCCAATCGAGCACCACGAGCTCGGTGCTCAGGTCGAGCACCTTCAGCTGCCCACTCCCGAGGTCGACCGCCTCGGACGACGCTGCATACCGACCATCCAGCACGAGCGCGAGCCCGATGTCCTCGATGCGCCCTCCGGGTGTGTCGAGCTCGTGGACGTCCCGGTACTGGACGACGGCGCGGGTGAGCGACAGCTCGCAGATCCCCGGAACGTCCCCCATGGCCTCGAGACGGATGTCGGCCGGCGCACTCAGATTCGTGACGTCCACGCGTTCCGACCCTTTTCCGGAAAAGAAACCCGGCTTGCGCCGGGTCGATCGATGCGGTTGCGCCCTGCCGCACAGTGCTTGTCGGGCCCATCGAGAGGGCTTACGGGACTACGATAGCAATCTGTTTACAGACGTCGCAAGGATCACGTTCGGGCCGCCCGCTCCCGGTCGGGTACGCGCCCGCCCGTCGGCGATCCCGCTCCCCCGGCGGCTTGCTCCCGAGGCGCGCCCCGACCATCTTGCGAGCGCCATGAGCATGTCGAGCGAGCGCCGGCGCTCCGTCGCGTTCCTGGAGGGTGAGGGAGGGACGTGGGCGTGCTTTCTCGTCACCTTTCCGACCGACGACGGTCGCTGGCGGGGCTACTTCTCGTTCCGGCCCGGAGACGGGGGAGCAGCCGAGGACGAGATCCGAACGACGGACATCTTCCTCGAGGCTTCCGAAGGAGAGATCCACGAGAAGGCGCGCGGCCTCGGCCGTCCACTCCTGGGTGGCCTTCTCTCGTCCGCGCTGCACAGCACCGCCCGGGAAGGGACGTCGGGGGGGCTTCGGCGGAGATTCCGCACGTTACTCGCACAGAACTCCCGCGAGCTCTCGGGTAGCTGGGGGCGTGCGGGGGAGTCGATGCCCGTGCCCGCGGAGATCGAGAGCTTGCGCTCCCTCTACGCCTCCTATCGCCTCGACCAGGTGGCCCACCTGATCGCCCTCCTCGAGCCCAGCGACTTCGAGCCGGTGGTGGACCGCATCCTGGAGGGGAAGAGCGTGGACTTCAGGGCCAAGGACCGGCTCCAGTTCGCCATGATGGTGGTGGAGCACATCGAGCGGATGCTGCCCCTGCCTCCGTTCGACGTGTGGGCCCAGGACTTTCTCGCCCATGCCGAGACCTATCGCTTGTACGCGCACACGCTACACCGGGAAGGCAGGCTTCCATGAGGCCGTCGTGGCGCACCATGAGGGGCTCCGCCCGACCCGTTGCCCGTCCCGGGCGGTGGGTGCTAGCTTTCTCCGCTTGCCGTTCGCCTCTTGCCACAGGAGCGTGGTCGTCTTGGAAGTAGTCGTTCAGGAGAACGAGAGCCTCGAGCGGGCCCTGCGCCGCTTCAAGCGGAAGGTGCAGCGCTCCGGCCTGTACTCGGAGCTGCGGAAGCGTCGGTTCTACGAGAAGCCCAGCGCCCAGCGCAAGCGGAAGCGTGAGGCAGCCATTCGCAGGGAGCGCAGGCGGCAGAGGCGCAGCAGCCGACACTAGAGGACTCTCGCCCCGAGAGACTCGCCGTAGGACGGCCTTCCCCATCGGAAGGCCGTTTTTGTCGTTCCCTCTTCCGCCCCGCTCAGGCGGCCCTGCGAGCGACGAACAGGTCGTCGAGCCCCCGCCACGCCTCCAGCGCGTCGTCGCCCAGATGCTTCCAGGCGAACGTGATCAGGATGCGGTTCCACCCCCGCACCGTGCGCGCCTCGGTCGGCGTCAGACCGGTGAGGGAGGACATCGACCGGCAGAGGTTCCCGTCCGAGGTGAAGCCGAGGCGCTGGGCGGCCTCAGCCACCGTCACCGAGCGATCGGCGAGCGCGTTGGCCGATGCGATCAGGCGTAGCCAACGCAGGTAGGTCGACGGAGACGCGAGGGTGCGCCGGCGGAAGCGGGCCTTGAGAGCGCCGCGGCTGAGCCCGCACGACTCGGCCAGCGGGTACAGATCGCGATAGTGGGAAGGGAACTCCAGGATCCGGCGGACGAACCCCCGCAGCGGATCAGGGAGCGGAGCGCCCGCGGCCCGGCCGAGCTCGGCGAGGGTCCGGTCGACCCAGGTGACCTCGTCCGGCTCCCGCTCGAGGATCTCCCCCAGGCGCGCGGCCAGGAAGTCCACACGCGCGAGCCGGATCTGCGCCTCGCGTCTCTGGGCCTCCCAGCGCGCCAGCACGGCGTCGGTGAGCGCCACGGTCCGCACGCCCTGTACCCAGCGCCGCGTGGTCGGGGCGCCCACTCCACCCGCCGTGCGCAAGACCACCCGCGGGCAACCGAGCTCCAGGGCCCGCACGGCGAGGTCGTGATCCACGATCACGTCCTCCTCCGGATGAGCCGCCAGGCGGACGGCCGCTCTCAGGTGCGGATCCGAAACCAAGGCCACGATCATGGTCGAGAGGCCCCCGTGGGCTGCCGGATGGATGCCTGCCAGGTCGGTAAGGATGAGGTGTCGACACCCGGTCGCGCCATCCCCGCGCGCCGCGCCCGCCGTACCACACCCTGGGCGGTGCGGTCGAAGACGGGAAGGCGCTGCGCCTCCCCCGCGCTCCCTCCGGCGCGCTCAGCCGTCCCTGTCGTCCACCTCGTCGTCCAGCTCGTCCTCCGCGCTCATCAGGTCGTGCGTCACCCCGTGGAACTGGCGCTTCACCCAACGCCGCCACGAGGCAGGCGGAGGCTCGAGGGATTCCCCGGCCTCGAGGCGGTCGAGGATCTCCTCCACCTCCGCTTGCACTTCCCGCAGCTTGCGCTTGTGCCTGGCGCCGATCGCGTAGGCGATCCCGTAGGCCGCACCGCTGCCGACGGCGATGCCCGCCGCCGTCGCGACCAGGAGCGGCCCGACCATCGCCAGGGACACGCCGACCGCCGCACCGAGGCCCAGGCCGGTCACACCGCCCCCGACGCCGGCCCCGACGATGCTGTCGTTGCGCGTCCCCGGATCGACGACGAGCTCCACGAGCGTGCGGGCCTCGTCGACGACCTCCAGATGCACCTCGACCGACTTCGCGGACGCCACGAAGTACTTGCGGGACGTGAAGCTCGCGGCCCGGGCGAGCTTCGAAGCCCAGTCGAGCGCCGGCCGATACTGGAGGATGTCGACGCCGCGGCGCACCGGCTGCAGGAGCTGGGTGCCCGCCAGGAAGTCGTCCAGCTTCTGGGCCATCCGACGCGGAGGGCCCGGCACCACGCGTGACGCATGCAGGACGGCGGGCCCGAAGACCCGGTCCAGGGGCCCGCGCCCGGCGAGGCCCGCGTGCACTTCCGCGAGGGCCCGGCGCACGTGCTGCTCGCTGAGCCCCACCTCGCGCGCGATGCGGAAGAGCTCCGCCTCGCTCAGGGCGCTCTCGCCCGACTCCGGCTCCCAGGCGGCGAGCTCCGCGGCTCTCCGGATCACCGCGTCGAACTCGCGACGCGAGAGGCTGCGTCCTCCGCTCCCGGACGGCGGACTCACAGCGCCTCGACCACCACGGCACCGCCCTGCCCGCCGCCGATGCACGCGGAGCCTATCCCGTAGCGCGCACCGCGGCGGCGCAGCTCGTGCAGGAGGTGGATCGTGATCCGCGCTCCCGAAGCCGCCAGAGGATGCGTCAACGCGATGGCCCCTCCGTCCACGTTGGTCCTCCCGGGATCGAGCCCCAGCTCCTTCTCCACCGCCTTGTACTGGGGAGCGAACGCTTCGTTCACCTCCACGAGGTCCATGTCGGCCAGTGCAAGTCCGGCCCGGTCCAGGGCCTTCCGCACCGCGGGCGCCGGACCGATGCCCATGATGCGCGGGTCCACGCCCACGAACGCCCACGAGACGAGGCGCCCGATCGGCTCCAGGCCGTTGGCCCGCGCCCACGC
>JBJKSF010000009.1:0-19087 GCA_046704285.1 Longimicrobiales bacterium | reverse complement strand
GTGCTGGAGAGCGGATCGCCCGGTCTCGCCACCGAGGAGGAGCGCGCGGCGCGGCGCGCCGCCGACGAGGCGCTCGCGGCGGAGCTCGAGCGCGAGGGGATCGAGCGCTTCGTGGACCGTTGGGAGGCGCTGCCTCTGTTCCGCACGCAGGGAGGGCGGCTCTCCGCCCCGGAGCGAGCGGCGCAGCGGCGCCGCCGGCTGGCCAACGACCCGAGGCTCCTCGCGGCCGCCCTGCGAGGCCTGGGCACGGGGAGCCTGCCCTCGCTCTGGGACGATCTCCCCCGCATCGGGCTTCCGGTGCTCCTCCTCGTGGGCGCCGACGACGCCAAGTTCGTGGAGATCGCCGGACGCATGGCGGAGCGCCTCCCCCGCGCGACGGTGCGCATCGTGCCGGGCTCGGGCCACGCCGTGCACCTGGAGCAACCGGCCCGCTGGATCGAAGCGGTCCTCGGGTTCCTGCGCGAGGAGCGCCCGTGAGCGACCCCGGATACGAGAGCAGGCTCGGCACGTTCGACGCCGTCATGGTGGTCGTCGGCGGGATCGTCGGGGCGGGGATCTTCCTGAACCCGGCCGTCGTGGCCCAGCGGGTCGGGACCGTGGGAGCCGTGATCGCCGCCTGGTGCCTCGGCGGCGTCATCGCCCTCGTCGGCGGGTTCTGCTTCGCGGAGCTGGGCAACCGCATGCCGCAGGCGGGCGGCGGCTACATCTACCTGCGCGAGGCCTTCGGGCCGCTCCCGGCGTTCCTCTACGGGTGGACGCAGCTCCTGGTCATCAACACGGGAGCGATCGCCGCCGTGGGGATCACGTTCGCGGGCTACGCCGCCAACGTGACGGGCGCCGGGAGCGGGATCATCAAGCCGCTGGCCGTGGCGGCGATCGTTCTGCTCTCCGGCGTCAACGCCGCGGGCATCCGCTTCGGGTCCTGGATCCAGAACGTGTTCACGATCCTCAAGCTCCTGGCGCTCGCCGTGCTGGTGGCCACCGGCGTGTGGCTGTGGGGCTCTCGCGGGATGGCGATGGGCGGCGCCCCGATCCCCGGGGCGGCGGGCGCGTCGCCGCTCGCCATGGGGACGGCCCTCGTCGCCGTGCTGTTCGCGTACGGGGGCTGGCAGATGGCGAACAACATCGCGGAGGAGATCCGCGACCCCGCCCGCCGCCTGCCGCGCGCGCTCGTGATCGGGGTGATCGTGGTGGTCGTCGTGTACGTCACGGCGAACGCCGCCTACCTTGCGGCCCTCGGCCCGGCCGGTCTGGCGTCCAGCACGGCGCCGGCGGCCGACGCGATGCGGGTGGCGCTGGGGCGCTGGGGCGGGATCCTCATCGCCGTCGGCGTGGCGTGCTCCACGTTCGGCGTCCTGAACATCTTCATCCTCGCGCTGCCCCGCATCTACCGCGCGATGGCCCAGGACGGCGTCTTCTTCGAGGGCGTGTCCCGGCTCCATCCGCGCACGCGCACGCCGGTCATGGGCATCTGGATCCAGGCCGTCTGGGCGATCGTGCTCGCGCTCTCGGGCACGTACGCGCAGCTGCTCGACTACGTCGTCTTCGGCGACTGGATCTTCTTCGGTCTCATCGTGTCGACCCTCTTCGTCTACCGCCGGCGCGATGCGCGCATGCCGGCCGGGTCGTCGGCGCCGGACCGGCCCATCTTCCGCGTGCGGGCCCACCCCCTCCTGCCGACGCTGTTCGCCGCCACGGCGGCCTTCGTGGTCGTGAGCTCGGTCGTGGCCAGCCCTCGCAACGCCCTGTACGGCGCGGTGCTCATCGCGGCGGGCATCCCGGTCTATCTGTGGTGGCGGCGGAGCCGGGCACATCGTATCTCTGGCTAGATCGGAGCGACGCGCTCAGGTTTGAACCTTTCGACGAGCGTCGTGTCCCCCGTTCAAGCGTGCAGCCCATGTTCGGAAAGCTCATCCTCCTGTTCCTGATCGTCGTGGCGGCCGCGTTCTCCATCCCGAAGACCCGCGCGATGATCGAGAAGGAAGCCCGGCCCTGGGTGGACAAGGTCAAGGAGAGGATGGTGCCCGGGAAGCTGAACGCGATCGTCAAGGAGCTCGTCGCACAGGCGGACCAGGGCGTGCCGCTCCCCCAGCAAGGCAACGCCTGGCGCGCCTGGCTGGACAACGAGTGGACGGGCGGGGCCGACGATCCGTGGGGACACCCGTACTACTACTACGAGGACCGCGACGGCTTCACGGTCGGCTCCATGGGCCCCGACGGCATCAGGGGCGACACCGACGACATCACCGCCCATCACGCCTTCCGGCAGCATTGAGCGAGCGCCCGCTCCGGGCGCGGCCGCACGGAGGAGTCGGGGGTGCCGGAGCTTCCCGAGATCACCGTGTACGTGGAGTGGATGGGGCGCACGATCCTCGGTGAGAGGCTCGAGCGCGTGCGCCTCGTCTCGCCCTCCCTGCTGCGCACGTGGGACCCGCCGCTCTCCGCGGCCGAAGGACGGCGGGTCGCGGGCTGCCTGAGGGTCGGCAAGCGCGTCGTGTGGGCGCTGGAGGACGAGATCTTCCTGGCGTTCCACCTCATGATCGGCGGCCGGTTCCATTGGGCGAAGCCCGGGGCGGCGGTGCCGCGCAGGCGCGCGCACGCCGGCTTCGACTTCGCCTCCGGCACGCTCCTCCTCACCGAGCAGGCGACCCACAAGCGGGCCACGCTGCACGTCGTGCGGGGGAAGGGCGCGCTCGCCGAGCTCGACCCGGGCGGCCTGGAGGTCCTGCCTGCGACGTTGGAGGCGTTCCGGGAGGCGCTCGTGCGCGAGAACCGGACCCTCAAGCGGGCGCTCACCGATCCCAGGGTCTTCAGCGGGATCGGGAACGCGCACTCCGACGAGATCCTGCTCTTCGCGCGCCTGTCTCCGCTGCGGCTCACGCACAGCCTCGACGACGAGGAGGTCGCCCGGCTCCACCAGGTCGCCCAGCGCTCCCTCACCGAGTGGACGGAGCGGCTGCGGGCCGAGGCGGGAGACTCGTTCCCGGGCCGGATCACGGCCTTCCACCCCGCGATGGCCGCGCACGGCAAGTACGGCAAGCCCTGCCCTGTGTGCGGCTCACCCATCCAGCGCATACGCTACGCGGACCGGGAGACGAACTACTGCCCGACCTGCCAGACGGGTGGCAGGATCCTCGCGGACCGGGGCCTCAGCCGCCTCCTCGGGGAGGACTGGCCGCGCACGCTCGAGGAGCTCGAGGAGCTCCGGAGGCGGTAGCTCCTCCCCACGTTCCCGCGTGGGTTCCGCGCGTCTGCGCCCTGGGGCTCCCATGGGACGGCGGCTCCTGCCGCGGATTGACACCCGTGCATCGGAATATATATCGTACGATACACATCACGATGTATTGCGCAACGGATCGCGCGAGTCGATCGTACACTCTGGAGGCATCATGAGGTTCGGGACACGGGGGTGCGGCATGGACTTCGATTGGCTCTTCGACTGGGACGTGGTCGGGGGTGGGCCCGGGCGGAGGGGACGCCGCGGGCCCCGGCGTGCCTTCTTCCGCCAGGGAGAGGTCCGCCTCGCGCTGCTCTCGCTGCTGGACGACGGGCCGGCCCACGGCTACGAGCTGATGAAGCGACTGGAGGAGCGCTCGGGCGGCACGTACCACGCCAGCGCGGGAACGGTCTATCCGGTGCTCCAGCAGCTCGAGGACGAGGGGCTGGTGCGCTCCCAGGAGGAGGAGGGCAAGAAGGTCTTCCATCTCACCGACGCGGGCCGGAAGGAGCTCGAGCTGCACGAGGAGCAGGTGGAGCGCATCTGGAGGCGGGCCGGTGGCTGGAAGGATTGGGGCGTGCACATGGGGCCGGAGACGGCGGAGATCTGGAGCTCCTGGGGCCGCCTGACCAAGAGCGCCTTCAAGGCGGCGACGCGGGCGGATCTGGAGGGGGTGGAGAAGGTGCGCGAGATCCTCGACCGCGCGCGCAAGGAGCTGGAAGAGCTGTAGGGTCGGGTGCGGGGCAGAGGCGGGCGGGGGCGACCTCCCCGGTGGGCCACCCGGTGCGGCGCAGGCGAGGAACGCGGCGGGGGCTCGCCGCACGATGCGTCGCACCGCGCGGCGAGCCCCCGGACCCACGACTCCCCGAGAGGGCGAGCGGCCCCGAAGGGGAGACGGCCGCCGCCCGCTTCTCCCCCGCGACCTACCGGTACATCCAGTCCGGATGCGCGCGCGCCGAGGCCGGTCCGTCCTCCCGCACGTGCCTGCCCATCATCTGCAGCAGCTGCGCGTTCGTGAACGGCTGCCAACCGTGCGGCTTCATCGGGCGCCCGTACTCGAACGTTCCGGTGTAGTGCGGGTCGGTGGTGTGCTCGAAGAAGTCCTGGAGCCGGTACACGGCCAGGTTGAGGTAGTACGTGTCCATGTCCCCGACGTAGACGTGGATCTTGCCGACCAGGTCCCGTCCGATCGTCGACCAGTTCTTCGCCAGGTACGCCCTCAGGTCGAAGCCGTGGTCGCGCATGTACGCCACCGCCTGCTTGTCGATGTGCCCGGTGAGCTTGTTCCAGATCTGGACCGGGTATCCGTCGGCGCCCACCGGCCCCCAGACCGCGTCGAACGCGTTGAACTGCTGGCCCGAACGGCCGCGGGTGCCGAGCACGGCTTCCATCTGGCTCATCTGGCGCACGCTCGTGAGCACCTGCCCGTCGATGCTGCGGGACATGTACCGCGGCGGGTCCCACCAGCCGTGTGCGTTCGGGACGAAGGCGCTCGTGTCCGTGTAGAGGTCGATGAGCTGGAAGTTCCGGAAGTCGACGGGGTCGGGGTAGAGCGTCCACGTGCCCCCGAAGAACTTCGGATGATAGACCTGCATCGCGAGCGACTCCCAGCCGCCCGTGGATCCGCCCGTGAGCAGGCGGGCGTACGGCTCGCGGATGATGCGGAAGTGCGTCTCCACGTACGGGATCAACTCGGTCATGATGGCGTCCGCGTACGGGCCGTCGTTCGCGGAGTTGACGTCGTAGGAGTCGTCGTAGTACGGCGTCGGGTGCTGGAACGTCACCGCGATCATCCTCGGCACGCTGTCCGACATCCACTCCCGCGCGAACGCGTAGCCGGACTCGACGGCGGTGAGCTTGCGGATCGCGGCTCGGCGCTCGGGCGACCACGGCTGTCCCTCCGGATCGAAGCCGAACGGAGGCCTCAGGTTGAAGTGCCCCTGGACGTAGACCACGGGGTACTTCACGTCCGGATGCTCCGCATAGCCCTTGGGCAGCAGCACGGTCGCCCCCAGGTACATCGGGTGACCCCAGAACTTCGTGAGCAGGGCGCTCTGGATCTTGATGTGCTTCACCCATTTCGTGTCGGGCGGCATCTGGATGGGAGGGATCACCTTGGTGAGCGAGAGCTTCACGTCGAAGCCCGCGGCGGGGTCGAGGTGGATCCGCTGCACGTCGCTCACGAGGTTGCCCGGCGAGCGCGCGAAGTCCTGCCCCTCCCAGTGGTCCATGTGCGCCCAGATCACGTGGCCGTCGGCGCGATGGAACTCGGTGTACACGTTGAGCAGCGCCTGGACGTAGTAGTCGCCGGGAGGCAGGTCCGAGAGAGACGAGAGCGGGAAGCCGAGGGTCTTGGTGTCGATGACCGCGGCCGCGCCGGGCTGGAGCGCGTGCACGTTCACGCCGAAGTAGGGGACGCTGGCCGTGTACGAGCCGGCCTCGAAGCGCGGCTCGCGCCGGTCGTTGCGCGAGATGAAGACGAACATCCGCCCCGTGATCGGCTGCGCGTGCAGCGAAGCGGGGAACGAGACCTCGAACTTCTGCGCGACCAGGCCGGAGGGAAGCGCGAGGACCGCCAGCGCGAGGAGCGCAGCGCGCCGGACGGGCCGGAACCGGTGGGAGGATCGACGGGTCATCGTGCCATCCTTTCAGGGTCGATGGAGGAAGCTCCACAATACGGCCCCGCACGGTGGGAAACGACAAGGCTCTCGTGGATCCGGGCCGGCGCCGGTCCGCGTCCCGAGGCGCCCTTGCGCCCGGCGAGCGGCGCGCGCACGATGGCATCTCCACGCCAGACACGGAGCAGAGCGGCCCGATGCCGGACATCCCCCGCAGAGACTTCGTCCGCAGCGCCCTGGCGGGCGGCGCCGCCTTCGCGTTCCCCGGCCTGCGCTCGGCCGGCTCCGCCCTGGGCGGCCTCGGCTCGGAGCAGGTGGGCGACTCGCACGTCGAGGTCCTTCTGGACGAGCCCATCGGCACGATCGCGCCCGAGATCTACGGGCAGTTCACCGAGCACCTCGGCGGGGTCATCTACGACGGCGTGTGGGTCGGCCGGAAGTCGAAGATCCCGAACATCGGCGGGATCCGCAAAGCGCTCGTGGATGCGCTGAAGGCCATCCACCCGGGCGTGATCCGCTGGCCGGGCGGCTGCTTCGCGGACTCCTACGACTGGCGGGACGGGGTCGGGCCGACCTCCAAGCGGCCCACGCGCACGAACTTCTGGATCGACGACCCCGGCTTCAAGGACGTGAAGAGCGGCCCCGCGCTGTACGACCCGAACGAGTTCGGCACCGAGGAGTTCCTGCGCTTCTGCGAGCTGGTCGGCGCGCAGCCGTACCTGGCGGCCAACGTGCGTACGCTCCCGGCGCGCGTGTTCGACGAGTGGGTCGAGTTCTGCAACGCTCCCGCGGGCTCCACCACCTGGGCGGACGTGCGCGGCAAGGAGGGGCATCCCGCGCCGTACGACGTCAGGTTCTGGGGGGTGGGCAACGAAGCCTGGGGCTGTGGGGGCAACTTCACCCCGGAGCAGTACACGGAGGAGTTTCGCCGCTTCACGACCTGGGACGTGCCCCACTACGGCGTGGACCTCGCGTTCGTCGCTTCGGGCCCGAACGGTGCGGACACGGAGTGGGCGCGCCGCATGTTCGACGCCCTGCAGGAGCGGTACGCGATCGACAGCGTGTGGGGGCTCTCCATCCACCACTACTCGAGCGCACCGGGCAAGGGCAACGACGCGGTCGGCTACGGTGAGGCCGGCTGGTACGATCTGCTGCAGAGCGCCGACCGGATGGAGTCGGTGGTGACCTCCATCTGGGAGACGATCGGACGGATCGACCGCCGCCACCACGTGAAGCTGGTGATCGACGAGTGGGGCGCCTGGCACAACAGCGCCCCGCTGGTGGACCCCAGCCACCTGTTCGAGTCGCAGTCCACGATCCGCGACGCGCTCGTCGCGGGTCTCACGCTCGACATCTTCCAGCGCCACGCCGACAAGGTCGGCATGGCGAACGTGGCCCAGCTCGTCAACTGCATCCAGCCTCTGTTCTTCTCGCACGAGGACGCGTTCTGCGTCACCCCCACGTACCACGTGTTCGCCATGTATGCCGACCACCAGGGCGGCCGGTCCGTGCGCACCATGTTCTCGGCGCCCGAGGTCTCGTGGGTCTCGGGCGGAGAGGGCGGGCGGCGCCAGAGGCTCTGGGGGCTGAACGGGTCGGCCTCGGTGAAGGACGGCGTGCTCACCCTCACGGTCACGAACTCCTCGATGAAGGAGGCGCGCGAGACGGGGATCGTCGTGCGCGGGGGCTCCGTCAGGTCCGCGCGCGCGACGACGCTGGTGGCGAGCGGCCCCTACGAGGTGAACACGTTCCAGCACCCGGACCGTGTGCACCCCACGTCCCAGGACGTGCCCGTGAGCGCTCAGCCGCTCGTCTATCGGTTTCCGCCGGCCTCCGTGACGAAGCTGGCGATCACACTGGGGGCCTGAGCCCGATGCGCCGACTCGCCGTTCCGACCGCGCTGGCGATCCTCGTCCTTCCTTCCGTCGCCGCCGCCCAGCACGGCGCATCGGCCGCCGTCGCGGCCACGGAGGGCGTGGACTTCCGGGTCTACGACGGAGAGGGCCGTCCGAAGCTGCTCGCCGACGTCGTGGCCTCGATGGACGGGGCGGACGTGATGCTCGTCGGGGAGTCCCACGACGACGCGGTCGGCCACGTCGTCGAAGCGCGACTCCTGTACGGCGCGGCGCAGCGGGTCGGCGCCACGAGCGACGATCCCGAGCGCCCGGTGATCCTCTCGCTGGAGATGTTCGACCGCGACGTCCAGGACGTCCTCGACGAGTACCTCCAGGGCCTGATCACGGAGGGGGATCTCCTGAAGAGCGCGCGCCCCTGGGACAACTACGGCACCGACTACCGCCCGCTCGTCGAGTTCGCGCGCACGCACCACCTGGAGGTGCTGGCGGCCAATGCCCCCCGCAGGTACGTGAACCGTGTGCTGAGGCTCGGTCCGGAATCCCTCGACGCGCTCTCGCCGGAGGCGAAGCGGAGCCTGCCTCCGTTGCCGTATCCCGGCCCGTCGGACGCCTACACGAGCCAGTGGAACGCCCTCATGAAGCGGATGGCGGCGGAGGCGCGCCAGGCGGCGGACTCGGCGCGCGACCCCGCGGACAGCGCGGCTGCCGACGAGGGGATGGGGGCGCACGAGATGAAGTACGCGCTCGATGCCCAGGCTTTGTGGGACGCCGACATGGCCTACGCGATCACACAGGCGCTCGACGCCCGTCCGGGAGCGTTCGTCCTCCACGTGTCCGGAGCGTTCCACGTCGAGCGCGGTACGGGCATCCCGGAAGACGTCCAGCGCTATCGTCCGGGAACCCGTGTCGTGACGGTCGTGATCGATCCGACGGCGGACGTCGACACCTTCGTCGAGAGCGAGGACAAGGGGCTGGGGGACTTCGTGGTGCTCACGCGCAAGGGCGGATGAGCCGGCCGTCCCTCCCCGCCGGCACGCGCGTGGACGCCGTCCACCTGCGCGTGGCGGATCTCGAGCGTCTGGAGGCGTTCTATCAGGAGGTCCTGGGCTTCACCGTCCTGGGCGACGACGGCGTCACCGCGACGTTCGGGACCGGCGAGGGGCCTCCCCTCCTCACGCTGGAGGCGTCGCCGGCCGCGCCCGCCCGGCCCGCGGAAGCGACCGGGCTGTACCACATGGCCTTCCTGCTTCCCTCACGGGCGGCGTTGGGCTCGATGCTCATCCGCGTGCGCGAGGCGGGCTACGCGCTCCAGGGCGTCGCGGACCATCGGGTGAGCGAGGCCCTCTACCTGGCGGATCCCGAGGGGAACGGGATCGAGCTCTACGCGGACCGGCCCAGGGACCGGTGGGCGTGGAGGGACGGCGAGCTGACCATGGCCACCGAGCCGCTCGACGTCGTGGGCCTGCTCCAGGCGGGCCGCCACGCGGCCTCCAGGCTACCCGCCGGGACGCGGCTCGGGCACCTGCATCTCGAGGTCTCGAGCCTCGCCGCGGCCGAGGCGTTCTACGTCGACGAGCTGGGCTTCGACGTCACGACGCGCGCCTATCGGGGAGCGCTCTTCGTCTCGGCGGGGGGATACCACCACCACCTCGGGCTCAACGTGTGGAAGGGCGAGGGCGCGCCGCGCCCACCGGCCGGCAGCCTCGGGCTCAGGGGCTTCACGCTGAGGGTGCCGGACGAGGAGGCGCGCCGGAGGATCCTCGGGGGCGTCGAGCAGGGGGAGCGGACCGACCCGGACGACGTCGTGCTCCGCGTGGAGGGGGACCGCTGAGGGCGCTCAGGCTGCGCCCCCGCGTCACAGCGGGAAGTTGATGCCGAGCGAGATCACCCTGGGCTTCAGCACCGGATCGACGAAGATCCAGCGCAGCGAGAGCTGAGTCCCGAAACGTGCGTGCGCCGGGAACGAGCGCACCCCGACCACGATGCTCTCCCCTTGCTTGGTCTGTCGCCTGGTCTGGTGCTCGTAGATCGTGTTGCGCCACGCGAGCCCGCCACCGCCGTAGATGGCACCGTAGCGCGTGCCGTAGGCGTACACGGCCTCGAGGTTGTACTCGTACTCGCGGAGCCCGTGCAGGAAGGTCACGTTCGCGCTGGGGAGGACCTCCACGGCCCCGCTCGGAACCACCGGGATGCGCGCTCCGGCGCCCAGGACCAGGGAGCCGTTCACCATCTCGTAGCCGATCTGCGGCCCGATCACGATGGGCATCCAGCCGGGCGACGTCGGCGAGGGCGAGGCGTACGGCCCCAGCATCTGAGCACCCACCGACGCGGGCATCAGGAGGCTCACGACCGTCAGCGACGCGACGAGGACACTGGTCCGGCGATCCATGCTTCCTCCGCAGAGGGGAGCGAGAGCGAGAACGGCGTGGATGGAACCCGCCCGCCCGCCCCCACGTTCCCCGGGGCTCAGCGAGCGCTCGCCTCCCGCCGGGTGACGTGATCCACGGTCGTGTTCCGGAAGAAGGAACGGAGCTCCGTGGCCGTCGCCTGCCATCGCTCGTGCGCGGCGCACGGCTCGGCGTCGCTGCAGGTGGCCCGACCCAGGAGGCAGGTGCGCTCCTCGCCGATGGGGTCGAAGTGGCGTACGACGTCCAGGAGGCGCAGCTCGCGCGCCGGCACGGCGAGGCGGAAGCCGCCCCCCGGCCCGCGGGTCGAGGCGAGCACCCGGCTGCGGGCCAGCGTGTGGAGGATCTTCGACAGGTAGTTGCGGGGAACGCCCAGCGCTTCGGCCATGTCGTCCACGCGCACCGGCGCGCGCTCCCCGGACTCCGCCAGGTGGATGACCGCCCGGAGGGCGTAGACCGCCGTCTGCGAGAGGATCACGCGTGCCGTTCCTCGGTTGGTGTCCCGGATCGCGTCCACGGCATCGTCGAAGGCCGGGGCAGGCCTTGAGGGACCGCGCTCGATCCGCCATTCTTCAATTCATCATAAAGATATGACAAAAGCTCGGCGACGACCATGGGACTTCCGGGGGTGGTGGGGCTGGGCGGTCTGGGGCTCCGCGGCGTTCTGGGGCAGCCCCGTCGGGCACACGCTGGCGGCCAAGCTGAGCCTCGTGGCCGTCATGCTCGCCGTCCAGGCGGTGCACGACCTCCGGGTGGGTCCGCGCGCGGGTCGGCTGCCTCCCGGGAGCGTCGAAGCCAGGCGGCTGCGTCGGCGCGCTGCGTTGCTGGCCCGCGTCAACGTCGTGCTCGGCGTCTTCCTGGTCTACTTCGCCGTGCGCCTCGCGCGAGGGGGGTGACGAGGGCAAGCTCCTCGCGGACCGCCTCGCGGGGGGGCGCTGCGCGCCGGCCCGTCAGCTCTCCGCGTGGTAGCGGTAGAGGAGCAGCGGGACGTGCGCGCCCCGCAGCACCTTGTCGGTCGTGCTGCCCAGGACCGCGCGGCTCACGCCGCCGCGCCCGTGCGTGGCCATGGCGACGAGGCGGCACTCGCGCGCCGCGACCTCCCCGAGGATGCCGTGCCCCGGTTGGGCGTCCACGACGACGCGCGCATCGACGCTCACGCCGCGGGCGCGGATGCGTGCCGCATGTCCTTCCAGGTACGCCTCCGCGGCGCTCCGTGCCTCCTCGAGGCTCCCTTCCATCTGGAAGGTCGTGGGCAGGTAGGGGCTCGTGGCGTCGAGCGCGTACGACACGACCCGCAGCAGCGTGTAGGATGCGCCGAACAGGTCGCCGAAGGCGAGCGCGTGCGAGAGGACGCTCTCGGAGACGTCGGAGCCGTCGAGGGGGATGAGGATCCTGTCGTAGACCGGCTCGCAGTCGGGCTCAGGCGTGTCGGGGCCCGCCGCCCTCACGAGCAGGACCGGGCGGTCGGTGCGACGCACGAACGCGTCGGTCACGCTGCCGAGCCAGGCGCGCGTCACGACGCCGCGCCCGTGCGTGGCCATGACCACGAGGTCCGCGCCGCAGCGGTCGGCCTCCGACTCCAGGGCGTCCACCACGTGGCCGGTGAGCACACCCGAGGAGAGGCCGGCACCCGCGCGGTCGCGCACGCGCGTCGCGGTGTCGTTCAGATACTTGCCCGTCCACTCGCGCATGACGGTGTCGTCCACGCCGTACGCGAACGTCGGGAGGGGTTCCTCCACCGTCGCGAGACGGACCTCGGCGCCGGTGCGGCGGCTGACGGAAAGGGCGGTGGCGAGCGCACACTCGGCGAACCGGGATCCGTCGAGGGGCACCATGATCGTCCGGTACACGGGCACCTCCGCGTTGTCACCGGGGGGTGGGGTGCCTCCCGGTGCGTGCCGGATCAGAACGGATGGTGCTCCGCTCGGCCGTCGGTGCCCGCCGCGGCGGCCAGACCCGGCTCGTCGTCCAGAAGCCCTTCCACGAGGCGCTCGGCGGTGTCGCCGAGGGCGTCGGCGGAAGGCCCGCCGGCGCCCGACGCCTCGTCCGGACCCGGGATGATCACGCGGACCCGCGTGCCCCGACCGGGACCGGACTCCAGGGAGAGCTCCCCTTGAACATAACCTGCCCGCTCGTGCATGCCGAAGAGGCCGAGGCTCTCGCCCGTGTGCGCCAGGGCCGAGCCCACGTCGAAGCCGTGGCCGTCGTCCTCCACCTGGGCGAGGACGCCCTGGCCGTGCCGGGAGAACAGCACCTTCACGCGCTCTCCTCCCGAGTGCAGAACGGCGTTCGTGATGGCTTCCTGCACGATGCGGAACAACGCGAGCTTCGACTCGTGCGACAGCGGCGGCACGTCCCCCTCGAAGCGCACCTCGATGCCGCGGCCCTCCGCCATCGATCGGGCGTGGGCCTCCAGAGCCACCCGGACACCCAGCTCGTCCAGCTCGGGGGGTCTCAGTCGCCGAGCGACACCTCGGATCTCTTCGAGGGCGCTAACCACTT
Organism: Longimicrobiales bacterium; assembly: GCA_046704285.1. Taxonomy (GTDB): domain Bacteria; phylum Gemmatimonadota; class Gemmatimonadetes; order Longimicrobiales; family Gaopeijiaceae; genus SZUA-318. Next base: position 6,489 of record JBJKSF010000009.1, on the reverse strand, counting down.
CCTCGCGGATCTCGTCGATAGAGCCATTGGCGCCGCTCGAAAGATGCCGCTCGGCGATTCTGAGGCGGACCAGCACGCCCGCCAGCGTCTGCGCTGTGCCCGAGTACAGCTCGTGGGCGATCCTCTGCCGCTCGCGCTCCTCCGCCTGGAGGACACGGCGGGCCAGCTCCTTCTGCCGGTGTCGGTTGGCGGAGAGGTTGTCGAGCATCTCGTTCAGGGCCTCCGCCAGGTGGCGCAGGCGGGGGTCCGCGACGAGGGAGGCGGCCGCACGGGCCCCCGCCTCGCCCCGGCGCACCCGCTGGACCGTGTCGGCCAGGACCTCCACGGGCGAGAGAGCGAGGCGCAGCAGGCCCGCGTTGACCGCGATGCTCAGGAGGATGAGGACGGTCGCGATGAGCATGCTCATCGCCGTGACCTCACTCATGTCGATGTGGCCCGGGTCACGGGCCAACAGCACGCCCGCCGTGGCCGCCAGCCCCACGAGGAGCAGGTTGGCGAGGAAGATCTTCCAGAACAGGGAGATCCCCAGGGACGCCCGCACGACGCGATGACCGGCGAGCTTCGCGAAGAAGCCGGCCTTCCGGGGGCCTTTCGGGCCTCCCGCGTTCGTGCCTTCCGGGGCGTTCGTGCGCGGATCCACGTGGGTGGTGTCGACGGGCGATCTCGAATGAGGTGCGCCGTGACCCTCGCGGTGTCCGGCGGCTTGCGTACATTCTTGCATGGCATCGTTGTCCGGGCTGTCGGGGACAACGCGCCCGGAAGCGTGGGAGATGCGCCGCCGGGGATGTGGGGTTTTTCAGTACATTCTGCCCGCCCCTGCATCGGGAAAGGACGAGGGTCCAGTGCTCACTGCCGATCAGTACAGAGCCGTGTTCGAGGCCTCCCCGGACGGGTTGCTCATCTTCGACGCGGAGGGCGTCGTCAGGGACGTGAACCCCCAGGTGGAGGCCCTCTTCGGGTGGGCCCGGGAAGAGCTCCTGGGGGAGAACGTCGAGATGCTCGTGCCCCGGGGGCTGCGCCAGAGGCACCGCCAGCACCGCGAGGGCTACGCCCGCAGCCCGCACGCGCGCCCGATGGGCGTCGGCCTGGAGTTGAGGGCGCTGCGCAAGGACGGGAGCACGTTCCCGGTCGAGATCAGCCTCAGCCCGTGGCGGACCCCGGAGGGGCTGAACGTGATCTGCACGGTGCGCGACATCACCGATCGCAAGCGGCTCCAGGACTTCTCGGCGGGGGCCATGAGGGCGTCGGAGGAGGAGCGTCAGAGGATCGCACGGGAGCTGCACGACGACACGGCCCAGCGCCTGGCCACGCTCATGCTGCGCCTGCGCGTGCTGGCGCTGGAGAAGGATCCGGTCGCCCGAGCCGAGCGCCTGGAGGAGCTCCGCCAGGAGATCCTCGATACCGCGGAGGGCGTGAAGCGCATCGCTCGGGGGCTGCGGCCGCCCGAGCTCGAGGAGGTCGGGCTCGGCTCGGCGCTCCAGGCCCACCTGCGCAGCGTGCGCGAGGCGTCGGGGCTGGACGTCGAGGCGGACATCCAGATCGTCGACGGGTCCCTCGATCCCGACGCCCGGCTGGTGCTGTACCGCGTGGTGCAGGAGGCCCTCTCCAACGTCGTGCGCCATTCCGGCGCGGCGCGGGTCCGGCTGCGGGTGAGCTTCGAGGACGGCTACGTGAGCGCGGTGATCGAGGACGACGGGCACGGCTTCTCGCAGGAGCGGGCGTCCGAGGGTGGAGGGGGGCTGGGGCTCATCGGCATGAAGGAGCGCGCCGCGATGATCGGTGGGCGCGTGAGCATCGAGAGCACGCCGGGGGAGGGGACCCGGATCCGCATCGACGTACCCGCGACGGCCACGGAGACCCAGAATGCCTGATGTGACCAAGATCCTGCTCGTGGACGACCATGCGATGTTCCGCGCGGGGATCCGCCACCTGCTCGAGGCCGAGGGCGGCCGCCTGGAGGTCATCGGCGAGGCGTCGACGGGCGACGAGGCCGTGGACCGCGTACGCGAGCTCAAGCCCGACGTCGTGGTGATGGACCTCTCCATGCCGGGCTCCAACGGGCTGGAGGCCACGCGCCGCATCGCGGCGCTCGAGCTGGACACGAAGGTGCTCGTGCTCACGGTGCACGCCGAGGAGGAGTACCTCGTCCCGGTCGTCGAGGCCGGCGCGAGCGGCTACCTGACCAAGACGAGCGCCGACACCGACCTCATCGAGGCGATCCGGGTCGTGTCGCGCGGCGAGGTGTACCTCCCGCCCAAGGCCACCACCCTTCTGCTCCAGCGCTACAAGGCGTCCGAGTCCGAGGAGGCCGCGGGCCTGCACGACCTGAGCACGCGCGAGCAGGAGGTGCTCGCGCTCACCGCCGAGGGGTACAGCTCGCGCGAGATCGGCAAGAAGCTCTTCATCAGCCCGAAGACGGTGGACACGTACCGCTCGCGCATCATGGACAAGCTGGGCCTGAACCATCGCTCCGAGCTGGTGCGCTTCGCGCTGCGCGTGGGGCTGCTGAAGGAGATGTAGGGCCGCTTCCGTGCGCATCCTGGTCGTCGAGGACGACAGGAAGGTAGCCCGCTTCCTGGAGAAGGGCCTGCGCGAGGAGGGCTACGCGGTCGACGTGGCCCACGACGGGGTCGACGGGCTCGCGAACGCCCGCGTCTACGACTACGACCTGCTCCTCCTGGACGTGATGCTCCCGCGCAAGTCTGGAGTCGAGATCGTCCGGGAGCTGCGCGCCGCCGAGAAGGCCGTGCCCGTCCTCATGCTCACCGCGCGCGACGCGCGCGAGGACATCGTGCTGGGTCTGGACGCGGGCGCCGACGACTACCTGACGAAGCCGTTCGGCTTCGACGAGCTGCTGGCTCGCATCCGGGCGCTGCTGCGCCGGGGTGCGGCGCTGCGGCCGGACCGGCTGCTCTACGACGACGTGGAGCTGGACCGCCTGGCGCACACGGCGGCGCGCGGCGGCCGCCGACTCGACCTGACGCCGAAGGAATTCCAGCTCCTGGAGCTCCTCATGCTCGGTGCGGAGCGCGTCGTGCGCCGCACCGAGCTGCTCGAGAAGGTGTGGGACCTCCACTTCGATCCCATGAGCAACGTCGTGGACGTGCACGTGGGCCATCTGCGCCGCAAGCTCGACGACGCCGGGGAGCGCCCGCTGCTGCATACGGTGCGCGGGGTGGGCTACGTCCTCCAGAGGGAGGCTCCGGGGTGAGCAGGAGGTCGTTCCGCCTCGACCTGGCATGGCGCGCGACGGCGACCATGGTGCTGGGCCTGGGCGCGATCGCCACCGTGACGTACTTCACGCTGCGCGCCGCGCTGGACCGGGAGCTGGACGCCTCCATCCTGAGCGTGGCGCAGATTCAGGCCTCCTCGCTCACGTCGGCCCCGTCGGGGGTGATGCGGTTCCACGACTGGGAGCTGACGCCGCAGGAGGCGGCTTCGATGCGCAACGTGATCCGCTACGCGGAAGTCTGGCGCTCCGACGGCGTGAGCCTGCTGCGCAACCAGTACATGACGTCCGACCTCCCCCTGGACCGTGCGGATCTGGCCCGCGCCGACTCCGGGCATCTGGTGTGGACGGAGACTACCTGGCACGATCTTCCGATCCGCACGCTCTACTATCCCCTGGTCCGCCTCGGGCCGCTCCACCACCACCACATCCTCCAGGTGGCCGCGACGCTGACGGCCCGCAACCAGATGCTCGGGCGCACGGTGACCTTCTTCGCGCTGCTCATCGTCACGATGTCGGCGGCGGCGTTCCTGGGCGCCTCCTGGCTGGCGGACCGGGCCATGCGCCCCGTGTACGAGGTCATCGACCAGGCAGACGAGATCCGTGCGGGCTCGCTCGACCGGCGCATCCGCGCCTGGGCGGGCGTGCGCGAGTACCACCGCCTCGTGGAGGTGCTCAACACGATGCTCGAGCGCATCCAGGGTGCCTTCGAGGCGCAGCGCCGCTTCACGGCGGACGCGAGCCACGAGCTGCGCTCGCCCCTCACGGCCATGCGGGGCGAGCTGGACCTGGCGCTGCGGCGCGAGCGGAGCCCGGAGGAGTACCGCAGGGTGATCGGCAGCACGCTGGAGGAGGTCGTGCGGCTCTCGCGCATCACGGAGGACCTGCTCGTACTCGCGCGCTCCGACTCCGGGGCTCTCGGGCCGCGCCCGGAGCGCGTCGACGCGGGCGAAGTGGCCGCGCGCGTGATCGAGCGGCTGAGCGCGGCGGCGGAGCGGAAGGGCGTGGCACTCGAGCTCCACCGCGAGGGCGAGACGACGGCCTGGGTCGACGCCGGAATGGTGGGGCAGATCGCGTGGAACCTCACGGACAACGCGATCAAGTTCACGCCGGAGGGGGGGCGCGTGGACGTGTGGGTGCGACGCGACGCAGCGGACGTCGTGGTCGAGGTGGTCGACACGGGCCCCGGGTTCGAGGCTCCGGCGCAGGCGTTCCGGCGCTTCTACCGTGAGGACGTCGCGCGCGCGCACGGCACGCCCGAGGCCGGCACGGGGCTCGGGCTCGCGATCGTCCAGGCCCTGACCGAGGCGCACGGCGGAAGCGCCCTCGTGCTCAACGGCCCGGAGGGCGGGGCGCGCGTGGTCGTGCGGCTGCCGGCGGGAGAGCCTTCCCCTACCAGGTGATGCGCTCGCGCCCGGGCGTGAAGCGCTCGAGGCCGGTGCGCGCGAGGTGGAAGGAGAGCCACAGCAGGCCCGCGATCACGATCGACGCGCCGGCACCCAGCGCCCAGGGCGCCCAGGGACGGGCCAGCAGCCGGAGGGTGGCACCGAGCGGGTCCGGGAGGACCCTGGGGACGAGCCCGCCCAGCGCCGTCATCCCCACGACGAGCCCGATGAAGCCGTTCGTGGCCTGGCGGGCCTCGAAGCGCAGCGTCCAGCCCACCATCAGGAAGGCGCAGAGCACGACGACGACGAAGATCCACACGAAGAGCGTCCACAGCCCTCCGGGCAGCGCGCCGGCCGAGGCCGGAGCCAGGAGGGCGGCCGCCGCCGTGAAGCCGATCGCGCAGGGAACGCTCGCGACGAGCGCGTAGGTGAGGCGCGCCCTCGCGATCAGGCTGCGCGGCACCGGCAGCGACACGAGGAACTCGAGGCCCCCGTCCAGCCTGTCGCGCACGACCGTGCCCGGGACCTGCATGAGGAGCGTCGTTCCCACCACGACGGTCACGAAGGCGAGGCGGGGAGGGGTCACCCAGCCGGACGCCGCCAGGATCGCCAGGACGCCGGCGACGCCGAGCAGGAACCTGCCGTACGCCGCGAGGTTGCGCCGCAGCTCGAGGGCCACGAGCGCGCGAAGCGGGCCGCTCACGGGGTCCTCAACCGCTCGACGATCCGCTCGGACACCGTCTCCCGACCGCCCCGGGCCCGCAGGTCCGCGACCGGGACGTCGCCGACCAGCTTTCCCGACCGGAGCAGGAGGACGCGCTCGGCGACGATCTCCACGTCCTCCAGGATGTGGCTCGAGAACAGCAGCGTGCGCCGCTCCGCTCCCTGCGCGCACTCGCGGAGCAGCAGGAGGAGGTCGCGGCGCATGAGCGGGTCGATGCCCGAGGTGGGCTCGTCGAGCAGGAGCACCGGGGGCCGATAGGCCTCGGTGGACACGAGCGACAGCTTGACCTGCATCCCCTTGGACAGGTGGGCGAGCTTCACGTCGTCGGGAAGCTCCAGCCGGTCGAGCAGCTCGCGGGCGTGCCGCGCGTCCCACGTGGGGTGGAACGCCGAGAGGAACGCGAGGTGCTCGGCGACGGTCATCCACCCGAAGCCCGCCATCCGCTCCGGGAGGAGGCCGACCCTCCGCCGCACCGCGGGCCCCGTCTCCGCGACCTCCTGCCCGTCCACCCGCGCATGGCCCGCGTATCCGCCCGGCAGGAGCCCGGCGATCCCCCGCAGCGTCGTGCTCTTGCCGGCTCCGTTGGGACCCACGAGCGCCACCCGCTCGCCCTCACCGATCGCGAGCGACAGGGGACCCAGCGTGAACCCGCTGAAGTCGACGTGGAAGTCCTCGAGCTCGATCACGCGATTCCTCCGGTCAGCAGGGTCCGCAGCACGCCGACTCCGACGACGAGGGCCCAGAGGGCGCCCGCGACCGCGAGGCCGCGCCCCCGCGAGATCGTGCACGATCCGGCCATCACGTACCCGAGGAAGGCCACCCACGCGAGATGGAACGGGGTGATCCCCTGGGCGAGAGCGAATAAGGCACGATGACCCGGGGATACGAAGAAGTCCAGCCCCGTCGGCACGGGTGCGCCGGACGCGCGCGGCCCGCCCTGGAGGAGCAGGACCAGCAGGAGGACGGGTCCCTGGAGGGCGAGGATCGCCTCGCCGTAGAGGAGCCCGCTGAACAGCGCCCGGGGGCGAGGCGCGGCGTCGAGCAGGACCAGGACGGCCCAGGCGACGAGCGCGAGGAGGCCGCCCCGCACGAAGGCGGCGAGCGGCGTGAGCGCGGCGAGCACCCACAGGAGGCGGCGCACGGCGTCGGGC
>JBJKSF010000008.1:0-3692 GCA_046704285.1 Longimicrobiales bacterium | reverse complement strand
CCCCTGCCCGCACCGCGGCCACGAAGGCCTCCTCCTTGGCGCGCGCCACCGGCTCCGCCAACTCATCCGGCACCGCGGCGCAGGCGAGCACCTGCCGCCTCCCGCCGCCCCTCAAGACGAGCCGGCGCGCCTCGGCCGGCAGCTCGAGCCCGTGGGCGGCGAACGCGACCTCGTAGGCCTCCAGGTGTATCCCGTGCGAGCGGACGAGGACGCCGTCCAGGTCGACCAGGAATCCCGCGGGGTGGCGATCGAAGTCGGTCACGAGAGGAGCGTGGATGGCAGGAGAGATCGCGACGCCCGCCGGGCCGCTCCCGCGGCGGAGGCCGCCCGAAGCGCCCCGAGCGCTCTCGACGCGGTGGGCCGGGCGCACGACATTGCACGAGGCAAGCACCGGAGGAACATGCGTGCACTCGGACGGAAAGGCGAGCCTGGCGTGAGGGATCCGGCTTGAGCGGCACCGGGACGGGCAAGGTCCTCGTCACCGGCGGGGCGGGTTACATCGGATCGGTGCTCGTGCCCGAGCTCCTCGACGCGGGGTGGCGCGTGAGCGTGCTCGACCGGCTCGTCTTCGGGGCGGGACCGCTGGCGGCGGTCAGGGGCCGTCCAGGCCTCACGCTCCTCCGGGGCGACGTGCGCGACCGCGACACCGTGCGGTCCGCCGTGAGGGGAGCCGAGGCCGTCGTCCATCTCGCCGCGATCTCCAACGACCCCTCCTCGGAGCTGGATCCGGAGGTCACGCGCGCCGTCAACGCGGAGGGGACGCGCCTGGTGATGACGGAAGCGAAGCGCGCCCGCGTGCGCCGCTTCCTGTACGCCTCGTCGGCGAGCGTCTACGGCATCAAGGACACGCCGGACGTCACCGAGGACCTCGGCCTGGAGCCGATCACGCTCTACGCGCGCTGCAAGGCCGAGGGCGAGGAGGTCCTGAACGGGCTCGTCACGAACGACTTCGTGGGCACGTCGGTGCGCGCCGCCACGGTGTGCGGCGACTCGCCGCGGTTGCGCCTGGACCTGACCATCAACCTGCTCACCGACCAGGCGCTGCGCCTCGGCTCGATCCGGGTCTTCGGGGGCGCCCAGATGCGGCCCAACGTGCACATCCGCGACCTCACGCGCTTCTACCGCATGCTCCTCGAGGCGGACGCCGACACCATCAACGCGCGAGCCTTCAACGTGTGCCGGAGCAACGCCTCCGTGCGGGCGCTTGCGGAGATGATCCGGGAGGAGATCGACCCGTCGCTGGAGATCCGCACGGTGCGCACCGACGACGAGCGCTCGTACCACCTGTCTGGACGGCGTGCGCTGGACCTGCTCGGGTACGAGCCCGAGCGCGACGTCGTGACCGCGGTGCGGGAGCTGAGGAGTCGGTACGGGTCGCCCCTCTACCCGGACCCGGACGACGACTGGTACCGCAACGTCCGCTGGATGAAGAGCCACCCCGAGACCTGGCGCTGATGCGCGTACCCTACGTCGACCTGCCGGCCCAGCACGCGCCGATCGAGGAGGAGCTGCTGGAGGCCGTGCGCCGCGTCCTCCGCCATGGATCGTTCATCCTCGGGCCCGAGGTCGCCGAGCTCGAGGAGGCGCTGGCGGCTCGGCTCGAGGTGCCGTGGGTCGTCGCCCTGGCGTCGGGGACCGACGCGCTCACGCTGGCGCTGCGGCTGCGCGGCGTCGGCCCCGGCGACGAGGTGCTCGTTCCCTCGCACTCCTTCTTCGCGAGCGCCCATGCCGTGAGGCTCGTGGGCGCGACGCCCGTGTTCGTGGACATCGAGCCCGCGCGCATGCTCGTCGACCCGGCCCGGCTGGCGGCCGCGCTCGGCGAGCGCACCCGTGCGGTCATGCCCGTGCACCTCGGGGGTCACCCGTGCGACATGGACGCCCTCGGCGCCTTCGCGACGGAGCACCGCCTGGCGCTCGTCGAGGACTGCGCGCAGGCGATCGGGTCGCGGTGGGGGGGACGCGCCGTGGGGAGCTTCGGCCTCGGCTGCTTCTCGCTGCATCCCCTGAAGACGCTCTCCGCCGCCGGGGACGCCGGCTTCATCGCCGGGCGGGACCCCTCCGACCTCGAGCGTCTGCGCCTCCTGCGCAACCTCGGGCTGCGCGACCGGGACCACACCGAGCTCGTGTCGGGCCACTCCCGGCTCGACACCCTCCAGGCGGCGATGCTGCTGGTCAAGCTGCGGCACCTGGACTCGTGGATCGCGGCCCGCAGGGCGCACGCCGCGCGCTACCACGCGGCGCTCGCGGGCCGCTACCGCCTGGTCGACGTCCCGGCGGAGGCCGAGCCTGCGTGGTCGGCGTACGTCGTCCGCCATCCGGAGCGGGACCGCATCCTCGCCGCGGTGCGGGCGCGCGGGTTCGACGTGAAGGTCCACTACCCGGTGCCGACCCACCTGCAGGAGCCGTACGCCGCAGCCGGTCCGTGGGAGCTCCCCGAGACGGAGCGGGCCGCCCGCGAGATGATGAGCCTGCCCGTCAGCCCCGAGCTCTCCGCCGAGAACCGGGAGGATCTCATCGAGGCACTGCTGGACCTGGCCTGAAGTCTTCGTCCCGTCCGCCGCGCGGACGCTGTCGAAGACCGAGGGGCGGCGCCGACGGTCCTGGACGCTCGCCTCCCCCCCTGCCCGGCCCCATTCTGAGAGGGGCCCGCGGGCCTCCTGCGGGGTTTCGCCTACGCTCCTGAGCCGTCGCGACGGAGATCCGGTGAAACCTGCTCGCGGCCCGCGTTGGGCCCCTGCGAAGACGATTCCAACCATCGCCCCACCCGGTCCGTCCAAAGGTCGACACCACCGACGGGGCAACGGCGATGAGGGGAGTGGCGGAACGAGTGCTGGCGAGCGACGAGGTCCGGGACGCCCCGACCGGGAGCGGCCCGGCAGAGCACGGAGCCCCGGGCGAGACCGGTGGGAGCACGGGGGCGCACGCGGAGGAGGCGGACGAGGTGCGCCGCGCCGCCGCGGGGGATGCGGCCGCCTTCGAGCGGCTCTACCGGCGCCACGTGGGGCGCATCCACGCGGTGGTGCGGCGCCTGCTCGGGGACGGGGACGCGGACGAGATGACGCAGGACGTGTTCGTTCGGGCCTGGGAGAAGCTGCACACGTTCCGCGGGGACGCGGCGTTCGGGACCTGGCTGCACCGCCTGGCGGTCAACCTGACGCTCTCGCGTCGGTCGCAGGCGGCGCGCCTGCGGGCACGCTTCCCGGTCTTCGACGTGCTGCCGCCGCGTGCGGCGCACACGGCCCCCGCCGGGCTGGGGATGGACTTCGAGCAGGCGATCGGAGCGCTGCCCGAGGGGGCCCGTCAGGTGTTCGTGCTCCACGACGTGGAGGGCTTCAAGCACCACGAGATCGCGGAGCGGCTGGGAGTGACGGTGGGGACGTCGAAATCGCAGCTGCACCGGGCGCGCATGGAGCTGCGCAGGTGGTTGTCGTGAGGGGGCGGGCGCGGACGCGCAGACGAGGAGATGGGAGGGAGCCATGACGAGGAGCGGCGACGGCTGGACCGACCGGCTGTCGGAGTACCTGGACGGCGAGCTGGCGGAGGGCGCGCGCGCGGCGGTGGAGGAGCACGTCGCGCGCTGCGCGGAGTGCCGTGCCACGCTCGCCCAGCTCGGGGCGGTGCGGGATCAGGCGGGGAAGCTGGGCGGGATGGAGCCGCGGCGCGACCTGTGGCCGGGCATCGCGGCGCGCATC
>JBJKSF010000007.1:0-8897 GCA_046704285.1 Longimicrobiales bacterium | reverse complement strand
AGCACTCCGCGGCCGAGAAGATCGGAACGACCGGAAGGGGGATCGGCCCCGCCTACGAGGACAAGACGGGCCGTCGCGGCGTGCGCGTGGCGGACCTCGCCAATCCGGAGCGGCTGCAGGGGCGCGTCGCGGCCGCCATGGAGCGCGCCTGCGGCCGACTCGCGGCGCTGGGCCATGAGGCCGGAGACGACCTGGAGCGGGAGTTGGCGGCCGCGCTCGCGCTGGGCGAGCGCCTGCTGTCCATCGCGACCGACACGGGACCGGAGATCACGGTGGCCCTCGGGTCCGGGAAGCGGGTCCTCCTGGAGGGTGCCCAGGGCACCGCGCTCGACGTGGACCACGGCACGTATCCGTTCGTCACCTCGTCGAGCACGACCGCGGGAGGCGCCGCCACGGGCACGGGCATCGGTCCCACCGTGATCGACTCGGTCGTGGGGGTGGTGAAGGCGTACACGACACGGGTGGGCGAGGGGCCGCTCCCCTCGGCGTTCGACCCCGAGATGGACGAGCGCGTGCGCAGGCTGGGCGACGAGTTCGGCGCGACGACCGGTCGCCCCCGCCGCTGCGGCTGGTTCGACTCGGTCCTCACGCGCTTCGCCGCCCAGGTGAACGGCCTCACGTCCCTGGCCGTCACGAAGCTCGACGTGCTCGACACGCTCGACGAGGTCCAGATCGCGACGCACTACCGGATGCCGGACGGGAGCGTCGTCCAGGCCTTCCCCGCGGACACCTGGTCGCTGGGCTCGGTCGAGCCGGTCTACGAGACACTCCCCGGTTGGCGGCGCTCCATCGCGGAGGCGCGCCGCCTCGAGGACCTCCCCGGTCCGGCGCGAGCCTACCTGGACCGGATCGAGGAGCTCACGGGTGCCCCGGTGGGGTGGGTCTCCGTGGGGACCCGCCGCCAGCAGATCATCCCGCTGGGCTGACCGCCCCCGAAGACGTCACGATCACCACGGCCGTGCCCGTCACGTTGCCCGAGCTGGCCGTGACGGTGGTCTGACCGGCGCTGTTGCTCGTGACGATGCCCGTCGTCGAGACCCCGACCACGGTGAGGTTGGAAGAGGCCCAGGTGAAGGACGCGCCCGTGACGGGATTGCCGGCCGAGTCGAGCGCCGTCGCCGTGAGCTGTTGGGTCTGGTTGATGGCGGTGAAGGTGAGCGTGTCGGGCGTGATCACCACCTGGGTCACCGTGGAGCCCGACGTCGAGCCCGCCGGAACCGTGACGATCCCGAACGCGTTCGTCCCGCAGGCCGTCACGGTCGCCAGCCCCACCGCGACGGCCGCGCGCCCCAGCCACGTGTGCATGTCCCCGCGTACCATCCGCTCCTCCGGTTCGACGGCTGCCTGCGCGGTCTTCCTGCGGACGCATCGGGCACCGCTGGAAATCGGCAGGACGTGTCTGCAACCGCCCGGAAGCAGGAAACGTTCCACGCCGGCTCTCGACCCCCGGGAGCCCGAGCCGGACGAGCGGGCTCCGTCCGCTCACACGACGGCGAGGACGATCCGCACGACGAGCGCGATGACGGCGAGAAGCGAGGGCAGCAGGGCGAGCCCCACCGAGAACGTGAGCCCCATCCTGTAGAGCGCAGGACCGGTCGGGAGCAAGGAGCGGCCCCAGAGCTTGTGCGTCAGGATTTCCGCCGCCGGTCCGAGCAGGTAGCAGACGTTCGCCAGTGCGCCGAACGCGACGACCGCCTGCCAGGGTACGCCGGGGTGCGGGCCGAGGGGGTGGAGCGGCAGATGTCCGATCACCTCCACGACGCAGAGCGAGACGGCTCCGGCAGCCCCGACGGCCACGTTGTACGCGAGGCGCCGGCCCTCCCACCACCGTACGATCGAGCGCGCCCGCCGCTCGGCGGGGACGGGAAACAGGAACTCGGCCAGAGTGCCCATCGGCGCGGCGAGGTTGGAGGAGTCGGGAAGAACGCACGTACGTTGTCCCGTCGACGCTCCGTCGTCAAGTACTTTGCATGACAAAGCAAACGACGCCTCCGTTGAGTCGGCAACGGCACGCCTCTAGGTTTCGGGCCTCTTCGGCTGCCTCCTGCGGACGCCGCCGGCGCCCGATCGCCACCAGGGAGATCCTCCAGAGCATGTTCGACGACCTGAGCGGCAAGCTCGACAAGGCCCTCGCCAAGCTGCGCCAGCGCGGGCTGCTCACCGAGCCGATGGTCCGCGAGGGCATGCGTGAGGTGCGGCGCGTGCTGCTCGAGGCGGACGTCAACTACGAGGTGACGCGGGACTTCCTGACGAGGGTCCAGGAGCGGGCTCTCGGGGAGTCCGTGCTCAAGGCAGTCTCCCCGGGCCAGCAGATCGTCAAGGTCGTCCACGACGAGCTGGCGGGCCTTCTGGGCGAGGGCCGGCCCGGGGTCTCGTGGGCCCCGACGCCGCCGACGGTCATCCTGATGGTGGGCCTTCAGGGCTCGGGCAAGACGACCTCGGCCGCGAAGCTCGCGAGGCGGATGCAGCGCGAGGGGCGCTCACCGCTCCTGGCCGCGTGCGACCTGCAGCGGCCCGCCGCGATCGAGCAGCTCGTGACGCTCGGGGGGCGCATCGACGTCCCCGTACATGCGGGCGAGTTCGGAGGCGAGCCCGTCGCGGTGGCCCGGGCCGCCCTGGCGCGCGCGCGCGCCGAGAGGCGCCAGGTGCTCATCGTGGACACCGCGGGCCGGCTCCAGATCGACGAGCCGCTCATGGACGAGCTGCGCCGCTTGAAGCAGGAGCTGGCGCCCTCGGAGATCCTGCTCGTGGCGGACGCCATGACGGGCCAGGAGGCCGTTCGCATCGCGCAGGGCTTCGACGAGGCCCTGGCCATCACCGGCGTCGTGCTCACGAAGATGGACGGCGACGCCCGCGGGGGTGCGGCGCTCTCGATCCGGGGCGTCACCGGCAAGCCGCTCAAGTTCGTCGGGGTGGGGGAGGGGATGGACGACCTGGACATCGCCGACCCCCAGGGGCTGGCCGGTCGCATCCTCCAGATGGGCGACGTCGTGGGCCTGGTCGAGAGGGCCCAGCGGGCCTTCGACGAGAAGGAGCAGGAGCGGCTCCAGCAGAAGGTGCTCGGCAAGGGCCGCTTCACGCTGGAGGACTTCCTCGACGCGATGCGCCAGGTGCAGAGGATGGGGCCCCTGGAGCAGCTCCTGAAGCTGATTCCCGGCGGGGCTCGCCTCAGCGTGCCGGCGGCGAACCTCGACCCGAAGCGCTTCAAGCACGTCGAAGCGATCATCCTCTCCATGACGCCCGAGGAGCGTCGGCGCCCGGAGATCCTCAACGCCTCGCGGCGGGCGCGGATCTCGCGCGGGTGCGGACGGCCGGTCTCGGAGGTCAACCGCCTGATCAAGCAGTTCAAGGAGATGCAGGGCATCATGAAGCAGATGAAGGGGATGATGGGCGGGATGGGCCGCATGCCGGGGCTGGGCGGGCTCCCGTTCGGACGATGAGGGCTCCTCCCTCCCGCACCGCCGCCGCCCTCGTGCTGGCGGCCACGCTCGGCTGGGCTGGGCCGCTCGGCGCGCAGCAGGGCGGCCCGCCCCGACAGGCCCGCGACACGGCGCGGTCGGTCCACCGGGTCGAGCTCTTCACCCTCGGCTTCACGGGCAGCGTGGCCCTCGCGACGGGCGGTGCGTTGGCGCTCGTCCCCCTGGACGAGCACGTGCGCGCCTGGGCGCAGAGCCCGGCCCGCCAGAACGACGCGTTCCTCCGCCACGGCGTCAACGCGGTGATGACGCTCCCGACGGCGTCGATCGTGGCGGCGGTGGGCCTGTACGGCGTCGGCAGGATCGCGCACTCGCCGGTCCTCACCGACATCGGGCTCCACGTGACCGAGGCCATCGGCGGAGCGGGCATCGCCGACCTCGTGCTCAAGGTCCTCGTCGGACGGGTGCGCCCCTACGTCTCCCCGCACGACGCGCACGTGTTCGGCAAGGAGAGCCTGCACGACCTCGTCGACTCGCGCTACGAGTCCTTCCCCTCGGGGCACGCGACGGTGGCGTTCGCCATGGCGAGCGCGACGACGGACGAGATCGCGGCGCACTGGCCCGGCAAGCAATGGATCTTCGGCCCGATCCTGTATGCCGCCGCCGCCTCGGTGGCGTTCGGTCGCGTCTACCTGGACAAGCACTGGACGAGCGACGTCGTGGCCGGCGCCGCTCTGGGCACGATGGTGGGGGACCGGGTGGTCCGGGCGGTCCACACCGGAGGAGGAGGGCCGCTGACCAGCCTGGAGCCGATCCTGGACTTCGTGCCCGGGCGGGCGCCGATGGTGGGCCTGAGGTACGCGCTGCCCTGAGGACCCGCGAGGCCGTGCGCCGGGTGCGCCCGGCTGCCGCATCGCTGTACAGGTGCGCGGATCCTGCATATCATACTTGTCTTCTCTCCCCGTCGGCGAACGCCGCCGCGGGGAGGCCGTCTCCGCCCGAAGGCGGGGGCGGACGTACCCAGCAACGCGTCAGGACGATGCCCGTACGAATTCGACTCCGGCGGATGGGCCGGAAGAAGCAGCCCCACTACCGGGTCGTAGTCGCCGACAGCGCGTCGCCGCGCGACGGCCGCTTCGTCGAGACCCTCGGCTACTACAGGCCCCTCACCCACCCGGCGCGCCTCGTGCTCGACATGCAGCGCGTGGACCACTGGATCGCGCAGGGGGCGCAGGCGTCGGGCACCGTGAAGTCGCTCATCTCCAAGGCGAGGCACGGCGGCGACGACACCGTCCAGCTCGGTGAGATCGCGGTGGAAGAGGTCAAGCAGAAGAGGACCGAGGCTCTGGCCGCACGGCGCGCCGCCGAGCGGAAGGTGGAGGCGGAGGCCCGCGCGGAGGCCGCCACGCCGGCCGAGGCGGAGCCGGCCGGGGCCGCGGCTCCGGAAGGGGAGGAGGTCGCGGAGGCCGAGGCCGCAGAGGGCGAGAAGCCGTAAGGGCCGTCGACCGCGCCTCCACCATGGGTCGCGAGGACCCTCGCCTTCTGGTCGTCGGGCACGTGAACAAGCCCCACGGCACGAAAGGAGAGCTCTTCGTCTGGCCGCTCACGGACCACCCCGGGGGCACGTTCGCCCCCGGGGTGGTCGTGCGTGCGGGCCGGACCGAGAGCCCCGACCCGGACCCCGGGGGGCTCACGCCGCTGCACGTCGTGGACGCGCGCCCGTTCCGGCGGGGCTATCTGGTGGCGTTCGGGGAGATCCGTGATCGCACCGGGGCGGAGGCGCTGAGTGGCTCCTACCTCTATCGGCCCATCGAGGAGCTCGAGCCCCTGGCGGAGGGGGAAGTCTTCTATCACCAGATGCTCGGGCTCGAGGTGGTGACCACGGAGGGGCGGCGCGTCGGAAGGGTCGTGGAGGTGTACGAGCTCCGGCCCTCCGATCTCCTCGAGGTGAGCGACGGCGAGCGTAGCGTGCTGGTCCCGTTCATCGAGAGCATCGTGACCGAGGTGGACGTCGAGGAGGGTTGCCTGGTCATCGACCCTCCGGAGGGTCTGCTCGATCTGTGAGCCGTGCCGACGGGGCTCATCCGCCGGCCGCTCGCGATCAGGAGGACACGTGCGCATCGACATCGTGACGATCTTCCCCGAGCTCTTCGAGCGCCCCCTGGCGCTCTCGATCCCGGGACGCGCTCGCGAAGCCGGCCTCGTGAGCTACCACGTGGTGGACCTCAGGACCTACACGCACGACCGCCATCGCACGGTGGACGACGTGCCGTACGGGGGTGGGGCGGGGATGGTGATGAAGCCCGAGCCCTTCTTCGAGGCCGTGGACGACCTCGCGCCCGCAGGACCCGTGGTCCTCCTGTCGGCACGCGGGCGGCGCTTCCGCCACGAGGACGCCGTGCGCCTCTCCGTCGAGCCCGAGCTGACCCTCCTGTGCGGGCACTATAAGGACGTGGACCAGCGCGTGGCCGACCATCTGGCCACCGAAGAGATCTCGATCGGCGACTTCGTGGTGTCCGGAGGCGAGGTGGCCGCGCTGGCCGTGGTCGACGCGGTGGTCCGCCTGCTGCCGGGAGCGCTCGGCGACCACGACGCCGCGCAGACGGACTCGTTCTACGACGAGAGCATCCTGAGCGCGCCCTCCTACACGCGCCCTCCCGTCTACCGCGGACACGAGGTACCCGAGGTCCTGCGCTCGGGCGACCATGCGCGCATCGAGGCATGGCGCCGCGAGGAGGCCCTGCGCCTCACGCGGGCGCGCCGCCCGGAGCTCCTGCGCGACGCCGAGCCGTGACCTCCGGGGGGCGCGTGCGCGCGGCCGCGTGGGGGCTCGGCTCGGGCGCCATCGCCGCTCGAGCCCGAGGCCTTCACCGTCCGGAGAGCCCGCGCTAGATTAGCGGTCTTCACCGCAGTTCCCCGGAGGCGTCACCGGAGGCGAGCATGGCCGACCTGATGCAGGAAATCGAGAAGGACCAGCTTCGGGCCGACGTGCCCGACTTCGCTCCGGGCGACACCGTGCGCGTGCTCTACCTCGTGCGGGAAGGCGCCAAGGAGCGCATCCAGGCGTTCGAGGGCGTCTGCATCGGCCGCAAGGGCGGCGGGGCCTCCGAGACCTTCACGGTCCGCAAGATCTCCTCCGGCGTCGGTGTGGAGCGCATCTTCCCGATCCACGCTCCCACGGTGAGCGGCATCGAGATCGTGCGCCGCGGTCGCGTGCGCCGCGCGAAGCTGTACTACCTGCGCGGGCGCCGCGGCAAGTCGGCGCGCATCACGGAGAAGCGCACCACGACCTGACGGGCCCGGCCGTGACGCCGGCCCGGGACGGATCCACGCCGATCGCGGACCCCCTCGGCTACGAGCGCGCGTTCTGGGGTCGCGGCCTGTCCGTGGCGGGCGTGGACGAGGTGGGCCGCGGCCCTCTCGCCGGACCCGTGGTCGCCGCCGCCGTCGTGCTGCCGGCCGGCGTGGTGGTGGAGGGGGCACACGACTCCAAGACCCTGTCCGCCTCGGCGCGCGAGGAGCTGTACGTCCGCATCCTGGCCGCGGCGGCCGGGGTGGGTGTCGGGGCGGCGTCCGTGCGGGAGATCGACCGGATCAACATCCTGCGCGCCACGACGCGGGCCATGCGCCGCGCGCTGCGGCATCTGCCGTCGCCTCCCGGCCACGTGGTCGTGGACGGCAACCCCGTGAAGGGTCTCGGGTGGGAGCACGAGGCCGTGGTGGACGGAGACGCGCTGGTCCACTCCGTGTCGTGCGCGTCGATCGTGGCGAAGGTGCTGCGCGATCGCCTCATGCGACGCCTCGCCCTGCGCTACCCCGGCTACGGCTGGGACAGGAACGTGGGCTACGGGACCTCGGAGCACAGGACGGCCATCGGAGCCCTCGGGCTCACGCCGCACCATCGGCGCACGTTCGCGGGGGTGCAGCTCGGCCTCGACCTGTGAGCCGGCTTCGCGGCGCCGCCCCGTCAGCTATCTTGTTCGCAGACCCGGTAGCTCAGCTGGTAGAGCAACGGACTTTTAATTCCTTCCGGGGAAAGGCCCGTCGCGACGAATCGCGACGCGGAGGAATGCCACCTCGTCGGGCGGCTGCAAGGAAGGGTTCATTCCGTGGTTGCTCGGCAGAAGACGGCCGGCTATGATCGAGGTCAGAGGCTGCACCACCGGAGGGCATCCAATTGATCGCTCTCATCCGCCTCGGGCCTCCCCCCGGATTTGACGGACCGTTCGCCTGTCTGCCGGATCTGCCGCCGCCCCCGGCGGCCCGGTACCGTGTCTTCGTGGTCCGTTGTGATTCCCGCGTGAGCGTGGAGGGCGCGCTCACGTGGTTCACCGAGCTCCGCAGGTTCCGCCCAGAGGTGTCTCTGGTCCTGGTGTGCGAGCCCCCGATCCGCGCGATGGCCGCCCTGGCTTCCGCTTCGAGGGATGTCGGCGCGGTCCTTCCAGCATGGGAGACCGAGGATCCAGAGGCGTTCGCTGACCTCCTGCACTGCTTCGACGGCCAGAGTGTGCACGCGCGGATTCTGGAGCGTTGGATCGCACAGTTGTCGCCGGTCGCTCGGAACCAGCGAGACCTGCTTACGGCGATCGTAACCCACGGATTGCGCGGGGGCACGCTTGCTGGGGTGGCGCGGGACCTGGGACGGTCCGAAAGGACGATCCGCCGCCGGCTCCACGCTCTGGTACCTTGTGACGGGACGTGCATCCTACGGCGTGCTCGCATCGACTCCGTGTACGAAATGCAGCGTCGGGGCACCGCTCGGGCGGTCGCGATCGAAGCCGTTGGCTACTCATCCTCACGTGCGTTCGAGAAGGCGCGTCGCAGGGACCGACTGTGCCGGGTAGAAGGGTACGGCTGTAGACTGCGCGCCGCACAATCCGATGTGCCGTGCCCTTTCTACGCTGGAACGGCCGCATGAGGTGCTCAGCGACCGGTGAGCGGTGGACGTGCTGTCCGATTTTGGGGTGTCGCTTGTCCGATTTTGGGGGGTGCGCCCACCCGAAGCCTGGCCGCATTATTGGAATGCACCGACGGCGTTCGTTCCGGTCCATCCGCTCGCTGCCCTCTCTATATCGAGAGGTGCTCCGCCAAGCAGAAGGCTGGACATGGTTCCCCTGCCTGGGGCCTCAGGTGCCAGAGCACCTTCCAAGGGAGGGGGGAACCATGAAGCTTCGTTATGTCGCGGGTCTGCTCGCGGTGATCGCTGCAGGGGCATGCAGCGATCAAGTAGCTCCGACGTCCAACAAGGTGTCGCCCGGCCCGGCCTCGGCACAGCTGGCAGCCCAGCCGCAGCAGGCCGTTGCGCCGCCGAGTGAGTTGGTGGCCACCCCAGAGGGGTGGTACCACAAGTCCTGCGTATACGAAGTGCCGAACGGGGCCTTCGTGGACACGCGGACGAGGATGGTCACGCGGCCCGATGGAAGCACGTACCAGCTGGGGAAGTGTCTCTATCCCGGACAGCGGAACGCCGAGGGCGTCCGG
>JBJKSF010000006.1:0-35656 GCA_046704285.1 Longimicrobiales bacterium | reverse complement strand
TGTTAATAATTATGGTTTATTTGGCTTAATACACACGGGCCCGGGGGGGCCCGCCGGCGGGCGCACCTCCTAATGGGCCGGGTGCGGCCGCCCCCGGGCCGCGCAAGAAGGGTCGGGGAGGACTCCTCCTCCTCGTGGCGGTCCTCATCGTCGCGCTGCTGGGCGGCGGATACTGGTACGTCAAGCTGCGCGGCGTCGTCTCGACCGACGACGCGTTCGTGGACGGGGACCGCGCCACGATCACCACGAAAGTGCTCGGGCGGATCGACACGCTCACGGTCGACGACGGCGACACGATCCGGGCCGGCCAGCTCCTGATCGCGCTCGACGACTCCGACCAATTGGCACAGCTGGCCGAGGCGAAGGCGGAGCTGGCGCTCGCCGAGAAGAACGTGACCCTCGCGGAGGTGAACGAGGCGCGCGCGAAGGACGACTACAACAGGGCCGCGATACAGCTGGGGGGAAAGGCGATCTCCCAGGAGCAGTACGACCACGCGCGCCTGGCCTACGAGTCCGCGCAGGCGGAGCACCAGATCGCGCTCGCGAAGGTCCAGACCGCCGCCAGCGCGATCGACGTCATCGACCAGAGGATCTCGGACACGCGGGTCGTGGCGCCGTTCTACGGCGTGGTGGCCAAGCGCTGGCTCCTTCCGGGCGACGTCGTGCAGCCGGGCCAGCCGGTGCTCACCGTGTACGATGTCGACAGCCTGTGGGTCACGGCGCTGTTCGAGGAGACCAAGCTGCGCCATATGCCCCTCGGCACGAAGATGGACCTGTCGGTGGACGCCTACCCGAACCACCACTTCCAGGGGCACGTGGTGCTCGTCGGCGCGGCGGCAGCGTCGCAGTTCTCCCTCATTCCGCCCGACAACGCCTCGGGCAACTTCACGAAGGTCACCCAGAGGGTTCCGGTGCGGATCGCCATCGACAAGGTCCTCTCGCTCGCGCGGGCGGACCCGCCGATCCGCCTCCTTCCCGGCATGTCGGTAGTGGCCACGGTGGTCAACCGGCGCTAGCGCATGGCCGGCCCCACAGCCATGGAGGAGTCCCCGGTCCGGGAACGGCTCGTCCAGAGCTTCCCGGTGCTCGATCCGTCGCGCCCGGTCTATCGCTGGCTCGTGCTCGCCACCGTCATGGTGGGCACGTTCATGGCGGTCTTGGACTCCACGATCGTCAACGTGGCACTGCCGAAGCTCATGGCCACGTTCGGCGTCTCGGTCGATCAGGTCGAGTGGGTCCTCAACGCCTACCTGCTGATCTTCGGCGTGATGCTGCCCGCGTCCGGCTGGCTGGCGGACCACTTCGGCTACAAGCGCATGTTCACGCTCGGGCTCGTCCTCTTCACGGTCGGCTCGTTCCTGTGCAGCCTGTCGCAGAACTTCGACATGCTCATCACGTTCCGGGTGCTGCAGGGAGCGGGCGCCGGGTTCGTGCTTCCCGTGGGCATGGCCATCATCACGCGGGAGTTCCCGCCGGAGAAGCGGGGGATCGCGCTGGGGTTCTGGTCGGTCGCCTCGTCGGCGTCCGTGTCGCTGGGCCCCGCGCTCGGGGGCTACCTCATCGACCGGTACTCGTGGCACGTGATCTTCGACGTGAACGTGCCGGTCGGCATCATGGGGATCCTCGCGGTGTGGGTCGTCCAGCGGGAGCACCGGCCCGCTCCGGGCAAGGCCTTCGACATGGTGGGCTTCGTGTCGCTGAGCGCGGGGCTCACGGCGCTGCTGCTGGCGTTGGCGGACGGCAACGCGGCGTGGAACACCGGCGGCTGGACGTCGGGCTTCATACTCACCTCGTTCCTGATCGCGTTCGTGGGCCTGGGCGTCTTCCTCGCCACGGAGTTCATCGTCGAGCATCCGCTCGTCGACATCAGCCTCTTCCGCAGCTTCAACTTCTCGGTGAGCAACCTCATCCTCTTCTCCTTCGGGGTGGGGATGTTCGGTGCCAACTTCCTGCTCCCCATCTACCTGCAGAACTCGCTGAACTACACCGCGTTCCAGGCGGGCGTGGTCTTCCTGCCCGTGGGGATCCTGCTGGGCGTCACGGCGCCGCTCGCGGGGAT
This sequence comes from Longimicrobiales bacterium, assembly GCA_046704285.1. Classification (GTDB taxonomy): domain Bacteria; phylum Gemmatimonadota; class Gemmatimonadetes; order Longimicrobiales; family Gaopeijiaceae; genus SZUA-318. Next base: position 33,597 of record JBJKSF010000006.1, on the reverse strand, counting down.
ATTCACCGACCGCTACGACGGGCGCATCCCGATCGCGCTGGGCCTGGGGCTGATGGCGCTGAGCATGTACAAGTTCAGCTTCCTCTCGCTCTTCTCGATGCATGGGCAGATCATGTTCCCGCTCTATCTGCGGGGGATCGGGATGGGGCTGCTCTTCTCACCGCTCACCACGGTGTCGATCTCGGAGATCCCCAACTCGAGGGTCGCCCAGGCCTCCGGGCTCATCAACGTGATCCGCCAGGTCGGCGGCAGCTTCGGCGTGGCGCTCTTCGGCACGCTCCTCACACGTCGCACGATCTTCCACTCGGCGGTGTACGGCCAGCAGATCAGCCAGGCCTCGCCCACGTTCCAGAGCACGGTGCTGGGGCTCGAGCACTTCGCGACGCGCGCGGTCGGCGGCACGCTCGGCAGCGCCGGAACCCAGGCGAAGGTGCTGATCGCGATGAACACCCAGCAGCAGGCGTTCGTGTCGGCCGTCGACGACGTCTTCCGGATCGCGTTCCTGGTCCTGGTCGTGACGCTCGTGCCGGTGGTATTCCTGCGCCGCCACAACCTCCCGGGCGGCCAGCGCCCGGTGCTCACGGAATAGTCCTGCAACGGCTCCACGGTCCATGAGGGATTGCCATATGAAATCGATCATCGGCCTCGGTATGGCGGCTGCCTTCCTCCTCGCCGGGGGACGGGCGGCCGGCCAGACTCCCGACTCCCTCTCGGTGGAGCAGGCGGTCAAGCGGGTGGTGGCGACCTATCCGGCGGTGGCGGAGGCCTCCCACGGGGTGGCGGCGGCGCGCGCGCGCGTCCAGGAGCGCGAGACCGCGTTCCAGCCGGACGTGTCCCTGGAAGCGCTCTATTCCCGCATCGGCCCGACGCCGAGCATCGGGTTCGGGGCCCAGACGTTCCAGCTCTTTCCGGCCGACAACTGGGACGGTCACGTGAGCGTCCGCCACACGCTGTTCGACTGGGGGCGGAGGACCGCCGCGGTGAACGTGGCCCGCTCGCAGCAGACGAGTGCCGCCGAGAACGTGGACGTGGTGGCGTCCGGCCTCGCCTATCGGACGGTGGGGGCGTTCTACGGAGTGCTGTTCCTGCAGGAGGACCTCAAGGTGCAGGACGAGGAGATCCAGGCGCTCACCGAGCACCTGCAGATCACGCAGAACAAGGTGGCGGCGGGGACGGCCACGGAGTACGACGTGCTCAGCACGGAGGTGAGGATCGCGACCGCGAAGAGCCAGCGGGTCGACATCACCGACGCCCTGGCCCAGCAGAAGATCGAGCTCCAGCAGCTTCTCGGGCTGCCTGCGGACTCGTCCGTGGTCCCGGTGGGCGGGTTCCATGAGGACTCGACGGACCTCAACGAGGACTCGCTCGTCGCGGTGGCCCTCGCGCAACGTCCCGACCTGAAGGTCTCCAGGGACGCGGTCGCCTCGGCCGAGGTGCAGACGCACCTGGCGTCGCTGGCGGACCGCCCCTCCCTCAGCCTCGACCTGAGCGGCGGCGGAAAGGACGGCTACGTGCCGAACGTGAGCCAGATCAAGGCCGACTTCGTGGCCGGCGTGTCGGTGCAGCTTCCCATCTACAACGGCTACCGGACGCGGACCCAGGTGGAGGAGGCGCAGGCGAACGTGAAGGTCGCCCGCTCGCGCACCCAGGCCCTGGAGCGGACCGTGTCCGCCGACGTGGAGAAGGCCGTGGTGGCGGTGCGCTCCAGCCGGGAGAAGATCGCGACCGCGGAAGTCCAGGTGCGCCAGGCCCGGGCCGCGCTCGCCCTCGCACGCACCCGGTACCAGGCGGGGGTGGTCACGAACCTCGACGTCCTCGATGCCGAGACGCAGCTCTCCGAAGCGGAGCTCCTGCAGCTCAGAGCGCGCTACGAGCTGGTCCAGGGACGCTATCAGCTCGAGCAGGCGATCGGCGAGAGGATCTGGTAGGTCGGTAGGGCCGGGGAGTCCCCGGGCCCAGGTGGGAGGCTCCGGCGGAGCGTTGCAGGAGCTTCCCACGAATCCCCCCGGACGGGTCGTCGCCGCGGCAGACCGGGCGCGCATCGTTGACGATGCCGCACGGGCGTGCATATTGTGCATATGCACGATATGTTCCGCAGGGAGGACGCCGGAGAGCGATCGTGGTGACCTTCGGACCGGTTCCGTCCAGGCGATTCGGCCGCAGCCTGGGGGTGAACAACGTCCCGCCGAAGCGCTGCAGCTACTCGTGCGTCTACTGCCAGATCGGTCCCACGGGATCCATGTGCATCCGGCGCCGGCCCTTCCTTCCCGTGCAGGAGCTCGTGCGCGCGGTGGAGGAGGCCCCCACCGTAAGCTCGGACAAGCAACCGGGGACGGAGGACATCGCAGATGGCCAACATCGCCATCCTATACTGCAAGAGGATCCAGGACCACTCCTGCATCGCCTGCGCCAAGTGCTACAAGGCGATGGACGAGCGCGCCGGAGAATTCGCCCGCTACGCCGACGACGAGCTCCATCTCGTAGCCATGACGGACTGCGGGGACTGCCCGGGACTCACCGTGCCCAGGGTCAAGCTCCTGCGGGAGGTATCCGCCAACCTGAAGCGCCCCATCGACGTCGTCCACCTGGGCACGTGCATGAAGCTGGCCATGGATACGGCGGCGTGCCCCATCGACTTCGACGACCTCCAGGTGCATCTCGAGCGGGAGCTGGGCTACCCGGTGGTTCTGGGAACGCACTCCTACTGAGGGCGCAGGTGGGCTCGGGCCGCGGCCTTGACGCTGCCGGAGCGCGTTCGTATTGTGCATATGCACATAACGAGCAGGAGGATCCGACGGTGCCGAGGCGGCGAAAGCGGCGTATCTGCCGACAGTTCGACGGGGATGCCGTCTTCAAGCCCCGGAGCATCCCGATGAGCGAGCTGGACACCGTGTCCCTGCGCCTGGACGAGCTCGAGGCCATGCGGCTGTGCGACCTCGACGGGTGCGACCAGGAGGAGGCCGGACGCCGCATGGGCGTCTCCCGGGGGACGGTGCAGCGGCTGCTCCAGTCCGGGCGGGCGAAGGTGCTTCGAGCCCTGGTGGAGTCCTCCGCGCTGATCATAGAGAAAGGAGCGGACCATGAAGCTGTGCATGCCGACGGTCAATGAGGGCGGTCTCGCGGCGCGCCTGTCGCCGCACTTCGGAAGCGCTCCGTACCACACCCTGATCGAGAGCGAGACGGGTGAGGCGTCCGTGCTGGTCAACGAGCACGCGCGGCACGAGCACGGACGGTGCGATCCGGCCAAGGGTCTGGAGGGCCGTGGAATCGGAGCGGTCGTGTGCCGCGGACTGGGCCTGCGCGCGCTCTCGGCGCTGAACGCGGCCGGCATGGAGGTCCTGGTGACCGACGAGTGGACCGTCGCGGGTGCGCTGGATGCGTTCCGGAAGGGTGCTCTGACGCCCATGAGCGCCGACCTGGCCTGCGAGGGCGGGCGACACGCGCACGGACACGACCACGGCTTCGTGCGCGGATGACGAGCCGGAAGGGTGGAGGCATACCATGGCCGATGCGCACGCCCGCTTCCGCATCCGGTACTACGACGCCTTCTCCCGGGTGTACGACCGGTTCGTGGCCGCGCACTCGAGCGACCCCCACGGCCGACTGAGGGAGACGCTCGCCGAGCACGCGGGGCTGGAGCCCGGACAGCGTGCGCTGGACCTCTGCACGGGAACCGGGGCGATGCTCCGCGGGCTCGCCCGACGGGGGGGTGCCGGCGCCCTCGTCGTCGGCCTCGACTTCTCGGGAGGCATGCTGGCACGGGCGCGTGAGAAGCTCGTGGGCGTGTCGGGCGTGGCGCTCGTGAGAGGCGATGCGGAGCGCCTCCCGTTCAGGGACGGCTCCTTCCATGCCGTGACCTGCTCCCACGCCTTCTACGAGCTGAGAGGCGAGGGAGCGGAGCGCGCCCTGGGGGAAGTCGCGCGTACGTTGCGACCCGGCGGCTGCTTCCTCATGATGGAGCACGAGGTGCCTCGAAGCTTCCTGATCCGCATCTTGTTCTACGTGCGCCTGCTCTCCATGGGCCTGCGCAAGGCGATGGAGGTCCTCGGCCACGAGGAAGCGCTGTTCCGTCGTCACTTTCCGGTGGTGGAGCGTGTCGAGGCCGCGACCGGTCGATCGAAGATCATTCTGGGGAGGACCTCGACGTCCCCCCTTCCCCTCGCAAGAGCGAAGCCATGAAGCCGCACGCAGAGAGCCGTTGGAGCGTCGACACCGAGTGCATCCACGCGGGGCCGGAGGCGGATCCGGCCTTCGGCTCGGTGGCTCCACCGATCTACCAGACGTCCACCTTCGTGTTCTCGAGCCCCGACGAAGGAGCGGCCCGCTTCGCCGGCCGGGACCCCGGCTACATCTACACCAGGATGGGCAATCCCACGGTCGCGATGCTGGAGGCGAGCGTCGCGACACTGGAGGAGGGCTCCACGGCGCTGGCGACCGCGTCGGGCATGGCCGCCGTCTCGACGGTCTTCTTCGCCCTTCTCTCGGCCGGCGACCACGTCGTGTGCAGCGCCTCCGTCTACGGTCCGTCGCGGGTCGTGCTGGAGCGGGACTTCTCCCGCTTCGGCGTCCGCGCGACGATGGTCGAGACCAGCGACCTGGCCCGGCTCGAGGCCGCGATCACCGACGGCACCCGGCTGGTCTTCATCGAGACGCCGGCCAATCCGACCCTGGCCATCACCGATATCGCGCGGGCGGCCGAGCTGGCCCACCGGGTCGGGGCGCTCCTGGTGGTGGACAACACGTTCATGAGCCCCGTGCTCCAGAAGCCGTTCCTCTTCGGGGCGGACATCGTCCTGCACTCGGTCACGAAGTTCCTGAACGGGCACTCGGACGTGGTCGGTGGCGTCGTGGTCTTCCGGGACCAGGCCCTCATGAAGAAGGTACGCGCCGTGCTGCACTACCTGGGCGGCACGATGGATCCCCACCAGGCGTGGCTGGTCCTGCGCGGCATCAGGACACTGGCCATGCGCGTGCGCACGGCTCAGGAGAACGCCCGCGCGCTCGCCGAGCTCCTGGCCGCCCATCCTGCGGTGGCGCGTGTGCAGTATCCGGGGCTCCCCGGCCATCCCCAGGCCGAGCTGATCGGCCGCCAGATGAGCGGTCCTGGCTCCCTCATCTCCTTCGAGCTCGTGGGGGGGATCGAGGCCGGTCGGGCGCTGCTCGAGGCCGTGCGCCTGCCGGCCCTGGCGGTGTCCCTGGGCGGGGTGGAGAGCCTGATCCAGCATCCGGCGTCGATGACCCACGCCGCCGTGAATCGAGAAGACCGCCTGGCGGCCGGCATCACGGACGGGCTGGTGCGGCTCTCGGTGGGATGCGAGGATCGCCGCGACCTGCTGCAGGATCTGGAGCAGGCTCTCGACGCGGTGAGCGGCGAGGCGGGCCCGGCCGGCGCCTGAAGGCCGGACCGCCGGCCGCCGCGAAGGGCCGGGAGGTCCAGCCGGCCCGGATCGGCCCGCCGGTGGGACTGGGCGCAGGAGCGACGCGCTCGAGGAAGAGCGTCAGGAGCGCGGGGTCGAGCGTGCGCCCCGCCTCGGCCTCCATGATCGCCCGGGCTTCCGCCCGCGAATGCGCCGGGCGGTAGCTGCGGGTCGTGGTGAGCGCGTCGTAGATGTCGGCCACGGTGAGGACGCGCGCCTCCAGCGGGATGCCTTCGCCGGCCAGGCCGTCCGGATAGCCCGTGCCGTTCCAGCGTTCGTGGTGGTGGCGGATCATGGGACGGATGTCCCAGGGGAACTCGATGCCGTCGAGGAGCTCGACTCCCGCCACGGGATGGGTGGCCATGACGCGGAACTCCCCGTCCGTCAGCGGCCCGCGCTTCGTGAGGATCTCGAGCGGCACCGCGACCTTCCCGACGTCGTGGAGCAGGGCGCCCATCCTGAACCAGGTCAGGTCCTCCTCGGGGAGCCCGCTCGCCGTCGCGAGCGCGCAGGCGTAGTCGGCCACCCGCGAGCAGTGGCCCTGAGTGTAGGCGTCCTTGCTCTCGATCGACTCGCCCCACTCCAGCACGATGCGCAGGAACGTCTGCTCCAGCTCGTCGAGGCGCGTGCCCACGTCGGCCAGGTCGCGGCGCGCGCGCAGGTGGCGGAAGATCCTGTGCGCCTCGTTGAGGCTGCGGAGCGTGTCCCGGTTCTCGCCCAGGGCGCGGAAGACCCGTCCCTGCTCCAGCATGACGTCGGCCAGCACCTTGGCGTCCTGGCGGCGCCGCGCGATCCCGCCCGCCCGCTCCAGCGAGCGGAGGGCCTCGCGGTGCGAGGCCATGGCCGCGTGCGCCGCGCCCGTGATGAGGTGGATCTCGGCGACCCAGCGGTCGTCACCCGTCTCCTGAACCAGCCGCAGGGCCTCCGCCGCAGCCCGCAGCGCAGGAGCGGGGCGTCCGGTGGCGAGCCGCAGGCGGGCGCGGTTCGCCTCCACGAGGATCCGGTGATGCCCGTCGCCGCGATCGAGGCAGCAGCGGCGCGCGCGCCGCAGCGTGCGTTCCGCGCCGAGGTGATTCCCGAGCTCGATCTGCAGCCTTCCGATGTTGTTCAGCAAGGGGCCGACGTACTCGACCTCCCCGAGCTCCTCGTAGGCCGTCAGGCTCGCCTCGAATCGCCGCAGAGCCAGAGACAGGTCGCCGCGGATCGAAGCGACGTTGCCGAGGTTCTGGTCCGCCATGGCCTGGCGCTTCCTGTCGCGCAGCCTCCATGCAAGCGAGCGCACGCGCCAGAACAACGTCTCCGCTTGGTCCAGCTCGCCGAGGTTGAAGAGCGTCCCGGCGCGCGTGTTCAGGACGGAGGCGAGCGCCCGCTCGTCGCCGGAAGCCTCGGCCGAAGCTTCGGCGGCTTCGAGGCAGTCGAGCGCCGCGTCGGGGTCGCCCGCGTTCACCCAGGCCCAGGCGATCCAGCGCAGCAGCGAGGTGGCGAGGTCTGCCGTGTCCACCGGCCGCATGCGGTGCAGCGCGCGCTCGAAGAGCACGCGCGCCTCGTCCGCGTTGCCGGTCCGCTCCGCTTCGTGGCCCGCCCGAGCCAGGTCGACGGCGGTGTCCGCCGCCCTGCCCGTCGTCGGGTCGGGCGACTCCCGCAGGGTCACGACGGCGCTCCGGCGGCGATCCCGTAGTCTCCGATCTTCTTGTGCAGGGTGGGGCGCGAGATGCCCAGGATCCGGGCCGCCGCGCTCTTGTTGCCGTCGGTGAGGGAGAGCGTCAGCCTCACCAGCTCGGCCTCTACGGAGCGGAGGCTCCGACCCGCGGCCGGCACGTGGATCACACCTCCGGCGTCCGGGCCGCTCTCGGACACGGGTACGCCCGGGCTCACGCGTCGCCGGTCGAAGAGGAGGTCGGCGGCCTGGACGGCCCGCCCGTCGCTCATGACGACGGCCCGCTCGAGCACGTTCTTGAGCTCTCGCACGTTCCCGGGCCAGTCGTGCGCTTCGAGAGCCGCGAGGGCACCCGGGCTCAGAGTACACGCCGGAAGTCCCTGGCCCACGGCGATCTCCTGCAGGAAGTGCTCGGCGAGCGGCGGCACGTCGCCGAGTCGATCCCGCAGGGGAGGGATCTGGATGCGCAGGACGTTGAGACGATAGAACAGATCCTCCCGGAAGGATCCGTCCGTCACCAGTCCCCCGAGCGGCTCGTTCGTCGCGGCGATGACCCGGCAGCGCACCTCGGTCTCGTCGAACCCCCCCACCCGGCGCACCCGGCGCTCTTCGATGGCGCGCAGCAGCTTGGGCTGGAGGTCCAGGGGCAGGCTCGACACCTCGTCGAGGAAGAGGGTGCCGTCGGCGGCCAGCTCCAGCAGCCCGTGCTTGGTCTGTCGGGCGTCCGTGAAGGCGCCCCGCTCGTAGCCGAACAGCTCGGACTCCAGGAGGGAGCCGGGGATCGCGGCGCAGTTCACCGCGACGAACGGGGCCTGCGGACGCGGGCCGGCGTAATGCACCGCGCGGGCGAAGATCTCCTTGCCCGTGCCGGTCTCCCCCTCGATGAGCACGTTCGCGCTACCGCGCCGCGCCACGCGCCGTCCCACCTCGATGGCCTTATGGAGCGCCGGGCTGCGGCCGATGATCGCGCTGAACCCTTCGTCCGGCTCAACCGCCTCCACCTCCGCACGCTCGGGGTCCCGGGCCGCCAGCTGGTAGTTCACCTGTCTTCCTCCTTACGGATGGGCTTCTCCGTCCACCGCGGCAGCGCCGCCATCTTCGTCCGGACCCCCTCCGCATCCAGTGTGGCATGCAGCGCCTCGAAGCGGCCCAGCGCGTCCGTCCAGTCCGCCATCGCACCGTCCGCGTCCGCCTCGCGCAGCCTCAAGTCGCCCCGCTCCCTCAGCAGCTCGGCCACGAGGAGCGGGTCGTGCGCGCGCCCCGCGATGTCGAGTGCCTCGGCCAGGTGCGCGGCGGCGCGGGCGTGTCGTCCGCGCTCCCGCTCCAGGATGCCCAGCAGCTTGAGGACCTCGGCCTGGCGTGCGGGGTCCTGCCCGCGACGCGCGATGGAGAGCGCCTCCTCGAGCTTGTCCGATGCCTCGTCCCAGCGTTCCATCGCGATCAGTCCTTCGGCGTAGTTGGCGAGCAGGACGCCTTCCATCGTCCGGTCGCGCCGTGCCCGGGCGATCTCCAGTCCCTTGGCGAACTGCGTCTCGGCCCGGTCGTGCAGGCCCAGGTCGTTCAGGAGCATGCCCATGTTGTTCAGGACCCACGACACCGCCTCGTCGTCGGCCACCTGCTGGAACGCCCTGAGCGCGGCGCGATAGCGCACGAGCGCGCCGTCCAGATCGCCCCGGATGTTGGCGAGGACGCCGAGGTTCTGCTCGACCATCCCGGCCAGCCGGATCTCGCCGGCCTCCGCCGCCAGCCGTGCGGCGCGTCGGTACAGGGTCACGGCCAGGTCCAGCTCCCCCCGGCGCTGGGCGATGACCGCACGGCAATTGAGTGCGGACGCCTGGGCCGACAGGGCGCCCGTCGCGTCCGCCACCTCACCGCTCTTCTCGTACATCATGTCCGCCAGCTCGATCTCTCCCGTGTCCCTGTGCACGGATCCGATCCACCGCAGCAGGTTCGCGAGGAGCGGCGTAGGCTCGAGACCGCTCAGCAGCTCCTGGGACCGGTGGTAGTGCCGAAGCGCTCCCGACAGGTCCCGCCTGAGCTCCGCTGCGCGCCCGTCGCGGGCGGCCGCGAGGGCCTCCTCGAGCCGGCCGTCGAGCACCTCCGCAACCGCGCCGCTCACCCCTGCCGCCTCATCGTGGTGCGTGTCTCACCGCTCTTCAGTCCGTCGCAATCACGTAGCCCGAGAAGTGCGGGATCTCGAAGTCCACGACCCCCGCGAGCAGACGCCGGAGGTCCAGGATCTGCAATGCGTCCACGACCGGCTTGAGGCTTCCCTGGAAGTAGGCGGCCTCGAGGCCGATCCCCGTGAGCCTCTGGAAGAGCGTGGCATCGGTGTTCGTCAGGCTCTGCACCGCGGTGAGGTCGTGCCGGAAGTGCAGGCCCTCGGGCGCGAAATCGTAACCCACGAGGTTGCCGGCGGGAGCGGTGACGCTGATGAGCGTGGGGGTGGTCACCGCGAGCGGCGGTACGTAGACCGTGAGGCCCGCGTCCGGGAGACGGAGCACGCCGCCCTCCGGCCCGATGATCTCCGAGTCCGTCTCGCTCTCGGCCAGCGGTGTCCTGCGCTCCAGCACGCGGACCTGGGTGGGGCCGAGGAGGCCGAGCGTGCCTCCCAGAAGGTCCTGGCTGGGCCGCTGGACGGCGGGTTGCGTGATCGTCGAGCCGCCGGAGCACGCCACCACCAGCGTGACGGCCGCGAGGGCGACGGTGGTGGCGAGCCTGCGCAAGATACGCATCGGTTGTACGCCTTTGTCCGGGGGGGACGTGGAAAAGATCCGCCTCGCCGCATGCAAGCAGGATGCCAGTCCGTATCAATGGCCGTAACCGTAATCCGCGCAACGAGTTGAACTGTTCGGTGCCAGGACGGGCGCATGGAAAGAATCGCGACGCTTTTTCTGGAAGTGGAATTATTCTTCCCACCTCCCACGAGATCGTAAGAGATCTTGCCACGTCCGCCGAAGGCCGGGCCGCGCCCCCGAGCACGACGTGCCCCCGAGCCGCCCCACACGCGCTCCCGGGAATCTCCCGACTGTGCCGGCAGGGCTTCGTGCGGACATTGCAGACGTCGGCGGCTCCGGGGCCTCTTGTGGGGTGGCAACGCGAAGTGCTGTCGCGCTTCCGCGCCCCGGGCTGTCGCGAGAGAGCTCCGGCGGATCCTCCCCGGAGCCCCTCCACCACGGCGTGGGAACCCGCCCACGCCACGTCCGGACGTTGCGTGCGCGAGTTCATCGACGGTGCCGAGGCGATCGCCAGGGCGGCGATCGACGCGGGCTGCGACTTCTTCGCCGGCTATCCGATCACGCCGGCGACGCCGATCCTGCTGCGCATGACCCAGGAGCTTCCCCGCGTCGGCGGTGTCGCGATCCAGGGCGAGGACGAGATCGCCTCGATGGGCCTGTGCATCGGGGCGGCGCTGGCCGGCTCGCGGGTACTGACGGCGACCAGCGGTCCGGGCATCAGCCTGTACAGCGAGAACGTGGGCCTCGCGATCATGGGGGAGGTTCCCATGGTCATCGTGGACGCCCAGCGCATGGGTCCGGCCACCGGAGCGGCTACCACCGCGGCCCAGGGTGACGTCCAGTTCCTGCGCTGGGGCACGTCGGGGGGATACCCGGTCATCGTGCTCGCTCCCGCCAGCGTGCCGGAGTGCTATCGGCTGACACGGCGCGCGTTCGACCTGGCCGAGCGCTTTCGCGTGCCCGTCTTCCTGGCCACGGACAAGGAGACGCTGCTCGGCCGAGCCACCGTGGACGGCGAAGCCTTCGAGCGCGTCCCGGTACGCGAGCGGCCGACGGCTCGGGAGGAAGGGGACTTCGTGCCGTACCACGTGACGACCGGGGACGAGGTTCCGCCCATGTCGCCGTACGGCGGTCCGCACATCGTGCGCTTCACGACCTCGTCGCACGACGAGCGCGGCTATCTGACCAAGGCGCCGGCGGCCGTGGGCGCCCTGAACGCACGCCTGGCGGCCAAGGTCGAGGCGCACGTCGACGAGATCGTCGACGTCGAGGCGGATCTCGAGGACGGTGCCGAAGTCCTGATCGTGAGCTACGGCATCGTCGCCCGCGCGGTGCGGGAAGCCGTGGAGAGGGCTCGTCGCTCGGGCCGGCGGGTGTCGAGCCTTACGGTGAGCTCGCTGTGGCCCGTGCCCGAGCGCGAGATCCGCGAGGCGATGCGCGGGGCGGGGCGCGTCGTCGTGGCGGAGCTGAACCTGGGGCAGTACCGGCGTGAGGTGGAGCGGCTCGCAGGAGCGGACCGGAGCGTGGTCGGAGTCCACCGCGTGGACGGGGAGCTCGTCGGCCCGGACGAGATCCTCGCCGGAGCGGGCCTCCGGTGAGCGCCCGGGCCCCGTCCGGTGCCTCCGCCCAGCGGACGACCTACCTCGATCCGCGGACGCTGCCCTTCCCGTTCTGTCCGGGATGCGGGCACGGCACGGTCCTCGAGAGGCTGGACGCCGCCCTCGTCGAGCTGGGTGTCGATCCCGGACGGCTGGTGATCGTCTCCGACATCGGTTGCTCGGGCCTGTCGGACAAGTTCTTCGTGACGAACGCGTTCCACGGGCTGCACGGCCGCTCGATCACGTATGCCTCCGGCATCAAGCTCGCCAGGCCCGACCTGCACGTCGTCGTGCTCATCGGCGACGGGGGATGCGGCATCGGAGGCCATCACCTCATCAACGCCGCGCGCCGCAACATCGGGCTGACCGTCGTCGTGTTCAACAACTTCAACTACGGGATGACGGGGGGCGAGCACTCGGTGAGCACGCCGCCCGGCGCCGTGACGGCGACGACTCCGCTGGGGCAGCTCGAGCGCCCCATGGACATCTGCCGAACCGTCGAGGTCAACGGGGCGAGCTTCGTGGCCCGCACGACGACGTTCGAGCCGGACGTCTCCGAGCTGATGCTGCGTGCGCTCCGCAACGACGGCTTCTCGCTGGTCGACGTGTGGGAGCTGTGCGCCGCGTACTTCGCGCCGGCGAACCGCATGAACCGGAAGAGCATGCAGGACACGCTCGCCGCGCTGGACTTTCCGACCGGCGTGCTGCGCGACGAGGCGAGGCCCGAGAACGCACGTGCGTACCGGGCGCAGCACGCCGCGGCGGCGCGGGCGGAGGCGGAAGCGCCCCGTGGCCTGGAGCCTCGCTTCGCGAGCGATCTCGCCGCGCCGCTGCGCTGGGTCGTCGCGGGAGCGGCGGGCAAGCACATCGTCTCGGCCGCGGGCGCGCTGGCGCGCGGCGGCATGCTCGCCGGACTGTGGGCCACGCAGCGGAGCGACTACCCCGTCACCGTGCGTACCGGATATTCGGTCTCCGAGGTCATCCTGAGCCCTTCGGAGATCCTGTTCACGGGGATCGCGTCGCCCGACGTCGTGCTCGACCTCTTTCCCGAGGGACACGCCCAGGTGGCCGGGCGCATCCGCGCGGCGCGCCCGGAAGCGCGCGTGTACCGCAGCGCCGAGCTCCCGGAGGTCGAGACGGCCGCCCGGGTCGTGCGCCTGGACTTCTCCCGCGCACCGGGCGGCTGGGAGCGGCGCAGGGAATCGTGGGCGCTCATGGCCGTGACAGCGGCGCTGCGGGACACGGGGGCCTACCCCGTCGAAGCGCTCGTCGAGGCCGTCGGCGAGAGCCCGCAGCGACGCGCGGCCGTGGAGGCGGGCCTCTCGCTCTGAGAGACGCGACGCGTCGGCCGGGCGTCGCGTCGCCCAGGTCCCTGCGCCGAGGTTCTCTTTGCGGGACGCGCGTCCCGCCGGCGATCCCGTGCGCGCGGCCTCAGTCCCCCAGCTCCTCCAGGGACCGGAGCGCGAAGGCGACGTGCAGCGCGGCACCGGTGGGCAGGGCGTCCTCGTCCACCTTGAAGCGCGGGTGGTGCACGGAGTACGTCGCGCCCACGTCCTCGTTGCGGATGCCCAGCCCCACGAAGACGCCGGGCACGCGCTGCAGGTAGTACGCGAAGTCCTCCCCGCCCATGACCGGCGGCGTCTCGAGGACCGCCTCACGCCCCAGCATCTCGCCGGCGATCTCCCCGGCCAGCTGCCAGCAGTGCGCGTCGTTCGTGGTAGCCGGGTAGTCGTGACCCGGGAAGTCCACCTCGGCCGTGCACCGGTTGGCGGCGGCCACGTGAGAGGCGATCTCGCGCACGCGCTCCTGGAGGAGGTGCAGCCCCTCCAGCGTGAGCGCCCGGATCGTGCCGGTGAGCTCCACCTCCGGCGGGGTGACGTTGAACGCCTCTCCACCTCGCAGGGTCGTCACGCTCACCACCGCCGAGCCGAGCGGATCGGTCTCGCGCGACACGATCGTCTGCAGCTCGACGACGATCTTGGCCGCGGTCACCACCGGGTCCACGTTCAAGTGGGGCATGGCCGCGTGCCCGCCCCGCCCCGCGACCGTGATGCGCAGCATGCCCGCAGCTGCCATGAAGGTCCCGGCGCGTCCGGCCACGGAGCCGGAGGGCACGAACGGCCAGACGTGGATTCCGAAGGCGCGCTGCACGGGAGGGTCCTCGAGCGCGCCCTCCGCGCACATGCGGTCTCCTCCGGCGCCTCCCTCCTCCGCGGGCTGGAAGAGGAGCTTCACCGTGCCCGGCAACTCCGCCTCGCGCTCCTTGAGAAGGCGCGCGGCGCCCAGGAGCATGGCGGTGTGACAGTCGTGCCCGCACGCGTGCATCCTGCCGTCCACCTCGCTCCTGAAGTCGACGTCGGTCTCCTCGTGGATCGGAAGCGCGTCCATGTCGGCGCGCAGGGCGACGCACGCGCCGGCGGACTTCCCGACGAGCGCCACCACGCCGGTCTCCGCCACCGGCCAGCGGTACGCGATGCCCAGGGAGTCGAGCGTCTCCCGGACGACGCGGCTGGTCTCGACCTCCTCGTACATCAGCTCCGGGTGGCGGTGGAGCCTCCTGCGGATGTCCACGATCCAGTCCTGGATGGATCGGGCGCGCTCCAGGATGTCCTCGGCGCTGCTCATCGCTCGCTCGCGGGCGTGGGGTGGTGGATTCCCGTCATCCGGGCCGAAGGCACCGTAGGCCGCAGGCGTCCGGGAGGCAAGGAGGGCGATGGGCGGCGGGGCGACCCGTGTCGATCCGCGCGACGCTCGTTCGACGCACGGATGAAGCTTGGAGGCGGGGAGCCGGGCTCGTATGGTTCCGTTCCGCGCCGTTCGCGTCTGCCACGAGGAGCGCACCATGTTCCAGAAGATCACCCCCTTTCTCTGGTTCGACGGGCAGGCCGAGGACGCGGCCCGCTTCTACGTCTCCCTGTTCTCCGACTCCCGGGTCGAGCACGTGACCCGTTCGGCCGCCGACACCCCGAGCGGGCCGGCCGGCACGGTGCTGACCGTGGAGTTCGTGCTGGGCGGCGTCCGCTTCGTCGCGCTGAACGGCGGCCCGCAGTTCCCGTTCACCGAAGCCGTCTCCCTCCAGATCGCCTGCGAGGATCAGGCCGAGGTGGACCGGCTGTGGACCGCCCTCACCGGCAACGGTGGCTCCGAGGGCCAGTGCGGCTGGCTCAAGGATCGGTGGGGGCTGTCGTGGCAGGTAGTCCCGAAGCGGCTGTACCAGTTGCTCACGGACTCCGATCGGGATCGCGCCCGGCGGGCCACCGAGGCCATGCTGAAGATGACGCGGATCGTCGTCTCGGAGCTGGAGCGAGCGGCCGACGCGGTCTGAGCGCGCCTTCCCGTGACGGCGCGGGCCGGACGCCCGTCCACGACGAAGGCGCCCGTCCCTCAGGTACGCGGAGCGACCTCCCCCTCGACCGAGGAATTCTCCGGGGTGAAGTCCTCGCCCGGGTTGATGAAGCGGTCGCTCTCGATCCCGTACTGGCGGTCGTGCAGCTCGCGGTAGCGGCCGCCCAGAGACAACAACTCCTCGTGGGTGCCGCGCTCCAGGATGCGCCCCGCCTCGATGACGAGGATCTGGTCGGCGCTCTCGATCGTCGACAGGCGGTGCGCGATGACGAACGTCGTGCGCCCCGCACGCAGCCTGCGCAGACCGTCACGGATCATCGCCTCGCTCTCGCTGTCGAGGCTGGAGGTGGCCTCGTCCAGGATCAGCACGCGCGGATCCGCCAGGATCGCGCGCGCGATCGCCACCCGCTGGCGCTGTCCGCCCGAGAGCTTCACCCCGCGCTCCCCGACGACGGTGTCGTAGCGCTCCTCCCACTGGTCGACGAACTCGTCCACGTGCGCCACGCGCGCCACGGCCTCGATCTCCTCCTGGCTCGCGCCGGGGCGCCCGAAGGCGATGTTCTCGCGGATCGTCCCGTCGAAGAGGAAGTTCTCCTGCATCACCGCCCCGAGATGGCCGCGGTACTCGTGCAGCCTGAGCTGCTCCAGAGGGCACCCGTCCACCAGGATGCGGCCGCTCGTGGGGTGGTAGAATGCCATCACGAGCCCGATGAGCGTGCTCTTGCCCGCGCCGCTCGAGCCGACCAGCGCGGTCGTCGACCCGGCCGGGGCGCGGAACGAGACGTCGTGCAGGACGGGCAGTCCCTCGACGTACTCGAAGCAGACGTCCTCGAACTCGATGTCGCCGCGCACGTCCGGCACGCCGGCCCTGGCCGCGTCGCGCGTCTCCTCCGTCTCCATGTCGCGGATCTCGCGAATGCGGTCGAGGCCCGCGAACGCCTCGGACACCTGCGTGCCGATCGAGGCGATCTGGACGAGCGGCTGGGACAGCATGCCCATGACGAAGCTGTACATCACGAAGTCGCCGAGCGTCATCGTGCCGGCGAGGATCGCGCGACCGCCCACCAGCATCAGGAGCACCCCCACGCCCCCGACGATCGCGGTCGTCACGGAGCCGACGGCGGACGTCCCCGTGATCGTGCGGCGGACGTTGGCGAACAGTCGCTCGACTCCCTCGGCGAACGCCCCGCCCTCGCGCTCCTCGGCCGTGTAGACCTTCACGATGCGTACGCCGGCGAGCGTCTCGGAGAGGCGGCCCGTGACCTCCGCGTTGATCACGCTGCGCTCGCGGAAGATCGGCCGGAGGCGCTTGAACGCGAACGCCATCATCGTGCCGAAGCCCACGAGCACGACGATCATCACCGCGGTCAGCCGCCAGTTCAGGTAGAAGAGGATGGCGAGCGCGATCGTGGCGGTCATCGACCCGCCGACGAGCTGCACGATGCCGGTGCCGACCAGGTTCCGGATCCCCTCGGCGTCCGTCATGATGCGCGAGATGAGGACGCCCGTGCGGGTGGAGTCGAAGTAGGACACCGGCAGGCGGATCACGTGGCGCTCGACGGCGATGCGCATGTCGGCGATGGCGCGCTGCGCTGCCACTCCCACCACCTGCGACAGCCCGAACGACGTGATGGCCTGGACGAGCGTGGCGCCGCCGGCGGCCAGGGCCAGCGGGACGAGCAGGCCCGTCCGGCCCTGCTTGATCACGTCGTCGATCAGGTACTTGGACGTGGTCGGCAGCACGAAACCCGCCAGCCGACTCACGAGCATGAGCGAGAACCCGATCGCCAGGGCGCGGCGATGCGTCCACATCAGCGCGCGCATCTCGGCCCACGCCCTCGCGAGGTTCAGCGGCCTCTTGGAGGGTCCGGGCCCGTGTGATCCGTGCGGCAGCGGGTAAGAGGGCGGCACGGGTGCCTCGTGGATGGGTCGGCGGGAGGTTCGGACAGGATTGGAACGTTCGCCCCGAGCAGCGCCCCGGACAATGGCCCGGGCGGTCCTCTTGGGCGGCGGCACCGAAGCGCCGATCTTTCTGCCTTCGCGGATCCGACGCGGCTGCCAAGGAGGCGAAGCCGACATGGTGCTCGCGGTCTTCGTGACCGTCTACGTCGGGATGTTCCTGGGGGGACTCCCCAGGATCCAGGTGGACCGGACCGGCGTCGCGCTGCTCGGGGCCATCGCGCTCCTGGTGAGCGGCTCGCTCTCCCTGGGCGCGGCGGTCCATCACGTCGACGTGCCGACCATGGCGCTGCTGTTCGGCATGATGATCGTCTCGGCGCAGATGCGCCTCGGCGGCGTGTACGGGGCCGTGACCCGCTGGGTCGGGCGACTGCGCGTCGGCGCCCGCGGGCTGCTGGCGCTCGTGATCGCCCTGGTGGGCGGGCTCTCGGCCGTCTTCACGAACGACATCGTCGTCCTGGCCGTCACGCCCTCGATCGTGAGCCTCTGCCGCGAGCGCGACCTCGATCCCGTCCCCTTTCTGCTGGCCACGGCGTGCGCGGCCAACGTCGGCTCGGCGGCGACGTTGATCGGCAATCCCCAGAACATCCTCATCGGCCAGACGCTGAGGATGTCCTTCGCCTCCTACGCCCTCGGCGTCGCACCCGCGGTCGTGGTCGGGCTGGGGCTCGTGTGGCTGGTCGTCGTGCTCGCTCGGGGGCGCGAAGGGGCGTGGACGGCGCGCGGCGACGGATCCCGCGCGGCGGACATCCCGCTGGAGCGCTGGCAGGCCGTCAAGGGGCTCGTGCTGGGTGGGCTCATCCTGGCCGCCTTTCTCTTCACGGGCTGGCCGCGGGAGCTCGTGGCGCTCGCGGCGGCGGGCGTGGTGCTGTCGGGTCGGAAGTTCCACTCGCGAGACATGCTCGGACTCGTGGACTGGCAGCTCCTGGTGCTCTTCGTCGGGCTGTTCGTGGTCAACGGCGCGCTCATGGACTCGGGATGGGTCGCCCGCGGCCTGGCGCTCCTGGCCGCTCACGGAGCCGACGTGACGCGGCCCGGGTGGCTCTTCGCGTCCAGCGCGCTGCTGAGCAACGTGGTCTCCAACGTCCCCGCCGTGATGCTCCTGCTGTCGGCCGCCACGGGGCCGCGCGCCGGCGCGGCGCTCGCGCTGTCAAGCACGTTGGCGGGTAATCTGCTGATCGTGGGGAGCATCGCGAACATCATCGTCGTGGAGCAGGCGCGAGCCGCAGGGGTCGACATCGACTGGCGGACGCACGCGCGGATCGGCGTTCCGGTCACGCTCGCCACCCTGGCCGCGGCCGCCCTGACCATGGCGGTCGTGCGCCTCTGAGGGGCTCGGGGGTCTTCCGCCCCCTGTCGGACTGAGCTGCCGGGCTGAGCGGCCGGGCTGTCGCGATGACGGCTCCGGCGAACACTCCACTCCCGGCGCCCCGTGTTCGTCGGACGCCGCGCAGCGTTGACGCGCCGGCGCCGATACGGGTATGGTAGCCGCCAATCCCTCTTCTCCGACGCCCGATGCCTACCAGATTCCGTCCTTTCCCGCCCGCTTCGACTCTGGCGGCGCTCGTCCTGCTCGCGCTCGTTCCGTGCACGTCGTCCGGCGCGCTCGCCGCCCAGGCCGGCCCCCTGCCGCAGCGTGCGGACCGCCTCGAGGCGTCCGGACCGGTGACCCCCTGGCCACGGCCGGTCCCGGTGCGCCTGAAGCCTTCCGGCATCGACGACATGCTCGTCACGACGCTGGGTGAGGTCTCGACCCCCCTGGCGGACGGCACCTTCGATCCGGCGACGGACCGGGTGACGACCCGGAGCGGCCGCGTCATCCAGCACTACTACGAGGACTCGCTCGGGATCACCCACTACCGGCCGATCGACAAGTCCGTCTTCCCTCTGCCGCCCTCCGGATGGTGCTCGTGGTACTACTACTACCGGCAGATCACCCCGGCCGAGATCCTGGCCAACGCGCGCTGGATGGCGACCCACCTCGGGCCGTATGGCGCGAACTGGATCCAGATCGACGACGGTTGGCAGGGGACGGGCCCCGACACGCGCGAGCCCCGCGATCCCCTCGGCATCGATCCCCGCTTCGCGAAGCCGGGGATGAAGGCCCTGGCCGACTCGATCCGCGCGCTCGGGATGGAGGCCGGCATCTGGCTGGCCCCGGAAGGGCAGAGCAACATCGACGTCGTGCGCCGCACGGGGGCGTTCCTCACGGGCCCGCACGGCGACCAGCGCGCGTTCCGCAGCTGGGAGGGGACCTATCTGCTCGATCCGACCAAGCCCGCCGCGCGCACGTACCTGGGCGACCTCTTCGGCTCGCTGCGACGCGACGACTTCACGTACTTCAAGATCGACGGGCAGACGGTGGTGCTCGACCAGTACGCGAAGGCGCTCCCGTGGATGGCCGGCCCCGTGCCGCAGGGCGACCGCGCGGCGGCCGCAGCGGACGTCTATCGCCGCACGCTCGGGTGGATCCGCGACGCGATCGGCCCACGGTCGTACCTGCTCCTGTCGTGGGGACCGGACCTGGCGGGCATCGGCCTCACGAACGGCGGGCGCACGGCGGACGACGTGGTGGGGGGATGGGAGGGCTTTCTCATCGCCGAGGACGCGACCGACAGCTACGAGTTCCTGAACAACGTGGCGTGGTACTCCGACCCGGACGCGCTTCTCGTTCGGCCGCCGCTCACCGACGGCACCGCCCGCGCCTGGGCGACCCTGTATGGGCTGACGGGGCAGGCGCTCATGGCCAGCGATCGCATGACGGACCTGCCGGCCTCGCGCGTGGACGTCCTGAAGCGCGTCTTCCCCGCTACGGACGTCCGGCCGCTCGACCTCTACCGGCCGGACAACGTCCACAAGACGATCGTCGACCTGAAGGTGTCGGACCTCGGCCGGCGGTACGACGTCGTAGGTGTCTTCAACCACTCCACGCACCGCTCGATGAACCGCCTGCTGTCGTGGAAGGAGCTCGGGCTCGACGCCAACCGCACCTACCACGTCTACGACTTCTGGCGCGGCGTGTACCTGGGGGCCTGGGACCACGGAGTCTTCCTGAACGTCCCACCCGAGGACGTGCGGGTCGTCACGCTCGTGCCCGCCACGGCGCGCCCGGTGCTCGTGTCCACGAGCCGCCACATCACCCAGGGCTGGGTGAGCCTGGTCGCCCTGAGCTCCGGCGGCACCGACGCGGCGCCCCTGCTTTCCGGGAAGAGCCGCGTCGTGGCGGGCGACCCGTACACCCTCACGTTCGGCCTCCCTCCGGTGCGGGCCACCTATCGCATCGTGTCCGCCGAAGCGGCGCCCGCGGCAGGCGGACCCCGTCCCACCGTGACGTTCGCGAGCCATCAGGGGTACGCGACCGTCACGGTCACCTCCAGCACCTCGCAGACGGTGGCGTGGACCGTACGCTTCGGCGCCGCCGAGGCCTTCCACTACCCGGTGGGGGTCCAGGGACCCCTGGCCGCCCGCCAGCGGTCCGTGACGTCCGTCGATCTCACCTGGCCCACGGAGTACTACCTGCACGCCGGATACCGCGTGGACGTCGACGGGCGGCCGGTGGGCGTGACCTTCCAGCCCTGGGCCACGGTGCGGGATCTCAGCCCGGGCCGCGTGCACACGTTCGAGGTGCACGAGGTGTGGACGGACGGGACGGTGTCGCGGCGCTTCCTCTCCAAGACGATCACGCTCGCCGTGCCGGACAGCACCCCGCTGTCGGAGATGGAGCCCGCCATGGCACGCCAGGGCCGCGGCATGCTCGGGCGAAACCGCTCGTTCGACGGCAACGAGCTGAGCGTGGCGGGGCTCGCATTCGGGCGCGGGCTCGGGACGGTGGCGCCGTCCGAGGTGGAGTACCGGCTCGCCGGCGTCTACGGACGCTTCACCGCCCGGGTGGGCATCGACGACGAGGCGCAGCCGGCCCCGGCGGCAGCCGCCCGCTTCGAGGTCCTCGGCGACGGCCGCGTCCTCTGGACGAGCCCGCCCATGCACGGAGGGGAGCCGCCGCTGCCGGTCGAGGTCGACGTGAAGGGGGTGGAGGTCCTCTCGCTGCGGGTTCTTCCCGCGGGGACGGGCGATCCGCGCCTGCACGCGGACTGGCTCCGGCCGCGGGTCCTCTCGGGACCATAGGAGTGCCGGGTGCCACCTCGGACGGTCTCGGGGGTAGACGCGAGCCACGGCCCTCCGACCGAGTCTCCACCCGATCCCGGAAGATCGAACATGTCGCGTGATGGACGAATCGTCGCAGGCGTCGCTCTCGTCGTAGCCGCCGCTCTCGTCGCCGGCTGCGCCAAGGAGGCGACCTCGAAGTCCGCAGGAGCGGCCGGGGCGGCCGCCGCCACATCGAGCCAGTCGCTCCCGCCCGGCCACCCCGACGTCTCCGGCACGACCCAGAAGCCGCCGCTCATGGGTGTCGTGAAGGAGACGATGAACGCCGGCGGCTACACCTACGCGAAGCTGAGCGTCGGAGGGACCGAGGTGTGGGCCGCCGGGCCCGTCACGCGTCTCGCGGTGGGGGACACGGTGGCCGTGGCCGCGTCCACGCCCATGCGGAACTTCACGAGCCCGACGCTGCACCGCACGTTTTCGACGATCTACTTCACGGAAGGCTTCCTGAAGCCCGGGCAGAAGGTGGCGGAGGGAATGGCGGGTCCGGGACAGGGGGTCGTGAAGCAGACGATCGACGTCAGCACCTACACGTACTTCGAGGTGGCGTCGGGCGATTCCACGATCTGGCTCGCCGGGCCGACCACGAAGGTCGAGAAGGGCCAGACCATCGCCTGGAGCAGCGGCACGCCGATGGAGAATTTCAGGAGCCCCACCCTCAAGCGGACCTTCTCCCGCATCCTGTTCGTGGGCAAGGTGACGGTCGTCGCCGCGCACGGGGGCGCATCGGGAAGCTGACCCTCCGGCGGGGGGGGGGGGGGGGGGGGGGGCGCCCCCCCCCCCCCCCGCCCCCTCCTCTTCGCCTTTGTGGAGCCTTAATGTAGTTGGCTCCACCTCGTGTGGTCTGTTGCCCGCGACCCATGAAGACAAAGGGAGGCGATGGCGTCGGAATCCACGGCGGAAAGCGGAGAGCGCAATCGGGTCGCGGTGCTCGCGATCGCGGCGCTGGGCATCGTATACGGCGACATCGGCACCAGCCCCCTCTACGCGATCCGCGAGAGCTTCCACCAGGACTATCGCCTGCCCGTGGCGCCGGCCAACGTTCTCGGCGTCCTCTCGCTCATCTTCTGGTCGCTCATCCTCGTCATCTCCGTCAAGTACCTGGTCTTCGTCCTGAGGGCCGACAACCGGGGAGAGGGGGGCATCCTGGCGCTGGCGGCGCTCGTCACGCGCATGGAGGAGGGTCGCGAAGGCAGCAAGCGCTTCCTCATCCTGCTGGGGCTCTTCGGCGCGGCGCTCCTCTACGGGGACGGGATGATCACGCCCGCCATCACGGTGCTCTCCTCCGTGGAGGGCCTGAAGGTGGCCACGCCGGTGTTCCAGCCCTACGTGGTTCCCATCGCGGTCGTGATCCTGGTGGGGCTCTTCCTGTTCCAGAGACGGGGCACGGAGAAGGTCGGCAAGGTCTTCGGTCCCGTGATGCTCCTCTGGTTCGCCATGCTGGGGCTCCTGGGCATCTACCAGATCGTTCGGGCCCCGGGTGTGCTGTGGGCGGTGAGCCCGCACCACGCGATCCTCTTCTTCGTGCACAACGGCCTGCGAGGCGTCCTCGTGCTGGGCAGCGTCTTCCTGGTCGTGACCGGGGGAGAGGCGCTGTACGCGGACCTGGGGCACTTCGGTGCCCGCCCGATCAGGATCACGTGGTTCACGATCGTGCTGCCCGGCCTGCTGCTCAACTACTTCGGACAGGGAGCGCTGCTCCTCCGCGATCCGTCCGCGGTGGTCAACCCGTTCTACCGCATGGGACCGGGGTGGGCGATCTACCCGATGGTGGTGATCGCCACGGCCGCGGCCGTCATCGCGTCTCAGGCGGTGATCTCGGGCTCGTACTCGCTGGCCATGCAGTCGATCCAGCTCGGCTACAGCCCCCGCCTGCAGATCGAGCACACGTCGGAACGGGAGATCGGCCAGATCTACATCCCGGAGGTCAACTGGGCGCTCATGATCGCGTGCATCGGCCTCGTGATCGGGTTCAAGACCTCGAGCAACCTGGCCGCCGCGTACGGGGTGGCGATCACGAACACCATGGTGATCACGACGATCCTGTTCTATCACCTGGCCCGGCACGGGTGGAAGTGGCGGCTCCCCGCGGCACTCGGCCTGTCTGGGCTCTTCCTGGTCGTCGACGTGTCGTTCTGGGGCGCGAACATGGTCAAGATCCCCGCGGGGGGCTGGTTCCCCCTCGTCGTGGCGGCCACGGTCTACCTTCTCATGACCACCTGGAAGTCCGGTCGTCGTCTCCTGGCCACGCGCATGAAGGCGCGTGAGCTGCCGATCACGGACTTCGTGGACAACGTCATGCGTCACCCGCCCACGAGGGTGCCCGGAACTGCGGTGTTCATGTTCAGCGATCCGCAGGGGACGCCGCGCGCGCTCCTGCACAACCTGAAGCACAACCGCGTGCTGCACGAGGAGGTGGTCCTCCTCTCCGTGGTGACGGAGGATGTGCCGCACGTCCCCGACTCGGAGCGCGTGGCTCTGGCGGCGCGCGGGAGCGGGTTCTATACGCTCATCCTCAAGTACGGCTTCATGGACGACGTGGACGTCGGGCGTGAGCTCCGGAAGCTGGACGGGCGTGAGGGCCTCGTCCTGAAGCCCATGACGACGACGTACTTCCTCGGCCGCGAGACGCTGGTACCGAGCTCGGGAGGCTCGGGCATGGTCGCGTGGCGCGAGCGGCTCTTCGCCTTCATGAGCCACAACGCGCGATCGCCTACGTCCTATTTCCGCCTTCCGCCCAATCAGGTGGTGGAGATCGGCGCCCTCATCGAGCTCTGAGACAGCCCTTGCACGGGGCGGGAATTCGGTTTCTATTCGGGCACATCGATGGACCTTCCCGCTACGCATGAGGAGTCCCGCATGAACGGCGCCGAGATGCTTCCCGAGTTCGATCAGGAGATGGCCAACACGCGCAGAATGCTGGAGCGTGTCCCGGACGAGCACCTGGAGTTCAAGCCGCACGAGAAGTCGTTCAGCCTCCACGATCTCGCCCACCACGTGGCCACGCTGCCCACCTGGATCGGCGTCGCCCTCACGACCACCGACCTCGACCTCGACGAGCCGTGGCATTCGCCCGAGACGGGGAGCCGGGAGGAGATGCTCGCCGTGTTCGACGCGGCGGTGCGGGACGTGCGCCCGACGCTCGAGAGCGCCACCGCCGCCGACCTCGCCGTGGCCTGGACGCTCCGCTCCGGCGAGAAGGTGTGGCTCACGATGCCGCGCTCGATGGTCTACCGGACCATGGCGCTGAACCACCTCGTCCACCACCGGGCCCAGCTCGGCGTCTACCTGCGCCTGCTGGACGTGCCGGTGCCGGGGATGTACGGACCGTCGGCCGACGAGCCGACGTCCGGGCCCTCCGCCGAGTAGAGACAGCGGGAAGGAGGAGCCGGCGCCTCCGGCGCCGGCTCCAGGAGCAGGGCGCACCGCCCCCCCGATCCCTGGCTTCAGGGACGGTGTCGCGTCCCCACGTGCCGGGTGGGGCCGGCGCACGTATAATGGCGTTCCTTGCGGAAGGGATCCGACTCCCTGCCCGTTGTCAGGTCCGTCATCTCGGGAGTGAACCGTGGCCAAGCATACGAGCCAATCCGATGCGTTCGAGCGCGATGCCGAGCCCTCCGGCGCCGAGGCGCCGGAGGGGCGGGGCGTCAGCAGGCGGAGCTTCTTCGTGCGAGCCGGTCAGGTGGGCGGCGCGCTGCTGGTCGCGGGTCCTGGGGTGGCCCGGGGGCTGGCGGCGAGCCCGTTGGTGGCGGAGGAGGGGAAGGGCGCGCTGGAGCACGGAGTGCTGCGGGCGGCGGGATCTCAGGGACCTCAGCCGGCGAGTCTGTTCTCGGGACTGGAGTGGCGGATGCTGGGCCCGTTCCGCGGGGGGCGGGTGGACGCGGTGTCGGGGGTGGTGGGGCGGCCGAACGAGTTCTACTTCGGGTCGGTGAACGGGGGTGTGTGGAAGACGATCGACGCGGGTCGTGTGTGGCGGCCGGTGTTCGATGCGGAGCCGGTGGCGTCGATCGGGGCGTTGGCGGTGGCGCCTTCGGCACCGGAGGTGGTGTACGTGGGGAGCGGGGAGTCGACGCTGCGGGACTCGGTGGGCTACGGGAACGGGATGTACAAGACGAGGGACGGGGGCGGGACGTGGGAGCACATCGGGCTGGAGGGGACGCAGCACATCGGGAAGGTGGCGGTGCACCCGCACGACCCGGACGTGGTGTACGTGGCGGCGATCGGGGACTTCTACGGTCCGAGCGCGGAGCGGGGGGTGTACCGGACGAAGGACGGGGGCCGGAGCTGGAAGAAGGTGCTGTACCGGAACGAGGACGTGGGTGCGGTGGAGGTGGTGATCGACCCGGAGAACCCGGAGGTGATCTACGCGGGGCTGTGGAACACGCGCAGGCCGCCGTGGTTCGTGTACGCGCCGAGCAACGGGCCGGGGGGCGGGCTGTTCAAGTCGACGGACGGCGGGGACAGCTGGACGGAGCTGAAGAACGGGCTGCCGGGGGAGGGGATCGGGCGTACGGGGATCGCGGTGTGCCCGAGCGATCCGAAGCGGGTGTACGCGGTGATCGACGACCTGCTGTCTCCTCCGGGGACGCCGCAGCCGAGCGAGCGGGCGATGGGCTACGAGGGGAACCCGAACGGGCAGGGGGGCTTCTTCCGCTCGGACGACGGGGGGGCGAGCTGGCGGCGGCTGTCGAACGACCCGGCGCTGTGGGGCCGGGGCTGGTACTTCGAGACGGTGACGGTGGACCCGACGGACGCGGACGTGGTGTACGTGTCGAACGTGTCGGTGTCGCGCTCGATGGACGGGGGCCACACGTGGGTGCCGGTGCGAGGCTCGCCGGGCGGGGACGACTACCACCAGGCGTGGGTGTCGCCGGACGATCCGAACACGCTGATCGTCGCGAGCGACCAGGGGTGCGTGATCAGCCGTGACGTGAAGCAGAAGGATCCGGCGGACATCACGTGGAGCTCGTGGCTGAACGAGCCGATCGCGCAGATCTACCACGTCTCGGTGGACTACCGGTGGCCGTACTGGGTGACGGGAGCGCAGCAGGACTCCGGGGGCGTGGCCGTATGCTCGATCGGCAAGTTCGGCGGGGTCATCTCGATGCGGGACTGGGAGCCGATCGGGGCGTCGGGCGAGAGCGGCTACACGGCGGGCGATCCGCTGCACCCGGGCATCGTGTACGGGGGCACGGGAGCGCGCTACGACCTGGCGCACAACCGGATGATCCCGGGCACGACGGCGCCGAAGAGCACGAGCGCGGAGGCGGCGCGCAAGGACTGGACGCAGCCGCTGGTGCTGTCGGCGGCGGACCCGAGGGCGCTGTACTACGGGGACCAGTTCCTGTTCCTGTCGACGGACTACGCGCGGACGTGGAAGCAGATCAGCCCGGACCTGACGCGTGCCGATCCGGGCACGCCGTCGAACCTGGACGCTGCGTCGGCCGCGGACGTGGGCACGAACGGACGCCGGGGTGTGATCTACACGATCTGCCCGTCGCCGCTGCTGGTGCCGATGGTGTGGATCGGGACGGACGACGGCGCCGTGCAGGTGACGCTGGACAACGGCGGGAGCTGGCGGAACGTGACGCCTCCGGAGCTGACGGCGTGGAGCATGGTGACGATGGTCGAAGCGTCGCACTTCGACTTCGAGACGGCGTACGTGAGCGTGGACCGGCACCAGCTGCGTGACTTCGATCCGCACATCTACCGCACGCGGGACATGGGCAAGACGTGGGAGGCGATCACGGAGGGGCTGCCGAAGGGCGTGTACGTGCACGTGGTGAAGGAGGACCCGAAGCGTCGGGGGATGCTGTTCGCGGGCACGGAGCGTGGCTCGTTCATCTCGTTCGACGACGGGGATCACTGGCAGCCGCTGCAGCTGAACCTGCCGGTGACGTCGGTGCGGGACTACCAGGTGTACGACGACGACCTGATCGTGGCGACGCACGGGCGCGGGTTCTGGGTGATCGACGACATCAGCGCGCTGCGCCAGATCGACGCCTCGGTCGCGGCCGCCGACGCCTGGCTGTTCAAGCCGGCCGACCAGATCCTCGTCGACTACGGCACCTACGACTACGGGGTCCAGCTGCAGAAGGACGAGCCGCAGGCGGAGAACCCTCGGGAAGGCGTCTACATCGACTACTACCTCAAGAAGGACGCCCCGGGCGCGGTGACGCTCGAGATCCTGGACACCGAGGGCGAGGTGCTGGCGACGTTCCCGCCGCCCGCGGGCGAGGCCGGCGGGAGGCGCTCCCCGGGAGGGCGGCCGGGCGCCATCCCCGAGATCACCGTGCTGTGGGAGCGGAAGCCCGAGGTGTTCCGCACCGACGCGGGCATGCACCGCGTCGCGTGGGTCCCGGACATCGGCCTCCACCGGGAGGATCTCGGGCTTCCGGGAGCCCACCTTCCCCGGGCACCGATCGTGCACCTGCCGGCCACGTTCACCGCGAAGCTCACCGTGAACGGGAAGGCGTACACGCAGACGTTCCGGGTCGAGCCGGATCCCGTCAGCCTCGAGGTCGACGAGGAGGCGGACCGCTAGGATCCCGGGGTGCGCGCGGCGGCGCTCCGGGAACAGGGATGGGGTGGGGTTCTGGGTCGATCGTGATCGAAGCGTTTCGACAGGAGGTACCACCATGGCATCTGGAAGATGTGTCAGCTTCGCGGCCGTGATCGCGGCCTGCATGATGGCCCTACCCTCCCTGGGGTCTTCCCTCGCGGCGCAGGGGCTGCCGAAGGCGTCCGCGTACGACTCGTCGACGATCCACCCGACCTACGCCCAGCACAGCGACCAACCCCTGTTCTGGGAGCCCGCCGCGCGCCTGCAGGCGATGAGCCCGCGGGACCGCGCGCAGCTGGCCGCGAGCCGCTACGCCATGGAGGAGGAGCTCGAGAAGATCGCCGTCATCGAGCGCAAGGTGTGGATCCCGATGCGCGACGGGAAGATGATGGCGGCCGACATCTACCGCCCGAAGGACGCCGCGGGGCCGGTGCCGATCATCCTGGAGCGCACGCCCTACGACTTCAACTACTGGGACGTCGGGCTGGGGGCGCCGGCCGACATGTCGCGCCAGCTCTACTGGGTCCGACACGGCTACGCCTACGTGCAGATCCAGGAGCGGGGCCACTACTTCTCGCAGGGCCACTACGAGATCCTGGGCGCGCCGCGCACGGACGGGGTCGACGAGATCCACTGGCTGACCTCGAAGCCCTGGTCGAACGGGAAGCTCGCGCCGATCGGCTGCTCGTCCACCGCCGAATGGCAGCTGGGCGTCGTCGCGGACAACCCGCCCGGGCTCACCACGTTCAACGTCGAAGGCTTCGGCGCCGGCGTGGGGCGCGTGGGCCCCTACTACGAGCAGGGCAACTGGTTCCGCGGCGGCGCGCTGCGCATGCTGTTCATCGACTGGTTGTACACGGTGCAGAACCAGCTCCAGCCGATGGTCCCGCCCGACTTCACGCAGGCCCAGCGCATCGAGATGGCCAAGATGTACGACCTGGTGCCCACGATGCCTCCGGTCGACTGGAACAAGGCGTTCTGGCACCTCCCCGTCTCCGACATGATCCTGTGGGTCGGGGGGCCTCCGGGGATCTTCGAGACGGCTGAGCCGGTTCCGACGGGCGGGGACATGATCGCGCGCAAGCCCAACTCGGCCGCCTGGTACAAGGGCGGGCTGTGGAACGACAGCATGCCGATCGACCGGCCCGGGCTGTGGTTCATGAGCTGGTACGACGTGTCCGTGTCGCCCAACCTCGCCGCCTACAACTTCGTGCGCCGGACCGCGCCCGCGGCCGTCGCCGACCAGCAGTACGCGATCATCGCCCCGGGGCTGCACTGCCAGTACACCCGGGCCACGGTGAAGCAGGACGACTTCAAGGTCGGCGAGCTCGACGTCGGCGACTCCCGCTACCCGTACGACGCCTACATCCTCGACTGGTTCGACCACTACCTCAAAGGCGAGGACAACGGCGTCCTGAAGGACCACCCGAGGGTCGTCTACTACCTCCTGGGCAAGAACCTCTGGAAGGACTCCCCGACCTGGCCGCCGCCCGGCGTCGAGCCGCGCACCTTCTACCTGTCGAGCGCGGGGCACGCGAACTCGTTGTACGGCGACGGCGCGCTCGCAACGCGTCCGCCCGAGCACGGATCGCCGGACCGGTTCACCTACGATCCCGCCAACCCCGTGCCGACGGTGGGCGGGGGCGGCTGCTGTCTGGGCACCGTTCCGCTGGGCGTGTTCGACCAGCGCCAGCTCGAGTCCAGGCACGACGTGCTCGTCTACACGTCGCCGCCGCTGCAGGAAGGCATGGAGGTGAGCGGCCCGATCACCGTGACGCTGTACGTGTCGTCCGACGCCAAGGACACCGACTTCACGTTCCGGCTGGTGGACGTCCATCCCGACGGGACGGCGTACAACGTGCGCTCGAACATCCAGCGCATGCGCTGGCGCGACGGCTACGACCACGCGCCCGTGTGGATGCGGACGGGTCACGTCTACAAGGTGACGTTCCAGCCGATCGACATCGCCTACTACTTCTCCGCGGGCCACCGCGTGCGGCTGGCGATCTCGAGCAGCGACTTCCCGCAGTACGATCGCAACCTGAACACGGGCGCAAACAACCAGACGACCTCCGCGATGGTCGTCGCGCACAACGCGGTCTGGCACAGCGGCGCGTACCCGTCGAAGATCGTCCTCACCGTGCTGCCGGCGTCGCAGGAGCGGCCGACGGATCCCGTCTCCCTGGCGCACCTGAAGGCGGACAAGGTGCAGCCGACGAGCCAGGGAGAGCACCCATGAGATCGCTACTCGCCTGCCTGCCTCTGATCCTCGCGCTCCTGATCGGCGCTCCGGGCCTGTCGGCGCAGACCACCGCGCCCGGGCCCACCGTGGAGCCCTCGATGTACCAGGGGCTCCGCTACCGCCTCGTGGGCCCCTTCCGCGCGAGCCGTACCCAGGCGGCCGTGGGCATTCCCACGCAGCCGAACGTCTTCTACATCGGCGTCGTCGACGGCGGCGTCTGGAAGACCGACGACTACGGCCGCACGTGGCACCCGATCTTCGACCACGAGCCGACCGGCTCGATCGGGGACCTCGCCGTGTCGCCCTCCGATCCCGACGTCATCTACGTCGGGACGGGGGAGGGGATGGCGGCGCGCCCCGACCTGAGCGTGGGCGACGGGATCTTCAAGTCCACCGACGGGGGCCGGACCTGGCGGCACGTGGGGCTCTCGGACGTCGAGCAGGTGGGCCGCGTCATCGTGGATCCGACCAACCCGGACAGGGTGTTCGTGGCCGGCATGGGCCACCCGTACGGGCCCAGCGAGGAGCGGGGCATCTTCCGCTCGACGGACGGGGGCCGGACGTGGCAGAAGGTGCTCTACGTGGACCACGACACGGGCGGCCATCAGGTCGAGTTCGACCCCAGGGACCCGCACACGCTCTACGCCTCCCTGTGGGATCATCGCGAGGGTCCCTGGGAGGACGGGTCGTTCACGGGCCCGAACAGCGGGCTCTACAAGTCCACGGACGGCGGCACGAAGTGGCGCAAGCTCGCGGGCGGGCTCCCCGACTCCGACGTGGGCCGCATCGACTTCGCGCTGGCGCCGAGCGACCCGAACCGCATCTATGCAGCGGTCCAGGCTCGGCACGGCGGCGGCGTCTATCGCTCCGACGACGCCGGCCGGACCTGGACGCTCGTGAGCACCCAGCGCCGTCTCGGCAACGACCTGTGCGTGTCGCCGACCGATCCGAACGTGGTGTACTCGGCCAATCGCGCCACGTACCGCTCCACGGACGGCGGGCGTGACTGGACGGCGTGGAAGGGGGCGCCCGGCGGGGACGACTACCAGCGGATGTGGATCAACCCCCTCCACCCCGAGGTCATGATCCTCACGGCCGACCAGGGAGCGGAGATCAGCCTGAACGGCGGCCGCTCGTGGAGCACGCGGTACAACCAGCCCAC
Organism: Longimicrobiales bacterium; assembly: GCA_046704285.1. GTDB lineage: Bacteria > Gemmatimonadota > Gemmatimonadetes > Longimicrobiales > Gaopeijiaceae > SZUA-318. The sequence goes on along the minus strand of JBJKSF010000006.1, from coordinate 2,756 downwards.
CGCGATGCTGTACCACGTGACGACCGACAACCAGTTCCCGTACTGGATCTACGGCGGCCAGCAGGAGACCGGAGCGATCGGGATCGCGAGCCGCGGCAACGGCGGCCAGATCTCGTTCCGCGACTGGATCGGCGTGGGCGCCGACGAGTACGGCTACGTGGCGCCCGACCCCCTCGACCCCGACATCGTGTACGGCGGGCGCGTGATGCGCTTCGACAAGCGCACCGGCACCGCGCAGAACGTCGCCCCCGAGGCGCTCCGCTCCGGCGCGTACCGGATGCTTCGCACGGAGCCGCTGCTCTTCGACCCGGTGGATCCGCACGAGCTCCTCTTCGCCACGAACGTGCTCTGGAAGACGCTGGACGGCGGCCAGCACTGGACGATCATCAGCCCGGACCTGTCGCGCCGGCACCCGGCCGTGCCGGCCAGCGTCGGCGACTTCCGCACGCCCGCGCTCGACTCGATGGCGCGGCGCGGCGTCATCTACGCCGTCGGCCCCTCGCCGCTCGACGCGGACCTGATCTGGGCGGGCACGGACGACGGGCTGATCTGGGTGACGCGCGACGGGGGCCGGGCCTGGAAGAACGTCACGCCGCCCTCGCTCGTGGCCTGGGACAAGATCGCGCAGCTGGACGCCGGCCACTTCGACCGGAACACCGCGTACGCGGCGGTCAACGCGTTCCGGCTCGACGATCTGCGGCCGCACATCTTCCGCACGCACGACGGCGGCACGACGTGGACCCAGATCACGAACGGGCTGCCGGCCGACGGTCCGGTGAACGTCGTGCGGGAGGACCCGAAGCAGCCGGGCCTGCTCTTCGCGGGGACGGAGCGCGCGGTCTTCTTCTCGATCGACGACGGAGACCACTGGGAGCCGCTCCGCCAGAACATGCCCGCCACCTCCGTGCGCGACCTGGTGATCCACGGGAGCGACCTCGTCGTGGGGACCCACGGGCGCTCGATCTGGATCCTGGACGACATCGCGCCGCTGCGCGAGCTCGTGCAGGCGGCCCGCGCCGACGGCCCGTTCCTGTTCACGCCGCCGACGGCCATCCGGGTGCGCGGCGACGTCTTCACCGACACGCCGCTGCCGCCCGACGAGCCGACGGGCAAGAACCCCCCCAACGGGGCGATCCTGGACTACTACCTGCCCCACGCCGCGCAGCACGTCACGCTCGAGGTGCTCGACGCCGCCGGCGCGCTCGTGCGCCGCTACGACAGCGACGCCGAGCCCCCGGTCCTCGACACCACGACGTGGATCTACCCGACGTACTGGATGCGGCCGCAGGCGATTCCGGGGACATCGGCCGGAGAGCACCGGCTGGTCTGGGACCTGCACTACACGCCGCCGCCCGGAGCCCGGCGCGAGCTCTCGATCTCGGCGACGTACCACAACACCCCGCTCGGACCGCGGGGGCCGTTCGTGGCCCCTGGAGCGTATACGGTGCGCTTGATCGTGGACGGCAAGGCGGTCGAGAAGACCGTGCACGTGCGTCTGGATCCGCGCGTCCACATCACGCCGGCCGACCTGCGGCTCCAGACCGACCTCTCCATGACGTGCTATCGGGACTACCTGCGGCTGCAGGAGCTGCGCGACGCGATCGACACGGTGCTGGCCCGCGGCGTGAGCGGGCCCTTCGGCCCGGCGCGCGAGGCGGCCATGCGGAGGCTGCGGGGCAGGGGGGAGCCGGCGCTGCCGGACATCCTCTACGGGAGCATCACCGCGGTGCCGCCCGACGAGGAGACGGTCGTCGACCTCCAGGAGAAGCTGCTGTACATGCTGGACGTCCTGCAGAGCGCCGACGCCCGTCCGACGTCACAGGGCGAGGCCGCCGTGAGAGATCTCCACGCGCTCGTGCCGGTCCTGCGACGCCGGTGGGAGTCGCTCCGGTGACGACGCCGCTCGACGTGGCCCGCATCGGGCTCGGCACGAACCGCCTGCGCCGCACACCGGAGAACGTCGCGTTCATCCGCGCCGCGGTGGACGCCGGCATCGGGATGATCGACAGCGCGCATTCGTACGCGGGCGGCGAGAGCGAGGAGACGATCGGTGCCGCGCTCTCGCCCGTGCCCGCGGGCGTGATCGTCGCGACGAAGGGCGGCATCGGCGGACCGGGGCGCGGGCGGCCCGAGGCGCTGCGGGCCGAGATCGAGCGGAGCCTCGCGCGCCTGCGCACCGACAGGATCGGTCTGTACTACCTGCACCGGGTGGACCCGGAGACGCCCATCGAGGAGAGCCTGGGAGCGATCAAGGCCTACGTGGACGCGGGCAGCATCGCGCGGGTGGGCGTCTCCGAGGTGACGGTGGAGCAGATCGAGCGCGCGCGGCGCGTGGTGCCGATCGCGGCGGTGCAGAACCACTACAACCTGTCGGAGCGGAAGCACGAGGCCGTCGCGGACTACTGCACCGAGCACGGGATCGCGTTCATGCCTTTCTTCCCGCTCCACGACGCCGACCACCCGGAGCTGGCCGGGATCGCGAAGCGTCACGGCGCGACGCCGCGCCAGATCGTGCTGGCGTGGCTGCTGCGCCGCTCTCCGGTGATGCTGCCCATTCCCGGGACGCTCTCCCTGGAGCACGTGCGGGAGAACCTGGGCGCGCTCGAGATCGAGCTCACCGACGCGGAGGTCGCGGCGCTGCGGTAGGACGGCCGGCCCGGCGGCGGGGGGGGGGGGGGGGGGGGGGGGGCGGGGGGGGGGGCCGGCCCGGGCGGGCCCCGCGCGGGGGCGGGGGGGTGGGGGCTGCGGGGGGCCCG
>JBJKSF010000005.1:0-7471 GCA_046704285.1 Longimicrobiales bacterium | reverse complement strand
CCCCGACGGAGCCGCCGGCCGACGCGCTGCGGGGCTTCTCGTGGGGGAGTGTCGTCCACGGTGCGCTCGCAGCCGCAACGACGCGGCCCTCGGAGCGGAGCCTGGCCGCGACGTGCCGCGCGCTGCTCGTGGAGCACGACCGCCCGCTGGACCGCCGGGGGGAGCCCACGGAACTCGAGGAGCTGCTCGCGCTGGTCTCCTCGGTGCGCTCCTCCGAGCTGTGGGGCCGCGCCGGACGTGCGGCACGAACGCTGGCGGAGGTGCCGTTCGCGGCGCGCGACGTACGCCGGGGGAGCGGGGGGGAAGGGGCCCCCGTGGAGGTGCTCGAGGGGGTGATCGACCTCGCCTTCCGCGAGGCGGACGGCTGGGTGATCGCCGACTACAAGACCGACGTCGGCACCGATCCGGACTTCCCGGCGCGGGTGGAGGAGTACCGCAGCCAGGTGGACCTCTACGCCCGCGCGTGGGAGCATCTCACCGGCGAGCCGGTGAAGGAGCGCGTCCTGTTCTTCACGGCTCAGGACCGCCTGGAGGTCTGGTAGGACCCAGCTCGCGTCGCCGCGGAGCACCCGCGGCGCCCGCAACGGCACGACTCGAGGGAGGAGCGCAACGATGGGCCGCACGTTCGACGCCGTCGTCATCGGCGGGGGAATCATGGGATGCGCCACCGCGTTCGAGCTCGCGAAGCGCGGTGCCACGGTCGCGATCGTGGAGAAGCGGGCGCTCGCCTCGGGCTCGACGGGTCGCTCGTCGGCGATCGTGCGCCAGCACTACTCGAACGAGACGACGGCGCGCATGGCGCTCCACGCCCTCGGCGTGTTCCGCGATTTCGAGGAGCGTGTGGGCGGAGGGTGCGGCTTCGTACCGTGCGGCTTCCTCGTGCTGGTTCCGGAGTCCGACCGTGCGGGCCTCGAGGCCAACGTCGCGCTGCAGCGCGAGGTCGGGATCGACACGCGCGTCCTCTCCACCGAGGAGCTGCGGGAGGTGCTGCCGGACGCGGCGTCGGCGGACCTGGTGGCCGCCGCCTGGGAGCCCGGCAGCGGCTACGCGGACCCGCACCGCACGGCGACGAGCTTCGCCGAAGCGGCGAAGCGGCTGGGTGCGAGCCTGTTCCTCGGCCACGAGGTCACGGGGATCCGCTTCGCCGCAGGCAAGGTCGTCGGCGTCGACACGCCCCACGAGCGCCTCGATGCCCCGATCGTGGTGAACTGCGCGGGGCCCTGGGGCGCGCGGGTCGCGGCCCTGGCGGGGCTCGACGTGCCGGTGAGCGCGTGCCGGGCGCAGGTCGCGATCTTCGGGCGCCCCGAGGGGCACCGCGGGCCGCATCCCGTGGTGCTGGATTTCGCGCACGCCAGCTACTTCCGACCCGAGACGGGCGATCTCATGCTCGTCGGGCTCATCGACCCGGCGGAGGCGGAGGACGTCGTCGACCCCGACGACTATCCCGAGCACTCCGACGGCTCCTTCGACCTCGACGTGGGCCAGCGCTGGATCGCGCGCTGCCCGGCCATGGAGACTGCCTCGGCGCGCCGCGGCTACGCGGGCCTGTACGCCGTCACGCCCGACTGGCATCCCGTCATCGACGAGGTGCCCGCCGGGAGCGGCCACTTCCTGTGCACCGGTTTCAGCGGGCACGGCTTCAAGCTCGGGCCCGCGGTCGGGCTCCTCACGGCGGATCTGGTCACCGGCGAGCCCAGCCCCACGTTCGACCCACGCATGTTCCGGCTGTCGCGCTTCGCCGAGGGGGATCCGGTGCGGGGACGTTACGCCTACAGCATCACGGGGTGAGAGGAGCCTCCCCCGCCCACGATCTCCGCAGGAGTCGGACCTCGAAACGAGGGACGCGCTCCTGCGTATGTTCCTTGTGTGGGCACTGCCTCCCGGGGGCCGGCGCGACGGCTCCGGTGCCCGCTGGAGACGGAGCGGAGGTGCGGCGATGGGTGCCCCACCCGGATCATGGGGGTCACCGGGGGACCGGACGCCGGTCCCGGCCAACGAGCGCCTGAAGGGCTCGTTCGACGCGCTCGTGTGGGGAGGGATCGTCGCGGCCGTCGTCGTGCATTTCGCGCTCTTCGACCTGTGGCCGGCCATGAGGGCGCGCGGCGTCGGCGTGCGCGCCCTGGTGGCGGCCGAGGGATTCGAGAGCCTCGCCGTCCCGCCGGACGTGAAGATCCCGGCCGCGCCGGGGGAGGTGCCCCGGCCGGCGACCCCGACGATCGCCTCGAGCGTCGTGGCCGCGGACGTGACGATCCCCAGGATCGACTTCGCGACGCGCGACGCGGGCGCGCTGCCGGCGCCGCCGGGCCTGGCGACGGGAGGCGGAGCAGGGGGGGAGCGGAGCGGCTCGGCGGGGGACGCCTCGGCGCACCCGGCCTTCACGCCGTACACGGTCGCGCCGGAGCTGCTGAACCGGGAGCAGGTGGTGCGCGCGATGAAGCAGTACTACCCGACGGCGTACCGGCAGACACGAACCGGGGGCGCCGTGCTGATGTACCTGTACATCGACGAGCGGGGGCGGGTCCTGCACGAGATGGTGGCACAGGGCTCGGGCTACCCGCTGCTGGACTCGGCGGCGGTGAAGGTGGCGAGGGTGTACCGGTTCCGGCCGGCATGGTATCGGGACCGGAAGGCGGCCGTGTGGGTCCAGATCCCGATCGTGTTCTCGGTGACGGCGGGGGCCGGGGGAGGGTAGCCATTCGCCGCCGCGCATCCGATTCTTCGGGCCGACTCGTGGTTCCCCCCGCAGCTCCGGAGCAGAGATGCGCGTCTCCCAGATGATCCAGGTCGTCGACGCCCACACGGCCGGCGAGCCCGCCCGCGTGATCGTGGGCGGCGTCCGCGACGTGCCGGGCGCGACGATGTTCGAGAAGATGGTCCACCTGCGCACGCACCACGACGACCTGCGGCTGCGCATGCTCCGGGAGCCGCGCGGATACCCTGCGGCGAACTGCAATCTGATCCTGCCGCCCACGCGTCCCGAGGCCGACGCGGGCTTCGTGATCATGGAGCAGGTGGAGTATCCGCCCATGTCCGGCACGAACACGATCGGCGTGACGACCGTGCTGATCGAGACGGGCATGGTGGAGGTGCGGGAGCCCGTGACCGAGCTCGTGCTCGAGACGCCCGCCGGGCTCGTGGGCGTCGTGGCCCGCGTGAAGGACACCAAGGTGCAGTCGGTCACGTTCGAGAACGTGCCGGCGTTCGCGGTGCACCTGGATGCGCCCGTGGAGGTGCCCGAGCTCGGAACCGTGAAGGTGGACGTCGCGTGGGGCGGGATGTTCTACGTCATCGCCGACGCGGAGCCGCTCGGCCTCAGGCTGACCCCCGACGAGGCGGGCGACGCGGTGCGCATCGGCGAGATGATCAAGGCCGCGACCCAGGACCAGCTCGACTGCGTGCACCCGGAGAACCCCGAGATCCGCGGCGTCTCGATCGCGCAGCTCTCCGCACCGCCGCTCGGTGCGGGCGCGGACCGGCGCAACACGGTCATCGTCTCGACGGGCAAGCTCGACTGGGCGCGGCCCTCCACCTGGAAGGGGGTGCTGGACCGCTCGCCCTGCGGCACGGGAACGTGCGCGAAGATGGCGGCGCTGCACGCCAAGGGGCAGCTCGGCCTGAACGAGGACTTTCGCCACGAGGGGATCCTCGGGACGGTCTTCACCGGACGCCTGTCGCGGGAGACGAAGGTGGGTGAGTACCGCGCCGTCGTCCCCACGATCACGGGCACCGCGTGGATCACCGGCTTCGCTCAGCTCGTCGTCGACCCGGGGGACCCCTTCCCCAACGGGTTCACCGTCGGCGACCTCTGGAGCGGGGCGGAGGGGTGAGACCCTCCCCCGACCGGGGGTGACGCGCGCCTATCGCTCCCGGTGGCCGTACGCGTCCAGGGCCCGACCCAACGCCTCCAGCCCTCCGCGTACCGCCGCGTGCTCCCCGCCGATCGCGATGCGGAAGTGGCGCGGTGCCCCGAAGAACCGGCCCGCGACGAGCCCGACCTCGAACTCGTCCTGAGCGAGCTGCACGAACGCGCTCGTGTCGTCGACACCCTGCAGCAACGGGAACGACACGGCGCCGCCCGCGGGGGGCACCCAGGCGAGCTCCGCACGGGCGTCCACGAACGCGCGCAGGAGCCGGCCGTTCGGCTCGAGGATGGAGCGGGCCCGTGCGAGGAGCCGATCCGCGTGCCGCAAGGCCGGCACGGCGAGGGTCTCCGAGGGCGACGGTCCGTTGCCGTCGACGACGTCGCGTGCCCGCCTGGCCCGCTCCGCGACGTCGGCGTCGGCCAGGATCCAGCCGAGCCGGAGCCCGGCCAGACCGTAGCACTTGGTGAGGCTGGTCGTCGACACGATGCGCTCGCTGCGCACGGCGGCCGGAGTCGTATCGACGCCCGTGAGCGCCTCCAGATAGACCTCGTCCACGATGACGCGCGCACCGACCGAGGCCGCCACCTCGGCCACCGCGTCGAGGGTCGCGGCGTCCGTGTGGACGCCCGACGGGTTGTGCGGGTTCGTCACCACGATCGCGCGCGTGGAGGCGGTGATCGCGTGGGCCACGCGGTCCGGATCGAGGGCCCAGCCGTCCTCGAACACACGCTCGAACGCGCGCACCTCCGCGCCGAGCAGCCGGGCGGCGCCGCCCAGGGGATCGTACCCGGGTGATTCGACGAGCACCTCGTCGCCCGGACGCACGATCGCCGCGAGCGCGAGGAAGTTGGCGCCAGCCGCTCCGCCCGCCGTCGCCACACGGTCTGTCGGCACCCCGTAGCGTTCCGCGATCGCGTCGACCAGCGGCGGATATCCGTCGTCGGAGCGCACCTGGATCCGCATCGCCTCGCGCGCATCCGGGATCTCGTCGATGGGACAGGGTGCGAGGCCGCTCGCGGTGAGGTCCCAACGGGCCCGGACGTGGTGCTTCGCCCAGGTCAGGTAGGGGGCCCACGAGGTGGGCCAGGCGGTGTCGTCGGTCATGGGTGGGTGGATCGAGGAGGAGGCGCGGGCGCCCGCGTGCCGGGTACTCGTCCGAAGGAAGATAGTGCCGCCGAGCGACCGGAGGACGACAGCCGTTCCGACCGCCGACCCCTTCGCGGCGGGTCGGGAACGATCGCGTCGCCCCAACATTATGATGGGGCCGCCTGTCACCAGCATGCGGGGGAACGGATCATTCGTGCTGTCTGCACTGAACGGGGAACGTCTGCCATGTACTTGATGCGTCATGAGGGCGTGGGCCACCGCGTGAGCGGCAAGACGAGGGCTCTGGGCGTCGTCCTGTTGACGGCTCTCGGCGTCACCGCCTGCAGCAAGGGAGCGGCGACGGAGGCGCCTGGGGTGTCGACCGCGGTCGCCTCTGTGGGCAACCTGAGCGTCACGGTCCAGACCAACGGCACCGTGGAGCCCGTCGACACGGTGCAGGTGAAGTCCCTGGCTTCGGGTCAGGTACTGAATCTGTACGCCGACGTGGGCGACAGTGTGCGCGTGGGTCAGGTCCTGGCCAGGATCGACCCACGCAACGTCAACAGCGCCTACCAGCAGGCACGGGCCAACCTCAAGCTCGCCAAGGCCCAGTTGGCGAACGACAAGCTCGTGCTGGGCCGCGCCAAGGATCTACTCGCCCACGGGGTGATCACGCAGCAGCGCTACGACTCGACCAACCTGGGCTACGTGAGAGACCAGGCGGGGCTCGTGAGCGCCCAGAGCATCTTCTCGCTGGACAGCCTCGAGATGGGCGACGTCACGGTCCTGGCCCCGATCCGGGGGACGGTCATCGAGCGGTTCGTGGGCGTGGGCGACGTCATCGAGGCGGGTTCCAGCGGCTTCTCGGGCGGCACGAACCTCTTCACGATCGCGAACCTCGACTCGATGCAGATCGTGGCGGAAGTCGCCGAGACGGACGTCGGGAAGGTGAAGGCCGGCCAGACGGCCACGGTGACCGTCGACGCCTATCCCAACCGGACGTTCCAGGGCATCGTGAAGAAGATCGACCCGCAGTCGGTCGTGCAGCAGAACGTGACGATGTTCAACGTCGTCGTGAGCCTGGGCAACCAGTCGCGGCTCCTCCTGCCGGGCATGGACGGCGACGTCACGATCCTGTGCAGCCAGGCGAACCACGTCCTGCTCGTGCCGAACAACGCGATCCTGACCCCGAACGAAACGGGGCCCGCCGCGACGGCCCTGGGCCTCAAGATAGACTCGGCGGCCTCCGGTGGTTCGGGGCGCCAGGGGAGAGGCGGATCGCCCACCGGCGTCGCGGGCGGTGCACCCACCGGCCGGGGCGCGGTGTTCGTGATGGACAACGGCAGGACGGTGGTCCGCGCCGTCCGGACCGGCACGAAGGGCCCGAACTACACGCAGGTGGTGCAGGGGCTGCAGGCCGGAGACACCGTGGCCGTGGTCGGGGCGAAGCCCCACGCCGGGGGGTTCGGCCAGGGTGGCGGCGGCAGGTTCTTCTTCAGGTAGGAGTGGGCGTCACGCCGGCCGGGGGGCACCGCGCCCCCCGGCCGGCGGCCCGGGCGTGGCGACCGGGCGCCCATGGTGTGGTTGCAGGAGCTCCGACCGGAGGGCCGGGCACGCGCGCCTCGGACCCCGACGACCTGTCACCGTCTATCGGGCGCGCCTACCCCTAGCCCACCTTCGCCAGTCTCCCCTCGGGGTCGAGCATGTGGTACAGGCCCGGCACCAGGAGCAGCACGATCCAGCCCGAGAGCAGGAACCCGCCGATGACCGCGATCGCGAGCGGCTGCATGAGCTGCGAGCCGGCGCCGTAGGCCAACGCGAGCGGCAGGAGCGCGAAGCCGGTGGCGAAGATCGTCATGGCGACCGGCCGCAGGCGCACGTGCGAGGCGTAGCGCCAGGCGTCCCGGGGCGAGAGCCCGTCCCGCATCCCGAGCCGCGCGCTGTTGATGACGAACATGATGTTCTCACCGACGATGCCCACCATCATGATCGCGCCCACGTAGCTCGAGATGTTGAGCGTCTTCCCGGTGAGCAGGAGCAGCCCGAGCGATCCGACCAGGACGCCCAGGGCCGACAGGGCAGTGACCACGGACGCGCGCCAGTCGCCGAACACGAAGAGCACGAGCAGCGCCACCAGCACCACGCCGGCCATGAGCACGTAGAGCAGGTCCTGGAAGGACTGCTCCTCCTGCTTGTACTGGCCCCCGTACTGGATCGACATGCCCGGGCCGAGCTGGACCTGGTGGCGGATGCTGTCCTGGATCTCGGCGATCGTGCTGCCCAGGTCTCGGCCGGAGAGCCGGGCGGTCACGCCCACGTAGGTCTTGAGGTTCTGGCGGTCGATCTCGGTCTCGGGCTGGCCCGTGCTGATGGTGGCGACGTCCTTCAACGGGATCAGCGCGGAGCCGGCCCGAATGAGCAGGTCCCCCAGCGAGCCGTCGCGCTGCTCGAAGAGCCGGACGTCGTACATGCGGTCGCCCACCCGGATCTGGTCGACGACCGTGCCGACGATGGCGGGCTGC
>JBJKSF010000004.1:0-11250 GCA_046704285.1 Longimicrobiales bacterium | reverse complement strand
GGCCTCCTCGGGTGGACGGGAGCGGCGTGCGCGCTCGCGGGCGCCGGCGCGGGGGCGATGCTCGAGTCGGTCGCCGGAGCCCTGATGCGGCGCCAGGCTCCCGTCGACAATCATCTGCTCAACCTGGGCGCGACGCTGGCGGGAGCCGGGGTGGCGGTCGCCCTGGGCGTGCTCGTGCGTTGAGGCGGCGACCCGAAGAGCGGGTGCTCGAAGAACGGCAGCCACGGGCTGCCGAGCTTCCTGGCCGCGCTCGTGGCGGCGGCCGCGCGGCCCGTGGCCCCCACGAGCACGAGGAGCGGAATGACGTCGGTCTCCTCCAGCGGCGTCCCCGCGAGCAGGCTGTCGAGCGCCGCGAGGGCTTCGCGCCTCAGCCGGGCGTGGAAGGCGGCCGAGGGGATCACCGTCAGGGCGTCCGCACGCGGGTATCCCAGGGCCCGCCCGAAGGCCACCATCTCCCGCCCCGCTTCGCGCTCTTCCTCCCGCTGGGTCAGGAGGACCGCCCGCTCCATGTGTCCGAAGACGTAGCGCGGATCGAGATCCGTGGCGCGCTTCAAGGCCGTGTCGGCGTCCGCGCGGAAGCCCAGGCCCCAGAGGGCCAGGCCGAGCTGGGCGTGCGCCAACCCGGACAAGGGATCCAGCAGCAGCGTCTCCCGGCTCGCTTCGACGGCTTCCTGGAAGCGCCCGAAGGTCATCAAGGCCCGGGCGTGCCAGAGGCGGACCGCAGGATCTCCCGGTCGCCTCTCCAGCGCGGCGTTGAAGTGACGATCGGCTTCGGCCGGGTCCTGCCGCGCCCCGAGCGCCGCGATCCCCTTGGCCATCTCCGCGTATGCGAGGCCCGGCTTGAGAGCCAGCGCGCGATCGGCTTCCGCCTCGGCCTCTCCGAACAGGCTCGTGGCCGCTCGTCCCCGGGCCCGGAACGTCGCGAGGGTCGCCTGGGCCGCCGCCAGGCCGGCCCGTGCCTCGGCGAAGCGCGGATCGCGGGCGACCGCCTCCCGGAAAAGCGTCACCGCCTGCTGCGTCCCGTCGAGCGTGAGCTGCGACCAACGGCTCTGGGCCAGGAGGAAGGCATCGTAGGCCTCGAGGTCCTCCGTGCGCGGCGAGCCGATGCGCTCCTCCTCTTCCGGAGCGAGCGACACCTGGAGCGCCTTGGCGATGTCCACCGCGAGCGCGAGCTGGATGGAGAGGACGTTGGCCGGCGTGAGCTCCTCGTCCCAGCGCTCTCCCCAGAGATGTCGCTCCGTCTGCGCGTCGATCAGCTGCATCGAGACCCGCACCCGGGTCCCGGAGCGTTGCACCGCCCCCTCGAGGACCGCCGCGACGCCCAGGCTGTCGGCGATGACCGGAAGCGGCAGGTCGCTGCCGCGGAAGCGCAGGACGGACGTCCGGGAGATGACCCGCAGCGACTTGACCCGGGAGAGCTGCACGAGGATGTCGTCGTGCAGGCCCTCGACGAAGAACGCGTCGTCCGCCACGGCGCTCCGGTTGGAGAACGGAAGGATCGCCAGCGACGGCCGGGGATCGTCCCGAGCCGTGCGCCCCGACCCGGAGCGGACGGCATACCAACCCGTGAGCACGAGAAGCGCGAGTCCCCCCAGAGCCAGCAGACCGGACGCCCAGCGCCGGATCCGCGGCATGTGCACGAGGGCGTCGAGCTCCTCCGGGGTGGCGGGGGCCGTGCGCACCAGGCCGTGGTCGTAGTCGTAGAGCCAGGAAAGGGCGCCGGCGATCGGCAGCCCGAAGATCAGGACGATCCCGGCGGCCCGGTACAGGCTCGGGGGCAGCGGCAGAATCGGCTCGAGCAGCTCGATGGCCTGGAGCGTGGCGAACGCGGCGGCTCCGTACCACGCCAGCACACGGAACACCCTCCGCCGTTTGAGATCGGCGAAGAAGCGGGGGAGGCCGATCAGCCACCGCGCCACGAGTTGCCGCATTTCGACGAGACGTCCCGACAGAGGATCCCGACCTCGGCCGGATCGCGGCTCCCGCCCACACACGCGCGACCCAGGGTCCGACGTGGCCGCATACCCCGGTCCCCCGCAAGCGTTCTACAAGCTTCAAGAAACGGCGGCTATCTCACTCCCCGACCTTGACGCGCCCACCCCCGCCCCGGTATACCGGTAGCTGCTGGCCCTCCCGATCCCGTTGCCCATCCACCGAGGATCACGCGTGAACGCACGATCGGAAGCCGCCGCCATGCCGGTGGCCGAGCTCACCATCCGCGGGCTCGTCATCGGCGTCCTCATCACCATCGTCTTCACGGCGGCGAACGTCTACTTCGGCCTCAAGGCCGGCATCACGTTCTCCACGTCCATCCCCGCCGCCGTGATCTCCATGGCGATCCTGCAGGCGTTCCACGACGCCACGATCCAGGAGAACAACATCGTGCAGACGGTCGCCTCGGCGGCCGGCACGCTGTCGGCGATCATCTTCGTGCTGCCCGGCCTCATCATCGTCGGGTGGTGGACGGGCTTCCCGTTCTGGGAGTCGTTCCTCATCTGCGCGGCCGGCGGCATCCTCGGCGTGATGTACACGATCCCGCTCAGGCGGGCGCTGGTGACCGACTCGCCCCTGCCCTACCCGGAGGGCGTGGCGTGCGCCGAGGTCCTCAAGGTGGGCGCGGGCCAGGAAGGGCACGACGCCAGCGAAGCGGTCGAGACGAGCGGCGCGGGCCTGAAGGCGGTGGTGTGGGGCAGCGTGGTGTCGGCGGTCTTCTACGTGATCGTGCAGACGAAGGTGTTCGCGAGCGACGTCGCCCAGTACTTCCACCTGGGCACGAAGGGCTCGGCCACGGGCTTCGACTTCAGCCTCTCGTTCGCGCTGTTCGCCATCGGCCACCTGGTGGGCCTGTCCGTGGGCATCGCGATGCTGGTGGGCGCGGTGATCGGGTGGGGATGGGGGGTGCCGCACTTCACCATGCTGCATCCCGTCGCCGGCATCGCGGCGGACGTGGCGCAGGGCGGATGGAGCCACTACGTGCGGTTCGTCGGCGCGGGCGCGATCGGCGTGGCGGCCATCTGGACCCTCGGCACGCTGGTCAAGCCCGTCATCGCCGGGCTCGCCGGGGCGCGGGCCGCGTCGCGCGTGCGCAAGGCCGGCAAAGCGGACACGCTGCCGCGCACCGAGCGGGACATTCCGATCGGGATGGTGGGCCTGGTCTCCCTGATCTGCATGATCCCGGTCACGTGGCTGTTCTGGCACTTCAGCACCGGCGCGGGCCTCACCGCGGAAGCGCTGCTGCTCAGCGTGGGCGGCGCGGTGTTCGTCGTGATCATGAGCTTCCTGGTCTCGGCCGTGTGCGGCTACATGGCCGGGCTGATCGGCTCGTCGAACAGCCCGCTGTCGGGGATCGGCATCCTCGTGGTCGTGGTCGCCGCGCTGCTCCTGGTGCTCGGCGTCAAGTCGGCGCTGCCCCCCTCGGCCGGCAAGGCGCTGGTGGCCTTCGCGCTGTTCGTGACGGCCGTGGTGTTCGCCGTGGCCTCCATCGCGAACAACAACCTGCAGGACCTGAAGACCGGCCAGCTGGTGGACGCCACGCCGGCAGCGCAGCAGTGGGCGCTGGTGATCGGCGTGATCGCGGGCGCGCTCATCATCCCGCCCGTCCTGAACCTGCTCAGCCACGCGTACGGGTTCCTGGGCGCTCCGGGCGTCAACCCCGCCCGCGCGCTGCCCGCGCCGCAGGCCGGCCTCATCTCCGCGCTGGCGCAGGGCGTCATCCAGAACAACATCGACTGGAGCCTGATCGCGATCGGCGGTGCCATCGGGGCCGCGAGCATCGTGTTCGACGAGCTCCTGGGCAAGGTCACGAAGTCGTGGCGCCTGCCTCCGCTGGCGGTGGGGCTCGGCATCTACCTGCCCACATCCACGACGCTGATGGTGGTGGTCGGAGCGGTCGTCGGCTGGTGGTTCAACACCCGCGCGGAGCGGACGGCGCCCAAGCCCGAGGCGACCAAGCAGCTCGGCGTGCTGCTCGCCTCCGGGCTGATCGTCGGCGAGAGCCTGCTCGGCGTCGTGTTCGCCGCGGTGGTCGCGTTCTCCGGGAAGAGCTATCCGATCGCGGTGGTCGGCAAGAGCTTCGAGACGGCGTCCATCTGGATCGGGGGGATCGTTTTCGTGGCGACGGTGGTCGTACTGTACCGCTGGATCGAGAGGCTGGGCCGGGCCTGAGCGGGCAACGGGGCCCGCTAGGCGACGCGACTCCTCGTTCAGGATGAACTCGTGGCTCGAGGCGACAGGAAGGAAGGCGCAAGGAAGAAGGCGTCCACGCGCGGGAAGTCCGGCAGCGGCACGGCCGGTCGCAAGACATCCGGACGGAAGTCGTCCGACCGCAAGGGCAGCGGCTGGCTCGGCTGGGTGCTCGTGGCGGTGGCCATGGCGGTGGTGGGCACCGTGGCGCTCGCCGTCAGCCACCGCCGGGCCGCCCGGCAGGAGGCCCAGGCCGTCCCGCTCGAGCGGGCGCCGGTGTCCGGCGCGATCATGCGCGACTTCGAGAGCATCTCCTCCGCCGCATGGGAGCACGCGGGGACGACCGGCGCCAAGACGCCGATCTTCGTGGGCGGCTCCAACGTCGCGGGCGGCAAGCCGGTCGTGCTGTACATCGGTGCCGGCTACTGCCCGTATTGCGCGGCGGCGCGCTGGTCGGTGATCGCGTCGCTCTCGCGCTTCGGCACGTTCTCCGGGCTCAGCCTCGACCGATCGTCCGCCGTGGACGTGTACCCGAGCACGCCGACGTTCTCGTTCCACGGCAGCCGTTACACGAGCCCCTACATCGAGCTCCAGACCGTCGAGCTGGAGAGCAACGTGCTCGAGTTGGACGGGCGGTACCAGCCGCTCGACACTCCCACGCCCGCCCAGGACTCGCTCATCCGGACGTACGACCAGCCACCGTACGTGCCCGCCCAGGACCGGGGGGCCATTCCGTTCATCCTCGTCGGCGGGCGGTACATGTGGAGTGGATCGCCGTACTCTCCCGGGCTGCTCGGCCACGGGGACCAGGCCGCGATCGCCGCCACCCTGCCGGCCGGCTCCGGCGCCGCCGCCCAGGCGATCCTGGCCAACGGGAACGAGATCACGGCGGCGGTGTGCGCCGTGGACGGCGGCCAGCCGACCGACGTGTGCTCCGAGCCCGTGATCCGCCAGGCGATCGAAGCGCTCCCGCACAAGGGTCCCTGATGCCGCGCAGATGGCTCGATCGCGTGAGGATCGCGCTCACGCTGATCGGCCTGGCCGTCGCCGCGTACCTCACGCTGCTGCACTACGACAGCCACGTGCCGCTGGCGTGCAGCAGCGGAGGGCTGATCGACTGCGAGGCCGTGCTCGCCAGCCCCTCCTCGATCGTGCTCGGCGTGCCCGTGGCCGTGTGGGGACTGCTGTGGTTCTCGGTCGCGCTCGCGCTGGCGCTGCTCTCGGCGCGCACGCGGGAGCGGGGCGAGCCGCCGATCCTGCGAGGGGCCGGCCTCGCGTGGGCGCTCGCCGGCACGGGCAGCGTCCTGTGGCTGATCTACCAGGAGATCGCCATCGTCGGCAGGATCTGCGTCTGGTGCAGCGGCATCCACCTGATGGTGCTGGCCTTGCTCGTCGTCCACGTGCTGCTGGAGCGGGGGCAGCCGGAAGGCTGAGGGCGAGGGGCGTCGGGCACGCGCCGGAGCGGACCGGAGCGTGCTGTCGATCCCGCGCGGGCTCGTTCGTCGCTGGGTCGTGAGGACGTCGACCCGAACAGGAGGATCCCATGAGGTACCTGACGTTCATCCGGCACTCGGAGTCGTATCGCGAGCAGGGGCCGCCGCCCGCCCTCATGGAGGCGATGGGCGAGTTCATCCGGAAATCGCTGGCGGACGGTACGCTGGTCGAAACGGGCGGTCTGCTGCCGAGCAAGGACGGCCTGCGCCTGCGGCTCGCGGACGGGAAGATCACCGTCACGGACGGCCCGTTCACGGAGACCAAGGAGGTCATCGGCGGGTGGGCGATCCTCGAGACCGACTCCCGGGACGAGGTGATCCGGATCTCACGGGAGTTCATGGAGCTGCACCGCAAGCACTGGCCGGGGTTCGAGGGCGAGTCCGAGGTGCGTCCCATGTTCGAGCCCGGCAAGGGGCCCTGAGCCTCCTCCGCTCCGCGTCAGTCGCCGCCCGATCCGGCCGCCAGCCCCAGTCGCTCCCTCAGGAACGACACCGTCCGTGGCCAGGCGTCCTCGGCCGCCGCGAGGTTGGCGCGCTGCTCCGCCGGATCCGGGCGCGGGCGCATCGGGTCGTCCTGCGCGCGCATGAACCCGTGGATCGCACCGAGGTAGTTGCGACCGTAATAGCTCTTGCCCAGCGCGTGCATCGCGGAGTCGATCGCGGGCATCAGCGCTCCGATGCGGGGGTCCATGGAGCCACTGAGGAGCATGATCGGCTCGTGGATCTTCTTCAGCGAATCGACCACCAGCTTCCCGTTCCTCGTGTAGGGGGTGCCGTAGAACGCCACGGCCCCCGAGTAGCCGGAGATGCCCCCGTTGATCGCGTAACCCCAGGTGGTCGACCCTCCCCAGCAGAACCCGAGCACCGCGTAGCGCTTCTCGGCCGACGGCAGCGACATCGCGTAGCGCGCGGCGGCCGTCACGCCCGCGTTCTTGTCCGCCGTGGGCACGCCCCGGATGATCTTCACCGAGCTGTCGGGCGACAGCTCCCGGGTCGAGGGTCCGCCGCGCACCCGCGAGTTCAGGTCGGGCGCGATCGCGATGAATCCCTGCGCCGCCACCTGGTCGGCCACCGCACGCACCCACGTGGTGAGCCCGTAGATCTCGTGCACGACGACGACGACCGGAGCGTGCAGGCGCGACGTGATCGGATAGACCACGTAGGCCATCAACGAGTCATCCCCGCCGTCGCCCCACGGGATCTCCACCCACTCGGCGTGACGCGGGCTCTCGTTCAGGCGTGCCTCTGCGGCGTCGGCGCTCGCCGGCAGGTTGGGGTGGTCCTGGGCGGCGGCGCGCCTCGGCGCGACGGCTGCGGGAGCGGCGAGCAGGGCGACCAGGACGAGCGGGCGAAAAGGCAGAGCGGACATGGACGCCTCCACGAGTGGCGGGAGAGAGCGCTCCTATGCTACCAGCCGCTGTCGCTATCGCAACAGCGGCGGCAAGCCGACGGCGATGAAGCGCTGATGTCGTGCAGGATCGAGGCGTCCCGCAGGTTGCCCGTCGCGTCGTAGTACTGGCCCACGAGGAGGCCCTCGAACGTCGGCGTTCCAGCCAGCGCGAGCGGGAGAAGCCGGGGGTGCGGCCCGTGCGCCTGCAAGACCGTCAAGAAGCGCACCACCAAGGCCCAGACCAGCCAGATCCCGTACCAGCCGCGCAGCCGCAATGGAAGCCGTGCCGTTGTCCGACGGCACGGGAGGGTGTCACCATGAGGAGGCGCAGTTGGACGGCCGCGGTGCGAGCCAGGAGGACGATCCATGGAAGAGGGACGAAGCGGCGACGCGAGCCTCGCGGACCGAGTCGCGATCGTGACGGGAGGGGGGCGCGGCCTGGGCCGAGCCATGGCGCTGGGGCTCGCGCGGGCCGGCTGCCGTGTGGTGATCACGGCGGCGCGTGAGGCCGCGGAGCTCGCCTCGGTCGCGGCCGAAGCGGACGCAGGTAGCCTGCTCACGCTCCGGGCCGACGTCACGGATGCGGCCCGATGCGAGCGTGTCGTCGAAACGACCCTGGAGCGGTTCGGGCGCCTCGACATCCTGGTGAACAACGCCGGGCGCGGGATGAGGTACGTGAGCGAACGGTTCTTCACGGAGCCGCCGCGCTTCTGGGAGATCGAGCCCGACGTGTACCGCATGGTCATCGACACGAACGTCAACGGCCCGTTCCTGATGGCGCGGGCCGTGCTGCCGTCCATGCTGCGGGCGGGATGGGGCCGCATCGTCAACGTCTCGATGAACCGGGCGACGATGCGGCGCGTGGGGTTCTCGCCGTACGGGCCGTCGAAGGCGGCGCTCGAGTCCGAGACGGTCATCTGGGCGCAGGATCTGGCGGGGACGGGCGTCACGGTCAACGCGATCCTGCCCGGCGGGGCCACGGAGACGGGGATGATCCCCGACGGTCTGCCGGAGCGCGTGCGCGCCACGCTGCTCGATCCCGAGGTGATGGTCCGCCCGCTGCTCTGGCTCGTCTCGCCCCGCTCCGACGGCGTCACTGGAACGCGGGTGGTCGCCAACCGGTGGCGGGCCGACGACGCCGATCCTCCGCCGGACGCGCTCGAGGACGCGGGCTGGGTGCCCGCGGGAGGCTGAGGCGCGGACGCTCGGGCCGCGCCCCTTGCGCGCAGGACGTCCGCAGAGTGTATTGCTGGTATGCCACGATATCGGTCGGGCACGCACCCGACGCGCTGCGTGGCCCCCCTCCTGCCCTCACCCGCAACCGCTCACCTCCGAGGGCGTTCCGACCATGTCAGCGAAGCGTTTCCCGTGCCTGCTGGCGGCGGTGCTGCTCGCCGCAGTCCTCTGTATTCCCTTCCGGGCCGCAGCCCAGGCCACGGACTCCATCGACATCCCCTACCAGAGGTTCGTGCTCGACAACGGGCTCACGCTGCTGGTGCACGAGGACCACAAGGCGCCGATCGTGGCCGTCAACGTCTGGTACCACGTGGGCTCGAAGAACGAGAAGCCCGGGCGCACGGGATTCGCGCACCTCTTCGAGCACCTGATGTTCAACGGGAGCCAGCACTACGACGACGACTACTTCAAGGTGATGGAGCCCCTGGGGGCCACGGACCTGAACGGGACCACGAACCAGGACCGCACCAACTACTTCGAGACGGTCCCCAGCTCGGCGCTGGACGTCGTGTTGTGGATGGAGTCCGACCGCATGGGCTACATGGTCGGCGCCATCGACTCGGCCAAGCTGGCCGAGCAGCGCGGCGTCGTGCAGAACGAGAAGCGCCAGGGCGACAACTATCCGTACGCCGTCGTCTACAACGCGATCCCGGGGCGCACCTATCCTGCCGGCCATCCCTACTCGTGGTCCGTGATCGGCTCCATGAAGGACCTCGACGCCGCCAGCCTCGACGACGTGAAGGAGTGGTTCCGTACCTACTACGGTCCGGCGAACGCCGTGCTCGTGGTCGCGGGCGACGTCGATGCGGCGACGGTCAAGGAGAAGGTGACCCGCTATTTCGGCGCGATCCCTTCGGGTCCGCCGGTCGCCCATCCCCGGGCCTGGGTCGCCAAGCGCACGGGCACGGTGCGAGACGTCTTCCAGGATCGGATCCCGCAAGCCCGCCTGTACATGGTCTGGAACGTGCCCGGGTGGACGGCGCCGGACCTGACGTATCTCGACCTCGCCAGTGACGTGCTCTCCTCGGGCAAGACGTCCCGCCTCTACAAGCGGCTCGTCTACGACGACCAGATCGCGACGAACGTGTCGGCGAGCGTCAGCTCGAGGGAGATCGGCAGCCAGTTCCTCGTCGTGGCGACGGTGCGGCCGGGCGTGAAGCCGGCCGACGTGGAGAAGGCGATCGACGAGGAGATGGGGCGGTTCCTGGCGGAGGGCCCGAGCCCGGACGAGATGGCACGTGTCCAGACGCAGTACCGGGCCAACTTCGTCCGCGGCATGGAGCGCATCGGAGGCTTCGGGGGCACGTCGGACATCCTGGCACAGAACGAGGTCTACGCGGGTGATCCGGACTTCTACAAGGTGACGCTGGCGCGCGTGGCGCACGCCACGCCCGCCGACCTCCAGGCTGCCGCCGCGCGCTGGCTCTCCGACGGCGTCTACGTCGCGGAGATCGATCCCTTCCCGAC
The DNA here is from genome assembly GCA_046704285.1 of Longimicrobiales bacterium. Classification (GTDB taxonomy): domain Bacteria; phylum Gemmatimonadota; class Gemmatimonadetes; order Longimicrobiales; family Gaopeijiaceae; genus SZUA-318. The sequence goes on along the minus strand of JBJKSF010000004.1, from coordinate 1,482 downwards.
CTATGGTCGGTCGGCGACCGACGTGGACCGGACCCACCGGCCGGATCCGGGAGCCCCGCCCCCGGTCACGTTCCCGGCCTTCGAACGGGTCACGCTGTCCAACGGGTTGAAGGTCGTGCTCGCGCGGCGCACCGCCGTGCCGATGGTCACCATGGCGCTGCTGGTGAAGTCGGGCTACGCGGCGGATCGGCTCGCGACGCCCGGGACCGCCAGCCTGACGATGGACATGCTGGACGAGGGCACGTCGCACCGCTCGGCGCTGGAGATCAGCGACGAGCTCGAGCGCCTCGGCGCCCGGCTCGGGGCCGGTGCCGATCCGGACATGGCCGTCGTGTCGCTGTCGTCGCTCACGTCGACGCTGGACAGCGCCCTGGCCGTCTTCGCCGACGTCGTCCTCGACCCGTCGTTCCCGGAGGCCGACTTCCAGCGGCTCCGGCATCAGCGCCTGGCGCAGATCCAGCAGGAGAAGGCTCAGCCGACCGGGATGGCGCTGCGCCTGTTGCCGGGCCTGCTGTACGGGGACGAGCACCCCTACGGCGCTCCCCTCACCGGCTCGGGAACGACGGAGGCCGTGCAGAAGATGACGCGCGCGGACCTCGAGCGCTTCCACCGCACCTGGTTCAAGCCCGGCAACGCGACGCTGGTCGTGGTGGGCGCGACGACGATGGCGGAGATGCGCCCGAAGCTCGAGCGGCTCTTCCGGGACTGGAAGCCCGGCGCCGTGCCGCACGAGAGCCTCGGCACCGTCCCGCCTCCCGACGGCAGCGCGCTCTACATCGTGGATCGACCCCAGTCACCCCAGTCGGTCATCCTGGCCGGGCAGCTCGTTCCGCCCCGGAACAATCCCGACGAGATCGCGATCGAGACGATGAACACGATCCTCGGCGGCACGTTCACCTCGCGGATCAACATGAACCTGCGCGAGGGCAAGCACTGGTCGTATGGCGCGAACAGCCTCGTGCTGAACGTGGAGGGCCAGCAGCCGCTCCTGGTCGTCACGTCCGTGCAGACGGACAAGACGGCCGCGTCCATCCAGGAGATCGCCAACGAGATGAAGGGGATCGCGAGCGACCGGCCGCCGACGGCCGACGAGCTGGGCTTCGCCAAGCGCACCCAGACGCTCAGCCTCGCGGGACGTTGGGAGACGAACGGAGCCGTGCTCGGCTCGATCGCGGAGATCGTGCGCTTCGGGCTCGACGACCGGTACTTCGACGGCTACGCGGGCCAGGTGCAGAGCCTCACCGTCGGACAGGTGAGCGACGTGGCTCGCAAGGTGCTGCGCCCCGAGCGCACCGTCTGGGTGGTGATCGGCGACGAGTCCAAGATCCTGGACTCGATCCAGCAGCTCGGGTTCGGACCGGTCTACCGGATGGACGCGGACGGACACGTCCTGAAGGAGGTGGCACGCCCCACGGCGACGGCGCCTCGGTAGAGGCCGCGCGGCCACCCTCCCCACCGGCCCGGGTCGAGCGGGAGGAGGGG
>JBJKSF010000003.1:0-6378 GCA_046704285.1 Longimicrobiales bacterium | reverse complement strand
TACGCCGGCTATCAACAGCTCGTGCGCGGCGAGATCATGCGCGGCCGCTACCGGAACGGGTTCGACAAGCCGGAGCCGTTCGTGCCGGGGCGCATGACGCGGGTGGACTTCCGGCTCCAGGACGTGATGCACACGTTCAAGAAGGGGCACCGCATCATGATCCAGGTGCAGAGCTCCTGGTTTCCCGCCTTCGACCGGAACCCCCAGAAGTACGTGCCCAACATCTACGAGGCCGAGGCGAGCGATTTCGTGACTGCGACCGAGCGCGTCTATCGCATGCCCGGGCACGCGAGCGGGCTGGAGGTGGAGGTGATGCCGAGCGGGTCCTGAGAGGTCTCAGGACCCGCGGGCGTCACTCGTAGCGCAGCGCCACGATGGGATCCAGCTTGGCCGCCCGCTGGGCGGGCAGGATCCCGAAGAAGAGGCCGACCCCGGCCGAGAAGAGCAACGCCAGCACCACCGCGGCCGGCGCCACGACGGTGTTCCAGTTCGCCAACGTGCTCATGATGTGCGCGGTCAGGTAGCCGACGCCCACCCCGAAGAGGCCGCCCAGCACGCAGAGCGTCAGTGACTCGACCAGGAACTGGAAGAGGATGTTGCGCTTCGTGGCGCCGAGCGCCTTCCGGACGCCGATCTCGCGCGTGCGCTCCGTGACGCTCACGAGCATGATGTTCATGATGCCGATGCCGCCCACCAGCAGGCTCACGCCCGCGATGCTGGCCAGCAGCCACGTGAGCGTCTTGTTCGTCTCGTTGAACGTCGACAGCAGCGACGCCGGGCTCATGACCTGGTAGTCCGCGGGCGCCCCGGGCAGGAGCTTGTGCTGCCGGCGCATGATCTGGTCGATCTCCGGGTAGGCGGCGTCGACCTGCTTCGGGTCGTAGGTCGCCGCGTAGATGTCGCTCAGCCGGTCCCGCCCGCCGAACACGCGGTACTGAGCCGTGGTGACCGGGATGAACACCTCCTCGTCCGGGTTCAGCCACGCGGCCGAGCCGTTCTCCTTCAGCACGCCGACGACCTTGAACGGCACGCCGCGGATGTGGATCGTCTTGCCGACCAGGAGCACCGGGGGGATCGAGTCGAAGTTGGCGCTCACGTCGTGGCCGAGCACGGCCACCGCGCGCATCCCGTCCACCTCGCCCTGGTTGAAGAAGCGCCCGGCCTCCAGCTGGAGGTTGTAGATCGGGAAGTAGCTGGGCCACGTTCCGTCCACCTGGGCGTAGGTGTTCCAGCGCGAGTACGTGACCTGGACGTGCGAGCTGCTTTCCGGCGCGACCTGCAGGGGCGGGTTGGTCGCCCTCGAGAGCGCCTTGGCGTCCTTCAGCGTGAGCGGCATCGTGCTGGACGTCGAGATCCCGCCCATCCTGACCCAGCTCGCGTGGATCGTGAGCACGTTCGTGCCGATCCTCTGGATCATCTTCTGCACGTTGGCCTGCGCGCCCTGGCCGAGCGCCACGACCGCGATCACCGCCGCGACGCCGATGATGATGCCGAGCGTCGTGAGCACGGCGCGCATGACGTTCGCTCGGATGGCCGACATCGCCACGAGCACGATTTCCCAGATGAGCATCGAAGCCTCCTCAGCCGCCGAACATTCCGCCGCGGCGGCTGCGGATCCGGTTCTCGAACGCCTGCTGCTGCGCCTGGAGCTGGAGGCCGCCGACCACGGCGATCGTGTCGCCCGCCTGCAGGCCCTGCACCACCTCGGTGGAGTCCCAGTTGTTCAGGCCGACCCGGATCGAACGCACCGCCGGCTTGCCGTTGTTCATCACGAAGACCACGGCCGGGCGGGTGCTCGTCTCCCCGGCGGGGCCGTTCCCGGAGGCCTCACCACCCGATCCGCCCATCCGGGCCCGCATGCTCCGGAAGAAGCTCCGCATCGAGTCCTGGCTGATGGCGCCCCGCGCGACCTTGGCGCGCAGCGAGTCCATCTGGGCCCGCACGCTGTCGGGGAGGTCCGCCCCGAAGGACCGCGGTGCGTCCGCCTGGGCGCCCTTGGCGGCGCTCCCGTCTCCGGGGGCACCCCCGCGGGACGCTCCACCGGACCGACTGTCGCCCGCCATCGCCACGCGACCACCGGCACCACTCCTGCCGCCCCGGCCTCCGCGCCCCAACCTGCCGAAGGGCAGCGAGTCCGGGTTCATCCCCAACGCCATGGCGGTCGGCCCGACGTCCCTCGGATCCACGAGCGCGCCGTTCGGCACGAGCAGGACGCGCTTGGCCTGGCCGGCGAGGATCGTCACGTCGCCGTCCATGCCCGGCAGGAGGAGCCGGGACTGGTTGTCCAGGCTCACGACCACGTTGAACATCGTCACGTTCTGCACCGAGACCGACTGCGGGTCGATCTTCTTCACGATGCCCTCGAACGTCCGGTTGGGATACGCGTCGACCTTCACCGTGGCCGTCTGGCCCGGCTTCACCTTCCCGATGTCCGTCTCGTCGACCTGCGTGACGATCTGCATCGAGTCGAGGTTCGCGACGGTGAAGAGCGTCGTGCCGCCCGAGAAGCCGCTCGAGCCGGACTGGATGACGGAGCCCACGCCCACGAACCGCTCGATGACCGTGCCCCGGATCGGGGACACGATCGTCACGTCTCCGAGCTCCAGGCTGTCGAGGGAGTAGATGCTCTGAGCCTTCACGAGCCCCGCCTGGTCGCCCACGTACGTCAGGTTGTCCGCGTCGTACTGCTGCTGCGTGATCACGCCGTGGGCGAGCAGGTCCTTGGCGCGGTCGAGCACCAGCTTGTCGTTGGCCAGCTGGGCCTTGGCGAGCTTGAGGTTGGCCAGGGCCTGCTGGTACGCGCTGTTGACGTCGCGCGGGTCGATCCTGGCCAGGAGCTTCCCAGGGACCACGCTGTCGCCCACGTCGGCGAGGAGCTGGAGCACCTCACCCGAGGCCTTGGACTTGACCTGCACGGTGTCGACCGGCGTCACGGTGCCGTTGGCCTCGACCGTGACGCTCAGGTTGCCCACCGAGGCGACGGCGGTCGCCACCGCGGGCGCGTCCGACGCCGCTCCTTTGCTGCAGGCGGTGACGCCGAGGGCCGTCAGCACGACGGCGCCGAGAAGCTTCATCTTACTGTTCATGCGGTGGTCTCCGCCCTCTGATTCATGAAGTCCTGCTCCAGCTGCCCGTCCCTCAGGTGCACCTGCCGCTTCGCGTACGTCGCGATGTCGTGCTCATGGGTGACGAGGACAATGGTCTGCCCCTCTTTGTTGAGATCGGTGAGCTGCTGCATGATCTCCTGGCTGGTCAGCGAGTCCAGGTTCCCGGTCGGCTCGTCGGCCAGCAGCAGGGCCGGCTCGTTGACGAGAGCGCGCGCGATCGCCACCCGCTGGCGCTGTCCGCCGGACATCTCCGGGGGCTTGTGCTCCATGCGGTCGCCGAGGCCGACGAGCGCCAGCTTCTCGGCGGCCCGCCGCCTGCGCTCCTTGGCGCCGACGCCCGCGTAGATGAGGGGGAGCTCGACGTTGTGGAGCGCGGTAGCCCTGGCGAGCAGGTTGAACGTCTGGAAGACGAAGCCGATCTCCTTGTTGCGAACGCGCGCGAGAGCGTCGTCCGTGAGCGTGCTCACGAGCTGCCCGTTGAGCCAGTAGCTCCCCGCGGTCGGGGTGTCGAGACAGCCGATCATGTTCATGAACGTCGACTTGCCGCTGCCCGAAGGTCCCATGATCGCGACGAACTCGCCGCGGTGGATCTCCAGGTCCACCCCACGTACGGCGTGCACGGTCTCCGCGCCCAACACGTAGTCCTTCTTCAGCCCCTCGGTGCGGATGATGACGCCATCCAACCCATTGCTCATCCGAAATCCCTCCCCACAGTGGCTTCGCTCATGGATGCTCTAGTTCCGGCCGTCTCGTTGCGCCCGCTCGGCGCGCCTGCGATCCATCCGCGCGAGCAGGGAGTCGTACTGGACCGCCTGTGCCGGCGTCAGCACGCTCTTGATCGCGTCGCGCGTGTCCTTGATCAGCGAGTCGTACCGGGGGTCATACGTCTCGTGGAACTGCTCGAGCGCCTTCCGGAACTCCTCGTGCAGGTTCTCGAAGGCCGCGTGACGCTCCTTTACGATCGAATCGATCTCGGTCTTCTGTCGTGCCGTCGGGTGCACCTGCATGAAGACAGGCTCACGACGGGCGGGGCGGGAGGGAGGAGTGTCGTGACGGGTCCCGAACCCCCGGTCCCAGGCCGCGCCGCTGACTGCGCCTGCTCCGAACACCACGACGAGGATGAGCGCCGTGACGAGCCTCGTCCGCAGGATCCTCTGCATCAGTACGACTCCGAGGCGAAAGCCACCTGCGTGCGCTGGAGTTCCACGGGGATCGTCGGGCCCTTCATCCCCGCCGCCAGGAGCTCGGCGATGCTCTCCGCGCTCGGCTGCGGCGTGGGCGCACGCTCCCTGACGAGGGCGATACCGGCCAGCGCCGCGGCGAGCATCGCCGCGGGCACGACGGCGCGCGCCCACGACAGGAACACGTCGCCCATGGACACGTCGGCCGTCAGGCGCCGCCGCGCCAGCTCCGGCGCAGCGCTGCGGAGCAACCGGGCGCGAAAGCGCGTCCAGTAGCTCGGATCGCCGAGCGCAGGATCCAGCACCTCGAACACGGAAGAGAGCTCCGGATCCTGTCCGAGCTCGTCCGTGGCCTGCATCCTCGAAGTCCTGTCATCAGGGCTCATTCCGCCCTCCTCGGTTCGAACGCGCCGTCAGAGAGTCCCCCAGCGACTCCCGCAGCGCCTTCCGGGCAAAGTGCAGGTGCGACCGGACCGTCCCCGAGGGGAGTCCGAGCAGCCCTGCGATCTCCCGATGCTTCCACCCTTCCATGTCGTGCAGCAGGACCACCTGCCGCTGTATGTCCGAGAGCCTTCCCAGCGCCTCGTCCAGCCTCTCCCGCAGCTCCGTCGTCTCGGCCGAGCGCTCCGGCGTGGGTCCGCTCGAGCTCGCCCCCGCCGGCACCTGATCGCTCGCCCGTACCGACTCGCGACGCACCAGATTCCGCGAGCGGTTCCTCACGATCGTCATCAGCCACCCCGCGAACCGGTCCGGCTCGCGACACTCCTCCAGCCGCTGCAACGCGACCAGGAACGATTCCTGCGCAGCGTCTTCCGCGTCCTCGTGGCGTCCGGTGACGGACAAGGCTACCGCGTATGCCGCTCTCTGATACCGCTCCACGAGGCCGCCGAACGCCGCCTCGTCGCCCTGCCGCGCCCGCCGGACCAACGCGCCATCGCTGGCCGTGTCAGACCTCTTGAAAGACACCGCGTGGTCGCACCGTGTTGAGGGCCTTCCATGGATGGTGAGCCGTCGCGCCGCACGTCCTGGCCATCACGCGTGGCCCAGGTGCGGCGCTCAGCAAGGTAATGGAGCCACCCTGTCGCGTTCTACTCCCAAGTGGATCCTACGAGCCAGCGCCCTCTTTGGTTCTCCACGGGGGGTCGCAGGACGCCCCGCTCACGCGAAAACCCCCCGGCGGCGGAGCCGCCCGGGGGGTCCGGTCCTGCGGATGGCGCACGGGGGACCGCTACGCGGCCCCTTTCCAGCGACCGAACGGAAGCGTCGGCGCCGGGCGTACCTTTCCGCCCCAGATGAACGCCGAAATCCGCGGCCTCGAAGCCTCTTCGTCGGAGGCGATCGAGGGGGAGATCACGATCCCGCGCAGGGTGCTCCCGTCCTCCTGCCCGCCGGCCTGTGCGGCCTGTCCTCCCGTCTTCGTCATCGGGTCCTCGTCTGTGCAGGTCGTCGCGGCCCGCGATCCAGGCACGCTTGCTGAGGACCCCCTACGCACTCTTCGTGCCCAAAGGTACATGGGAGGCAGGAGTCGTTGTGCGACAACGGCGACGGGAGCAAAACGGCTGCCACGGCCAGGGCGCCCGTGTGTCCGGACGACGCGCTTTCGTGTCGGGGCGACACGAGCAGCGTCCCCTCGGAAGGACGGTACGAGCTTCCTCACCCCTCCGGCCCGCCGGGGCCTGCGGCGGGGCCCGGCGGCGCCCCACCCGGCCGGCCCGAAGGCCGTGGGACCGCCCTCCGGAACGTCCACTCCAACTGGTCCGCGGTCAGCGCGGCGAGCGTCCGTCCGACCACGAAAGCCTCCCGCTCGCGCCCACCGTCTCCCTCCCCGACGGGGCTGAAGCTCACGAGCAGCAGCGGGACGGGAGAGACGACCGCAGCACTGGCTCCTCCTCCCGCCCTGCCGCGCAGCCGGACGATCCACGCCGCGCCGTCGATCTCGACCGTGGTCTCCTCCGAATCGGGCTCCGGCGCGGGCGGCGCGGGCGCGGGAACCTCGGGCGCGACGGATCCCGGCCCGGCATCCGGCGAGCGCGCGGGAGGCGGGGCCTCCTTCCGGTCGGGACCGGTCCCGGTCGGCCGCGGCTGCGGGG
>JBJKSF010000002.1:0-26452 GCA_046704285.1 Longimicrobiales bacterium | reverse complement strand
GTCGGGTCGTGTCGACGTGGTTCTCACGGCCCTGAGCGACGTCGGGGAGCCTGAGGACCAGGCGGTGGCGGTGTTCTTCCGCACACCCGACCAGATGCCGGCGCTCGAGCGCGCGGCGCTCGACGCCGCGCGCGGCCGCGTGCTGGACCTGGGTGCGGGGGCCGGCGCGCACGCGGTCGCCCTGATCCAACGGGGGCTCGACGTCACGGCGGCGGAGCCGCTCCCCACGGCTGCACGGATCCTGCGTGAGCGCGGCGTCGGCGACGTGCGTCCGGGCGGGCTGGACGCACTTCCCGCCGGCGAGCGCTTCGACACGATCCTCGTCCTGATGAACGGAGCCGGCCTCGCGGGGACGCTGGGGGGGCTGCCCGCGTTCCTGGAGGCGCTCGGTGCCCACCTGGGGCCGGGTGGGCAGGTGCTCCTCGACTCGACGGATCCGCGCGACTGGGAGGATCCGGGGGACGGGCGCTATCCCGGGGAGATCCACTACCAGGTCGCGTTCGAGGGCGTGCGCGGAGCGCCGTTCCCGTTCGTGTTCGTGGATGCGGATACGCTCACGGAGATCGCGCGCGCCGCCGGTTGGAGCGTGGAGGTGCTCGTCCGGGAGGGCGGGCGCTACCTGGCGAGGCTGACGGCGCGCGACCGTCGCTGAGGCGCGGTGGGCAGCGGGGATTCGGGAGACCCCGGCCCGGGGCCGGCTCGCCACCCTCGACGTCTCCTTGTTCGGGGCTCGCCTTAGCCTGCGCGGCGCACTGCGACGCCGGCACCGCATGCCGTCCGCCTCGCGCCACGCAGATATCCCCGGGCCGGGGTCTCGCGGACCCCCGCTCCTCTCACTCCTCTCACTCCTTCTCGTCCGCTCCCCGGTCCAGGGTCCGCCCGCGCACCACGGCCTCGTCGCCGAAGCGGTCGCGCACCCGGTCCACGGCGCGGGAGACCTCCCGGTCGCGCTCCGACGCGTCGGCGGCGGGATCGGCGAAGAGGCCGAGCTGGCGCGCCCCCGCCCGCTCTACCAGGCCCGTCAGGCCCACGCCGAGCAAGCGAGCGGGCATCCTGCGCTCGCCTCGCAGGTCGCGCAGGAGCGCGCGCGCCGCCTCGTGGACGGCCGCATCCGATTCGACGGGCTCCGGCACGGTGCGGCTGCGGGTCCGCGTGCGGAAGTCTCGGTCCCGCAGCTTCACCGTCACGGTCCGTGCCCGCAGCCTCCCCCGACGCAGCGCGGCCGCCACCGACCCGGAGAGTTCCAGGAGCAGACGCTCCAGCACGTCGTCGTCGTCGAGGTCCTGGGCGAACGTGCGCTCCGACGAGATCGACTTGCGACGCTCGTCGGGATCCACCTCGCTCTCGTCGACGCCGCGGACGCGGCGGTAGAGCCAGAGGCCGCGGCCGGCTCCCAGCCACTCCTGGAGCCACTCGAGTTGCACGCCCAGGGCGTCCTCGACGCGCACGAGCCCCCTCCTTCCGAGCTCGTCGACCAGGGCCGGACCGACTCCCGGGAGGTCCGCGAGGTCGAGCCCTCTCAGGAACGCCTCCTCGGCGCCGAAGGGCACGACGCAGACTCCCGCCGGCTTCGCCCGGCTGGCCGCGAGCTTCGCGATGAGCTTGCGCGTCCCGCCTCCCACGGAGACCGAGATCTGCGCGCGCCGGAGCACCTCGCTCCGGATGCGCCACGCCGTCCGCTCGAGGCTCTCGTCGTGGAAGAGCCGCTCCGTGCCGCTCAGGTCGAGGTAGAACTCGTCGATGGAAGCGGGCTGCACGACCGGGGCGAGCTCGTCCATCACGGCCCGGACGGCGTGGCTCCTCCGTGCGCACGCCGCCCGCGGGACGGGGACGACCGTGGCTCCGGGACAGAGGCGGATCGCCTGGGCGGTGGGCATGGCCGAGTGCACGCCGAACGCGCGGGCCTCGTACGAGGCGGACGTCACCACGCCGCGCGCGGACGCGGATCCCCCCACGATCAAGAGCCGCGCCTTGCCGGCCCCCCCGGGGTCCTCGAGGCGGGCGACCTGCACGTAGAACGCGTCGCAATCCACGAGCAGGATCCTGCGGGGGCTGGGTCGCTCTTCCACGTGGCTCCGTGCGTGGACCGCTGAAAGCGCGGCGCGCTTCCGGGTTTGCGGCGTTCAGCCGCCTTGTTAAGATCCTCTACGGCACTCCCCGACCCAAGGTAGGCACTCCCGAGGCTCGGCGGAACGCCGGCTCATCGACGTTCGGAAGGACCCTCCAAAGCCAAGGAGCGCGGCATGGCCTACCCCTTCCAGTTGCCCGACCTGGGTTACGCACTGGATGCCCTCGAGCCCCACATCGACGCCCGCACGATGGAGATCCACCACGGGAAGCACCACGCGGGCTACACCAAGAACCTGAACGCGGCGCTGGAGAAGCATCCGGCGCTGCACGGATATTCGGCGGAGCAGATCCTGCGTGGTATCCGCTCGCTGCCGGCGGACATTCAGACTGCGGTGCGCAACAACGGCGGTGGCTACCACAACCACTCGCTGTTCTGGGACATCATGACGCCCGGCGGAGCGGACGCGCCCTCCGGAGAGCTCGCCAGCGCGATCAAGAAGGCGTTCGGCTCGGTCGACGACTTCAAGTCCAAGCTCACGTCGGCGGCCGCGGGTCAGTTCGGGTCGGGGTGGGGGTGGCTGTGCGTCAGTGCGATCGGCGACCTCGCGTGCTTCTCGACGGCGAACCAGGACAGCCCCCTCATGGACGGCTTCACGCCCATCCTCGGCGTCGACGTGTGGGAGCACGCCTACTACCTGAACTACCAGAACCGGCGTCCCGACTACCTGAAGGCGTGGTGGAACGTCGTGAACTGGGACAAGGTCGCGAAGCGGTACGCCGCGGCCAAGGATGGCTGGGTCCAGGCCGCCTGAGCGGGACGGCTTCGCCTTTCGGCGGGCCTCCCCGGCCCGCCGAAAGGCGAGCCGACGATGCTCCTCCTCGATCGGGTCCCGAGGCGGCCCGACCGGGCGAGTAGGTGCGATGGACTCGCGCCGCGCCACAGGTTTCGCTCCGTCTCTCCTCCGTGGGGCGAGAGGAACGTGCCGTCGACGAGATCCTTGTGCGTTCGACGTCAAATGTTTACTGATGGTTCCGAAGGCTTCTTCCTGCGTTCTGGACCCGAGCAGCCGGACTCCCACCACCTAGAGGCATGACGAAAGCCCCAGCAGCCCACCGAGACTCGAGCCGGATTCGACCGACGGCGGTCGTCGCGGTGTCCCTGCTGTGGCCCCTGCTGTTCGGTGCCGCCCGACCCGTCTCCGCGCAGAGCCTGGTCGGCTCGCCGGAGGCCATGGCTCGCCAGGAAGCGGCCGCTCGCCGGAACCACCTCACGTTCCTCAAGACCCCTGCTCAGGTCTACTACTTCGTGAGGAAGGGATGGCTGGTGCCCGTTCGTCCGGACGCGAACATGGCGCTCAAGGACGTGTCCTACCCGTACGCGCGGCCCCAGCTCGCTCTCTTCCTGCGGCGCCTGTCGGCACAGTACCGCGACGCCTGCGGGAGGAAGCTCGTGGTCACGAGCCTCACGCGCCCCGAGGACCGCCAGCCCCCCCAGGCGTCGCCGAACTCCGTGCACCCGACGGGGATCGCCGCGGACCTGCACTACAGCTCCGACCCGCGGTGCCGAAGCTGGCTCGAGGGCGTGCTCCTGAGTCTGGAGTCGGCGCACGTCCTCCAGGCCACGCGCGAGTTCTACCCGCCCCATTACCACATCGCCGTCTTCCCGCAGCGCTACGTCGCGTACGTCCAGTCGATCCGGACACGCTCGTCCACGCCCGCGGAGGTCGTCGCATCCGCGTCCACGCCCGCATCCGCGTCCACGCCCGCATCGGCGTCCACGCCCACGTCGGCGTCGACGTACAAGGTGCGCGCAGGCCAGTCGCTGTGGACGATCGCGCGCCACCACGGCACCACCGTGCGCGCCCTGAAGGACGTCAACGGGTTGGACGGCAGCCGGATCTACGTGGGCCAGACCCTCCGGGTGCCGGGAAGCGACGTCGTCGCGTCGGCGTCCAGCTACAAGGTGCGCGAGGGCGACTCGCTCTGGACGATCGCGCGCGACCACGACACGACGGTGGGCGCCCTGAAGGAGGTCAACGGCCTGGACGGCAGCCGGATCTACGCCGGCGAGACGCTCCAGGTGCCCCTCACCGTAGCAGGTCGCTGACCCACGACGGTCCTCCGCGGCGACGTCACCCCGACGACCCGCCGGCCGCTCCCGAGTCCCCCCAGAGCAGGCGCATGCCCTGGGCGTACGGGAGCAGGCGCGGACCCCGGTCGGGCCCTGCGTCCACGTAGACCCAGGGAGTGAGACCGGGGAAGGAGTCGCGCACTGCCGCGTTCGTCTCCGGCCCGAGGTCACGGGCCAGGACCAGGTGTGCGCCCCGGAACGGAGGGGCCTGCCACAGAAGCGGCTCCATCTCGATCGTCCCGAAGCGGTCCGACCGGGCCTGACGGATGCACTCGGCGTCCGGCTTCCGGCCCGGAGCCACCAGTACCACGTTCCCGGGCGACAGCGCCCGCTGCTCCAGATCGGGCGGAGACCCCGGCAGACGCTGGAAGGAGAGCGTCGGCGCGGGAGGGCGGGCGCCCTGCGCGCGCCAGCGCGCGTACGCGTCGACCTCGCAGATGTCGTTGCGGCGCAGCGCCGTCTCGACCGAATCCCGGCGCATTCCCATGGCCTCCAGGCGCGCCGCGATCCTCGAGGCCCAGCTCCCGTGCACGAAGACCAGGGCGGCCTCGCCGGCCGGAGGGTCCGGGAGTGTCGCCGCCTTCCGCTCCGCCGGGGTCGTCGCGTACGACTCGGCGCGCCCGTGCACCAGCAGCACTCCGCCGAGCAGGGAGAGCGCCGCCGCCCACGCGACCGCGCGCCGGAACGGGGAGGCCAGGCCCGTTCCCTCCCGAGCCAGCGCGGCGACCGAGAGCACCCACAGGCCGACCCACGCAGGCGCCGACTCGTACAGCATGCGCGGTCCCATGTGGAGGCCGTGGTACCAGTACAGGGCATTGGCTCCCACGGCCCCGAAGGCCCAGGCGAGCAGGGTTCCGCTGCCCCGGGGCAGGCGCCGCGCCGCGAGCAGCCCGACGCCGATCAGCGCGAGCGCGGGCAGCGGAGACTCCAGGAGATGCGTGCCGAGCTGAACGAGGTCCGACCCGGTGTAGGCCAGGGCCTGAATGGGGCCGTACACGTTGCCCCACGGGTCGGTGTGGAAGCCGAGGTCGTGCGCGGGGCCGAACGCCGCGATATAGCCGAGCCGCAGCGGGTTTCCGAACAGGTGCTGGTTCCACCAGAAGAGGAGGGCGGCGAAGGGCGCGCCGCCGAGGATGAGGAGACCCGAACGGACCGCGCTCCATCGGGCCGGAGCGCGTAGCGCCCGCGGAAGCCAGAGGGTCGCCAGGATCACGGCGGACAGCACGAGACCGGTCCACGGGCGCGTGCACACGACCGCTCCGGTCGCCGCTCCGGCGGCGAGCGCCCACGGCGCGCCGCCGTCGCGCGCCCGCAGCGCGCACCATGCGGTCGTCACGACGAGAGCGGCGGCCGTCGTATGGCTCAGCTGGGTTCCTCCCAGGAAGATCACGAACGGGCTCAGGGCCGTGAGAGCGGCGGCAACACGAGCTTCGCGGAGGCTCGGGAGCAGCCGCTCGAAGACCAGGGAGCCCACCCCCGTCGCCACCCCGGCCGCGAGCGGGCCGACCAGCCAGGACGCTCCCGCCGCCAGCCCGAGCGCCAGGGCGAGCGTGTGCAGCGGAGGGTAGATCGAGGCGAGCCCGGACGGGGTGAGGACGCTGTTCTGCACCATCCAGGCCGCCGCGGGCCCGGGGAGCGGCAGCGCCGCCGACCCGTGCAGCAGCGCCCGGGCGTTCAGCAGCTGCACCATCTCGTCGACGGACGAGGGGAGCCCTCCCAGGAAGAACCAGGCGAAGGCGGCCGAGAGGAGGAACGTCACCCCTCCCGCGGCGGCCGCGAAGACACGGCGGGACGGGCGGGTCAGGGCCTCCCCGATCCGCCCGGCGAGCGACGCGAGGGGCCGCCCGGGAAGCAGCCACGCGAGGAGCGCCGCGGTCACCGCGATCAGGAGCGTGCCCTCGAGGCCCGAGAGCCAGGCCACGCCCGTGACGGCGCGGGTCGTGCGTCCGGCGAGGCCCGTGACGGCCGGATCGAGCAGGAGGTACAGCGGGGCGTACGTCGCTACCAGGAGGAACGCGCCCAGCGCCCTCCGGAGCTTCACGCCCAAAGCGGAACCGGCCGGAACGCGTCGACGTCGATCAACCCCCGGTCGGTGATCTTGAGACGGGGGATCACCTCGAGGCCCAGGAACGACATCGCCATGAAGGGATCGTGCAGGCGCGATCCCAGGGCGTGGGCCGCGGCGACGACGTCGTCGAGAAGAGCCCGGACCTCCTCGACGGGGCTCGGCGACATGAGGCCGCCGACGGGCAGCGGCAGCAGCGCCCGCACCCGTTCGCCCTCGGCGACGGCGAGGCCGCCTCCAGCCTCGACGACCGCCCGGGCCGCGGTGTGCATCGAGGCGTCGTCCGCTCCCACGACGATGAGGTTGTGGTGATCGTGTGCCACGGTGCCGGCCATGGCTCCGCGTGCGAGACCGATCCCCCTCACGAGCCCGAGGCCGACCCGGCCGCTTCCCGTGTGGCGCTCCACCACGGCGATCTTCAGGATGTCCCGGTCCGGATCCGGAACGACCTCGCCCGCCCGCACGCGCGGCCGCTCCATACGCGTACCGGTCACGAGCTGGTCGGGCACTACCTCGATCACGCGTGCGCTGCCATCCCGGGCGGGTATCCGGAAGGCGTCCGGCGAGAGCTCGACCCTCATGGAGGGCGGGGGAGGCTCGGGCGACGGCGCGGCCGGCCAGGGCAGGCAGCGCCCGTCCTCCGCGACCTTCGCGCCACCGACCCACACCTGACGGATCCGGAGCCGCTCGAGGTCGTCCACGACGAGGAGGTCGGCGCGCCGGCCCGGTGAGGTGGCTCCGCGGTCCCGGAGCCCGAAGTACTCCGCGGGGTTCAAGGTGGCCAGGCGGACTGCCTCCACGGGAGCGAGTCCCCCCGCGATGCAGCGGCGCACCATCCCGTCGATCCCCCCCTCGTCGAGCAGGTCCGGCGGCTCGCGGTCGTCCGTGCACAGCGCGACGCGACGCGCGTTCGCGGACGTCACCGCCGGCAGGAGCGCGTCCAGGTTGTGGGCGTTGGTGGCCTCCCGCAGGAAGGCCCACATCCCGCGGCGCAGCTTCTCGGTCGCCTCCTCGGCCGTGGTGGACTCGTGGTCCGAGCCGGGTCCGCCGGCGACGTAGGCGTTGAGCCACCGGCCGCGCACACCGGGGGCGTGGCCGTCCACCGGCCGTCCCGCGAACGCACCGATCTTCTCCATCACCCCGGGATCCCCGGCGATCACGCCGGGGAAGTTCATGACCTCCGCCAGGCCGAGGACGCGGGGATGGCGCGCCAGCGCGGAGAGGTCGGCGGCGTCGAGGGAGGCCCCGGACGTGCTCATGGACGTGGCCGGCACGCACGAGCTGGCCATGACGAAGACGCCGAGGGGCAGGCCCTCGCTCGCGTCCAACATGAAGCGTACTCCGGCGGCGCCGTGCACGTTCGCGATCTCGTGCGGGTCGGCCACCACCGTCGTCGTTCCTCGCGGCACCACCGCACGCGCGAACTCGGGCGGGGTCACGAGGCTCGATTCGATGTGCACGTGCGCGTCGATGAGCCCCGGTACGACATACGCGCCGTCGAGCGGGATCGCGGTCCGGCCCTCGTAGCCTTCACCGACGCCGGCCACACGGGTGCCGGCGAGCGCCACGTCCGCCCGCTCGATCTCTCCGGTGAAGACGTTCACGACGCGCCCTCCGGAGAGGACCACGTCCGCGGGCTCGTCTCCGCGCGCCACGTCCAGCAGTCGGGTGTCGATCATGGGCGACAATGTGAGCCGGGCGCCGCGTTGCGGCCAGGTGCCCACCTCGTCACAATTGTGCACGATGACCGACATGCTTCCCCTCTACGTTCTGGCGGGCCACGGACCTTCGCGCGACGCGCTCCTCTCCGTGGCCGGGCCGGAGGCCCGCGCGCTCGAGGCGGCTTCCTTCCTGGCGGAGCGGGACGGCCTGGCTCCCGGGCTCGTGATCGTCGACTGCGCCTCGGTCACCGCCGAGGAGATCCTCGCCGTGGCGCGGCCGGTCACCGCGGCGAACCACGGTTGGATGCTGGCCCTCCTGGAAGGCGAAGGAGATGCGGTCAGGGTGCGCGTGCTTTCCCTCTCGCCGGCCGCGACCCTGGACGAGGCGCTGGCGCACGTCCGCGACCCGGCCGCGGCGAGCGGCACGATGCTCGAGCTGCAGGCCGTGCTGGCCCGGATCGCCCGGGTCCGCCACGACGTGAACAACCCGCTGACCTCGGCGCTCGCCGAGGTGCAGCTGGCGCTCATGGACGTCGAGGGCGACGCGGCGATGAAGGAGGCCCTGGAGAGCGTGCAGACGCAGCTCCGTCGCATCCGGGACCTCGTCGCGTCCACCGGCCACCTGAGGCCGACCCGCCCCTGAGCCCCGCGCGGCCCGCCGGGGCCGTGCGCGTGCCGTCGGACCGAACGCCCTCCTCAGGGTCGCGCGGCCGGCGGGCGCGGAGCACCCTGCAATCTGCAAGATCGACCGCATTGCAGATTGCGAGGAGCGAGGCGTATCTTGGACGCTCGGACTGTGACGAGGCCTCCATCCCGCGTGCGCTCGACGAGCTCCCGATCCTTGGAAACCCTCACTGCGCCTCCACCGGAGACCACGAGCCCCGGTCAGCTCTTCGGGCGGCGCGATCTCCTCCGGTGGCTCTACCTCGGCCGGCTGACGCTGGTTACCGGGATCCTCCTCGCCGCGCTGCTGAAGTGGCCCGATTTGCGCGCCGAGGACACCCTGCTGGTGACGATCATGTTCCTGGTCGCGTTCGGGGTGACCGCGGCGTCCTTCTGGTACACGCACCTCCGCCACCGGGAGCCGGGCGAGAACTTCCTGTACGGCCACGTGATCCTCGACGTCCTGCTGGTGACGGGGATCATCCACGTCACCGGCGGGCCCAACAGCAACTTCGCGTTCGTCTACATCCTGGTGATCAGCTCCGGCGCGCTGCTGCTGCCCCTCCCGGGCGGGCTGCTCATCGGCGCGCTGGCCAGCATGGTGTACTTCGCGGACCTCGTCTGGGGCTACAACAGCGTCTTCGGGTTCAGCGTCGCGCTGCAGCTCGTGCTCTTCACGGTCGTCGCTCTGATCACGGGGCTTGTCGGCGACCGCCTCCGACGCGCCGGTCTGTCGCTGGGCGCCGTGGAGTCGGAGTTGCGCCAGCTCCGTCTGGACCATGGGGACATCCTCGCGAACCTGGCCACGGGCGTGCTCACGGTGGACGGCGAGGGTCGCCTCGCCTACGCCAACCCCGCGGCGGCGATGTTGCTGGGTCTGTCCATCCCCGCGTGGACGGGTCGGCGGGTGATCGAGGAGGTGAACCGGCTCGCTCCGGGGATGGGCGCGATCCTGGAGCGCTCGATCCACGAGCGGCGCGCCGTGGAGCGGACCAGCGTGCTCGTCACGACGGACGGCCGTGACCGGAGGCTCGGAATGAGCACGGCCGTCCTGGAGCGGGGGGAGCGCGAGGCTCCGTCGGTCACTGCGCTCTTCCAGGACGTCACGGACCGCGAGCGGCTGGAGGTGCTGCATCGGCGAGCCGAGCGGCTGGAAGCCGTGGCCGAGCTGTCGGCATCGCTCGCGCACGAGATCAAGAACCCCCTGGCGTCCATACGCAGCGCCGTGGAGCAGCTCATCCGCCCGGAGCTCGCGCTGGATGATCGCACGGTCCTCGAGAGGCTCGTGCTGAGCGAGTCGGACCGATTGAGCCGGCTGCTCTCCGAGTTCCTCGAGTACTCCGGCCTCAAGCTCCTGTCGCGTGGTCGGGTCGATCTCTCCGGGGTGGCGCGCGACTGCGTGACGCTCGTGCGCCAGCACCCGGAGGCCGAGAAGGTCGAGGTCGTGTGCGAGGGCCTCGACCGACCGACGTGGGTGCCCGGCGACGAGGACCTCCTGCATCGGGCCGTGTTCAATCTCGTTCTGAACGGCGTGCAGTTCGCGGGCGAGGGGGGGCGGGTGACGGTGGTCGTGGAGGATCTCTGGGATCGCCCGAACCCGCGGGGCACGCGTATTCCGCGGCCGGTCTGCCTGCGCATCCGCGACACCGGCCCGGGCATCGCGCCGGAGACGCTGGGTCACATCTTCGATCCCTTCTTCACGACGCGGGAGGGGGGCAGCGGCCTCGGCCTCGCAGTCGTATACCGGGCCGTCGAGGCGCACGACGGTGCCGTGTTCGTGGACCGGGCGGTGGGCGGCGGGGCGGAGTTCGTCATCTATCTTCCCGGCGCCGACGGATCGGCCGGGGGAGCGAAGCCGTGAGCGGGAAAGTCAAGATCCTGGTCGTCGACGACGAGACCGCCATCCTGGACACGCTGCGGATCCTGTTCCGCAGCGAGGGCTACGACGTGAGCACGGCCAGCTCGGGCAAGGAGGCGCTGGCGGCGATCGCGGCGGCCCGGCCCGACATCGTGCTGACCGACATCAAGATGCCGGGAGCGGGCGGGCTCGACGTGCTGGAGCGCGCCCGGGAGGTCGATCCGGAGATGGCGGTCATCCTGATGACGGCGCAGGCGTCGTTGTCGTCGGCGATGCAGGCAGTGAACCGCGGGGCCTACTACTACCTGCAGAAGCCGTTCTCCAACGACGAGCTCCTGACCATCTGCGGGCGTGCGGCCGAGGCGAGGCAGCTCAAGGTCGAGAACAAGCAGCTCAAGAAGGAGATCCGCCGGCGCGAGCGCTCCGGCTCGGACCGGCCCGTGGGAGGAAACCGGCTGTTCCGGGACGTGCTGCGCCTGGCCGAGACGGTGGCCCCCACGGACTCCACCGTCCTCGTGTGCGGCGAGAGCGGAACCGGAAAGGAGGTGATCGCCCGGTACATCCACGGTCTCTCCGAGCGCGCGGAGCGCCCCTTCTTCTCGATCAACTGCGGCGCGCTGCCCGAGAGCCTGCTGGAGAGCGAGCTGTTCGGCCACCTGAAAGGCTCCTTCACGGGCGCGGTGAAGGACAAGGACGGCCTGCTCGTGGCGGCCAAGGGCGGCACGTTCTTCCTCGACGAGATCGCGGAGATGAGCCCCGCGACGCAGGTCAAGCTGCTCCGGGCCATCCAGGAGCGCGAGGTGATCCCCGTCGGCTCCACGGAAGCGGTTCCGGTCGACGTGCGCATCATCGCGGCCTCCAACCGGGATCTGGAGGACGAGATCCGCAAGGGGAATTTCCGTGGGGACCTCTACTACCGTCTCAACGTCATCCAGCTGAGGCTTCCCCCGCTGCGCGACCGCAAGGACGACATTCCCCTGCTCGCTCGCCACTTCCTCAAGCGCCTGGCCGAGCGGGAAGGCAGGGAGGCGCCCCTCGATCTCCCCGACGAGACGCTGGAGGTCATGGCCCGCTACGACTGGCCCGGCAACGTGCGGGAGCTCGAGAACGCGCTGGAACGTGCGGCGGTGGTGGGGAAGGGGACCGTGCTCGCGCCGGAGGCGCTGCCCGAGCGCGTGAGCCAGCCCGTGCCGGAGCGCCTGGTCGCCGCCGGCTCACCGGCCAACCCGACGATGGAGCGGATCGAGCAGGCGTACATCCAATGGGTTCTCCAGGCGGAGGGCGGCAACAAGACGCGGGCCGCCGAGGTCCTGGGGATCGATCCGTCCACGCTGTACCGAAAGCTGAACCGCTACGGAATCGCCGAGTAACCCCCGAACGCCGTACCAGCAGCCACCCGTCGACGAAGGCAGGTCAGCATGACCCATCCGGAGCCGAACCCGACGTCGCGTCCTTCCGGCCGCGCGCCGTCCAGAGGCCTTCCCTGGGATCGCGTGGTGCTCTCCGTCGTGGTCCCCTGCTACAACGAGGTGGCCACCGTCGAGGTCCTGCTGCGCAGGGTGCGCGAGGTGCCCCTCCGCCTGGAGGTGGTGGTCGTCGACGACGGCTCCAGGGACGGGACCAGGGACCTGCTGCGCCGCCTGGAGGCGGAGGGCCTCATCGACCAGCTCGTCTTGCACGAGAAGAACGCCGGCAAGGGAGCCGCGCTGCGGACCGGCTTCGCACGCGCGACGGGAGACGTCGTGGTGGTCCAGGACGCGGACCTCGAGTACGACCCGCAGGAGCTCCCGCTCCTCATGGAGCCGATCCTTTCCGGGCAGGCCGACGCGGTCTACGGCTCGCGGTTCCTGGGGGGACCCCACCGCGTGCTGTTCTTCTGGCACTCGGTGGGCAACCGGCTCCTCACGATCCTGTCCAACATGTTCACGGACGTGAACCTTACGGACATGGAGACGTGCTACAAGATGGTGCGCCGGGAGCTGCTGCAGTCGTTGCCTCTGTCCGCCGAGCGCTTCGGGATCGAGCCCGATCTGACCGCGCGCCTGGCGCAGAGCGGGGCCAGGATCTACGAGCTGCCCATCAGCTACCACGGGCGCTCCTACGCGGAGGGCAAGAAGATCGGGTGGAGGGACGGCGTCTCCGCGCTCTGGTCGATCGTACGCTACAATCTGCTCGCGCCACCGGCCCCACGCTGGGAGCCTCCGTCCGTCCCCGCCTGGCGGACGGCGGACCGGCTGGGCCCGGGGTCCGAGGGGGAGCGCCTGTCGTCCGGGTCGGACGGGCGATGACGGTCACCCGGGCCCGCTGGCTCGTCCTGTTCGTGGCGGTCGCGGCGTTCCTGAACTCTCTCGGAAACGGCTTCGCGTACGACGACAACCAGGTAGTGCGCTTCAACCCGGTGGTCACCCAGGCACACTGGCACCAGGCGCTGCTGGGTCCGTACTGGCGCCACCCGATCCCCGGGTCCGGCCTCTACCGCCCGGTCACGATCGCAGCCTTCACCGCCGAGTGGCGGCTGTGGGGTGGGAACACCCTCGGCTTCCACGCCGTGAACGTGGCGGCGAACGCGGCGGCGTCCCTGCTGGTGCTCGCCCTCCTGATGCGCTTCGTCTCGCTGCCCGGCGCGCTCGCGGGGGCGCTGTTCTTCGCCGTGCACCCCGTGCACGTGGAGGCGGTCGCGAACCTGGTGGGTCAGGCCGAGATGTGGGCGGCCATCGCGGTCCTGCTGGCCTGCCTCCTCTACCTGGACGGGGCGGAGTGGACGGGCTGGAAGCGGGGGGCGCGGCTCCTCGGCCTGTGCGCGCTCTATCTCCTCGGCCTGGGGGGCAAGGAGATCGCGGTGACGCTCCCCGGGATCCTGGTGCTGCTGGAGCTGTTCCGCCCAGGGGGAGGCGGCCGGCCGCTCCTGCGCCGGGTCTGGCGCGAGATGCCGGTCTGGGTGGGCCTGACCGCCACCCTGGGGATCTACCTCGTGGTGCGCTGGTCCGTGCTGGGCTCGGTCGTCGGAGCGATTCCTTCTCCTACGGTGCACACCCTCACGTACGCCGGGCGCGTCCTCACCGAGCTGACGATCGTCCCACAATACCTCCGCCTCATGCTGTACCCACGCGTGCTGAGCGCGGACTACGCCCCGGCGGTGCTTCTGCCGTCGTCGTCCGTGAACGCGATCGTGGTGCTCGGTGCCCTGGTCCTGGCGCTGCTCGCGGCCGTGGCGTGGCGCGCGCGGCGCGCCGCTCCGGCGATCACCGTGGGCCTGCTCTGGTTCGCCCTCGCGGTGCTGCCGGTCTCGAACCTCGTCGTGCGGGTGGGCATCCTCCTCGCGGAGCGCACGCTGTACCTCCCGTCGGTCGGCGCCGCCTTCGCCGTCGCCGGCGTCGCGGCGGCCATCGCCGAGAAGGCGTCGGAGCGGGCGCGTTGGATCCTGGGGACGGTGGGCGTGCTGGCGGGGCTCGCGCTCTTCGTCCGCACGGTGGAGCGCAACCCCACGTGGTTCAACACGTACATCGTGCTCGACACGCTCGCCGTGCAGCACCCCGAGTCGGACCTCGCGTTCCGGGTGAGGGCGAGGGGGCTCATGCGCGTCGGGGAGCCCGCGAAGGCCGCCAGGGAGTACGAGATGGCCCTGAAGCTCGAGCCGTACAACTACGGGCTGGAGGTCGAGGTTGCGGACTTCTGGGGGCGGCAGCGCAAGTGGGCGCGCGCCGAAGAGCTCCTGCGCACCGCGATCGCCCAGCGGCCGCGGCTGCCCCAGGCCTACCAGGTGTGGGCCGACCAGCTCATCCTCCAGGGACGCGCGCGCGACGGCTTCCTCATGGCGCTGCGCGGCCTCGCACGGGCGCGACCGACCGCGAAGCTGTGGGCGGCGGTGTCGGAGGCCTACATCGCCATGGACGACCTCGAGGCGGCCGTACGGGCGCGCCGCGCCGCATTGGCCCTGGATCCCCGCTCGCGCCACGATTGGGAGCGTCTGGCGGACCTCCTCGAACACCTCCACCAGACCGCCGAGGCCCGAGCTGCACGCGCGCGCGCGCAGGCGCTCCCGCCCGAGCGGACTCCGTCCTGAGCCGCGCGATGAAGCTGTACGAGTCCCCTCTCCGGTCCGCGCGCGTTGCCGCGGTCTTCGCCGCGGCGCTCGCCGCGCTCGTGTACGCGAACTCGATCCTGAACACGTTCGCGTACGACGACCTCAACATCGTCCTCAACAACCCCCGGATCCACTCGCTGGCGACGCTGCCGAGCGCCATCGCGGCGCCGTACTGGCCGGGCGAGTACGCCAAGCAGCTCGGGCTGTGGCGTCCGGTCACCACCGCGCTCCTCGGTCTGCAATGGGCGCTGTGGGGCTCGAACCCGACGTTCTATCACGTGGTCAACGTGCTCGCGCACGCGGGCGTCACGGCCCTGGTCGTGCTCGTGCTCGCCGAGCTCATGTCCACGCCCACCGCGTTCGTCGGGGGCCTCATCTTCGCGGTGCATCCGGTCCACGTGGAGGCCGTGTCGAACGTCGTGGGCGTCTCGGAGATGGGGTCGGCGTTCTTCTTCCTCCTCGCCTGCCTGATCCACCTGCGGGGTCCCACCACGACACGGTGGCCACGCGCGATCCTGATCGCCGTGCTGTACACGATCGGGTTCGGGATCAAGGAAGGGGCGGTCACGCTCCCGGCAGTGCTCTTCCTCCTGGACGCGGCCCAGCGACGCATCGGCCTCGAGGATCTGGGGCCGTACCTGCGCGAGCGCTGGCGCGTCTACACCGCCATCGTCGTCGCCGCGGGGGCCGTGCTCGCGATGCGCTACGACGTCCTCGGCAGCATCGCCCACCCGTTCGGGCCCCTGGGGGCGGACCTCCTCAAGAGCATCCCCAGGATCTGGACGCTGGCCACGGTGTGGAGCAACTACGTGCGGCTGTGGGTCTTCCCCCAGGCCCTGTCGGCGGACTATTCGCCCAACGTGATCCCCATCGCCCTGGGATGGAACTGGCTGAACCTCGCCGGCGTCGCGATGGCGCTCTCGATCCTGACGATCTCCCTGGTCCTGTGGCGGCGCGCGGACATGCGCAAGGGACGCGACACGGCCCGGATCGCTTCGTTCGGCGTGGTGTGGTTCATCATCACGATCTCCCCGGTCTCGAACATCTTCTTCCTGGCCGGCGTGATGCTGGCGGAGCGGACGCTCTACCTGCCTTCCGTGGGGCTCTCGGCCGCGACCGCCTGGCTGTTCGTGCGTTACGCGCGCCGCCGGCCGCGCGTGGCTCCGGCGCTCCTCGTCCTGTGTCTGGCCCTCCTGTCCCTGCGGACGTGGACGCGGACCCCCACCTGGAAGACCAACAACACGGTCTTCGGCAGGATGATCGCGGACCACCCCGAGTCGGGGCGCTCGCAGTGGGTGCTGGGAGACCTCTTCATGGGGCAGGGGCGCGTCCACCAGGCGCTCGTATCCTACCGGGCCGCCATCGACATCCTGGGCACGGAGTATCCGCTGCTCACCGAGATCGCGCGCAAGCTCATCGTGCTGCGCCGCTACTCGGCCGCGAAGGGTCTGCTCACGTACGCATGGCGCGAGCGCCCCAAGCTGACCGTGGCGCCGTCCGACCTCGCGGTGATCGCCTCGGACCAGGGAAACGCGCACGAGACCGAGCACTGGTGCGACATCGCGCTCCACGACGGGCTGAACACGGCGGTGTGCTACCATCTGCTGGCCTGGGCCTACGCGACCGAGGGGCGCTGGAACGCCGCCGCCGAGGCGCGCGAGAAGGCCATCGCGCGCGGGCAGGGGGACTACTGGCAGCAGTGGGAGTCTCTCGGCTACCTGCAGTGGCACCGCGGCGACACGGCGGCGGCCCGCACCGCGTTCGACTCCGCCGTCCTGAGGGCCAAGGGGAGCATCGCGCTGAAGCAGGTGGACTCCCTGGAGCAGGCCCTCCTGGGACCGTCGAGCGCCAAGCGCCGGTGAGGGTGGGACCGTTGTGAAACGGCAGGATGTTTGCAGAATCCCACGCCCGCAGGGGCCCGCCGGCCCGCCACGAGGACTGTGGAATACTCGCTAAGTGGTTGCGGAACGCATGTTTCCAGCGGGCGGAGAGGCGCTTGGACCCTGGCTTGCTCCATGAAGCGCTTCGTCGAAGGGCTCAGTCTCATTTCCACGAGGAGTGGGGACCATGCGGGACAACAAGGGCTTTACCCTGATCGAGCTCCTGATCGTGGTCGTGATCATCGGAATCCTGGCCGCCATCGCCATTCCGAAGTTCTCGGCCACCAGGCAGAAGGCGTACTTCGCCGCGATGAAGTCGGACCTCAAGAACCTGGCCAGCCAGGAAGAGATCTACTACGCGGACAGCTACTCCTACTCGAGCTCGACGACCGAGCTCGCCTTCACGAACTCCGAGGGCGTGAACGTCTCGATCCCGTTCGCCTCGACGAGCGGCTGGGCGGCCTACGCCACGCACTCCGCGCTGGGCACGGGCCTGGGCTGCGCGATCTACTACGGCTCCGCCTCCGCTCCGAGCGGCGCGCCCGCCACGCCGACCGAGCCGGGCGAGATGAGCTGCGTAGGCGACTGAGCGCTTGATTTGACCGGTTACGCCCACGCTCTTCGGGTGTGACCTTCGGCCGGATGGGGCGGTTCGGCGGGGAGCAATCCCGCTGCCGAGCCGCCCCATCGAGCGACCGGACCCACGCTTTCGAGACTCCTCTTCTCGTGAACTCCGGAGGTGGCCGATGAAGGCGAGCACGCAGCAGGCCGGCTTCACGCTCATCGAGCTGCTCATCGTCGTGGTGATCATCGGCATCCTGGCCGCGATCGCGATCCCCAAGTACTCCTCCACGCGCCAGCGCGCGTACCTCGCGACCGCGAAGGCCGACCTGAAGAACCTGGCCACCGAAGAAGACATCTACTACAACGACAACTACACGTACGCCTCGAGCACGGGCGCGCTCGGCTTCGTGCCCAGCCAGGGCGTCACGATCACGTTCGCGGTGGCGACGAACACGGGATGGTCCGCTTCGGCCGCGCACGCGGCCGTGCCCGGCCAGTCCTGCGCCATCTACCACGGCAGCGCGGCGCAGCTGGCCCCGGCCACGGTGCCCAGCGTGGTCGAGTGCAGCGAGTACTGACCCGGAGCCGGGCGGGTCGCGCGCAGCGGCCGACTTGCCGCCGGACCTCGGCGCTTCCCACCTTTCTCGCGTAGCAGGCCGCTCCGGCTCCTCCGCGTCCTCCACCATGCGAGCATGGCATGGCCGCACCCTCTCCCCTGCGCCGCGACCTCCTCCTGGCGCTCGGCATCCTCTTCGGGGGTGCCGTCCTGGTGGCGGGTCTGGGCCTCACGGTCCTTCTGCCGGTGCTGCGCTCGCCCGCGGAGGGGGCGCTCTTCATCGTGGTCCTCGTCGTCGCCGACCTGTTGGTGCTCTTCGCGTTCGCGAGCACTCTGATCCGGCAGCGCCTGGTGGCGCCGCTGGAGCGCGTGGCTGAGGGCGCGCGGCGGATCGCGGACGGGGACTATCGCCACCGCATCGAGAGCTCGAACAGCCTGGAGCTTCAGCAGGTGTGCGACAGCGTGAACGGGATGGCGGACCACCTGATCGCGAACCAGGGTCTCCTGGCCGACAACGTCGAATCCCTGGATCGCACGAACCGGCAGCTCATCGAGGCGCGAGACCAGGTCGTGCATGCCGCGCGGCTCGCGTCGGTGGGAACGCTGGCGGCGGGGATCGCCCACGAGGTGGGCAATCCCCTCGGCGCGATCATGGCGTTCGTGGATGTCGCGCAGTCGCGCGCGGAGCAGATCGGAGCGGACACGGAGCTGCTCGGCTCGATCCGCGCGGAGGCACGCCGCATCGATCGGATCGTGCGCGGGCTGCTGGACTACGCCCGCCCGAAGGAGGCGGAGCCGTCCGTCGTGGCTCCGGCTCGGGTGCTGGAGCGCGTGCGCGAGCTGATCGACAGCCAGGGCAAGCTCGAAGACGTCGAGGAGACGTGGGCGGTCGCAGACGACGTCCCCGGCGTGCTCATGGATCCTCACCGCCTGGAGCAGGTGCTGGTGAACCTCCTCCTCAACGCGCTGGACGCCCTGGAGTCCGTCGCCGACCCGCGCATCACCGTGCGCCTCTCGTCCGAGGCGGGCGGCGTGTCCCGCCTGCCGCGGATGCGTGCGGGCGATCCACCGGGCGTCAACTACATGCACCGGCGCCGGGTGTCCCTGGATCGGGGAGGCTGGGGGCTCGATCCTCTCTTCACGGCTCGACGCGTCGTCGTCATCGAGGTGTGGGACAACGGACCGGGTATCCCGGAGAAGGACCTCGACCTGATCTTCGATCCCTTCTTCACGACGAAGGAGCCCGGCAAGGGCACGGGGCTCGGGCTCTCGATCTGCGCGCGGTTGGTGGAGGGGATGGGCGGCCGCATCGAGGCGACGCCGGGACCGGAGGGACGGGGCGCGAGATTCGTCATCCGTCTGCCGGGCGCGCCCGAGGACTGGGCTGACACGGAGCATGCGCGCTCCCTGATCGGAGGTGCGGAGGTGGGCCTGTGAGGATCCTCGTGATCGACGACGACGCGGGCCTGAGGAAGTCGCTCGGCCTCATCCTCTCCGACGCCGGCTACGAGGTCGTGCAGGCGGACGACGGGGAAGCGGGCCTGGTCGCGGCGCTCGGGCAGGCGCCCGACGTGATCCTGTGCGACGTGCGCATGCCGCGGCTCGGCGGGTTGGAGTTCCTCGAGCGCTACCGTGCCGCTGGCGGGGAAGCCCTCGTCCTGGTCATGACCGCATACGGGAGCCTCGACCTGGCGGTCGAGGCGATGAAGAAGGGCGCGTACGACTACCTGCCCAAGCCCTTCGGGGCCGACGAGGTGCTGCTCACCGTCCGCAAGGCGGAGGAGCGCGAGCAGCTCCGCCTCGAGGTCGGCCGTCTGCGTCGGGAGGTGCAGGTCGACCGCCGGTTCGGGGAGATCGTCGCGAACTCCGCCGCGATGCGCCGTGCCCTGCAGATCGTCGACAAGGTGGCCCCCCACACGTCCCCCGTCCTCGTCGTCGGAGCCAGCGGGACCGGCAAGGAGCTCATCGCCCGCCTCATCCACCGGGAGAGCCCGCGCGCCGAAGGGCCGTTCGTCCCCGTCAACTGCGGCGGGATCCCCGAACAGCTCCTGGAGTCGGAGTTCTTCGGCTTCGTGCGTGGGGCGTTCACGGGAGCGGATCGGGACAAGGCCGGTCTCTTCGAAGCGGCCCACGGAGGCTCGCTCTTCCTCGACGAGGTGGGCGAGCTCCCGGGCTCGCTCCAGGTCAAGCTCCTGCGCGCGCTGCAGGAAGGCGAGGTGAGACGGATCGGGGCCACGGAGACCGCCAGCTTCGACGTGCGCATCATCTCCGCGACCAACAAGGACCTCGAGGACGAGGTGGAGCAGGGGCGCTTCCGTCAGGACCTGTACTACCGCCTCGCCGTCGTGCCCATCCACCTTCCCCCGCTCAGGCAGCGTCGCGAGGAGATCCCGGAGCTCGTCGCGCACTTCCTCGAGCGGCACGCCCGGCGGCTCAACGTGGGCGTGGATGGGATCGAGCCCGCAGCCATGGACATCCTCCTCGCGTACGGGTGGCCGGGCAACATCCGGGAGCTGGAGAACGTGCTCGAGCGCGCCCTCGTGCTCGCCGAGGGACCGAACCTCGGGCTGGAGGACCTGCCCGAGGCGGTGCGGCGGCCCGCGCCGGTGGGTCCGGCCGCGATCGAAGGCGACGACCTCTCCGTGAAACGGCACGGCGCGCGCCTGGAGAAGCACCTCATCCAGCTGGCCCTGGACCGCACGGGGGGCAACAAGACCCGGGCGGCCGAGCTGCTGGAGCTCTCCCCACGCGCGCTGCGGTACAAGATCCAGGAGTACGGGATCGAGTAGGGGCCCCCCGCGCGGAACGGCCGGCGGCGCAACGGGCGCCGGGCCCGGTCGCTCATCGAGGAGAAGGACTCCCGGAGCCCGGACGACGCAGGGTGTCCGCGCGCGAGCGTGGCTCGCGGCGCCGGGTGGGGCCCCGTGGAGCGGCCAGGCTGTCCGCCGTCCGCGCCCACGCGGCCCGCTCCACCGCCGTGAGGGGGTGCGCGCGTGCGGAGTCCAGGGCGGCCACGGCGGCGGTCGTGTCGCCCATGGCGACCAGGTCGCGCGCCTGCAGGATCCACAGCAGGCCCGGCCGGAATCCCTCCCGGAGCGCGACGGCCCGGACGCGCACTGCCTGTGCGTATCGCCCGAGTCCGGCGAGGGCCTGGGCGAGGAGGTGATCCATGCTGGGGTTGGCGGGGGAGAGGATCGTGGCCGCCGCCGCCGCCGCGGATGCCTCGTGGTAGCGACGCAGCTCGAGGTCGGCGGCGGCCAGCATGCCTGGAGCCGCCGCCCAGCCGGGGCGCTCCTGCCACGCCCGCCTGAGGAAGAACCGGGCGACGGCCGGGTGGCCCATGGCCAGGATCCGGGACGCGGCCTGCATGCAGGCCCACGTGTCCGAGTTGAGCAGGCCGAGCGCGACCCCGAAGGCCCGGATCGACGCCTGGGTCTTCCCGCGGTCGGCGAGCCGGACCGCGAGATCGAGCCACGCGCGGCCCGCGCGGGGATGCTCCGCGAGGAGCGTCGAGGTGACGGTCTCCGTGCTCCGCCACACGGGCACGCGCGTCGCACTGCGCGCGGCCAGCAGGAGCGCCACCACGGCCGCGGCGAGCATCCCGGCCCGCGGGCGTTGGCGACAGAGCCCGGCCAGCACCCAACCCCCCGCCGCCGCCGCGCCGACGGAGGCCACGTACAGCGTCCGCTCGGCCAGGAGGACGTTGGAGAGGAAGAAGACGTTGGCAACGGGCAGGAGCGCCGCCCCGGCCCACAGTACCGAGAGCCCGACGACGCGCACGGAGCCGGCGCCGGGCGCGAGGGGTCGGCCGGCTCGCCATGCCAGCCAGGCACCGGCCAGGAGGGTCAGCGCGAGGCACACGCCGAGCACGCCGGCCGCAGTCCATCCGAACGCGATCGGGATGAGCCCGGGTGTGTAGTCGGAGGCCAGATCTCTGGGAAAGAGGAGGAGGCGCACGTACTGCGGCCACACCTGAGCGACGGTCCAGATGCGCGGAATGTCGCGCAGCACTTCGGCTCCCGGCGGAGCGGGTGCGCTCAGCGTGCTGCCGAGCACCGACCAGCGGGCGATCAGGAACAGCCCCAGCACCGCCGCGAGGAGGGCGTACAGCGGGCCCTTCTCCCGCACGTAGCGTCCCACGCCGCGGGCGTCCATGTCCGTGCGGGAGGCGTCCAGGAGAAGGAGGAGGAGGGGGAACACGACCGCTCCCTCCTTGGCCAGGACCGCCAGAGCGTAGAGCAGCGTGACCGCCAGGGCACGCCCCAGTCCGTATCCGTTTCGCGCACGCAGATGCACGAGCGCCGCCCCCAGGAGGAAGAGCGCCGAGAGCGGCTCGGCCGTGCCCACGACGTTGGCGACGGCCTCGACGTGCACGGGATGCACGGCGAACAGGATACCAGCAAGAGCGGCGGCCTCGGCCTCCATCAGCTCGGCGAGCAGGAGCACGACGAGGGCCGAGGCGATCCCGTGGAGCATGACGTCGACGAGATGGAACACGAGCGGGGATCCGCCGGAGGCGACCCACTCCACCGCGAAGAGCGCGGTGGTGAGCGGTCGCCAGTTCCCGATGCGGGCGCCGGATGCGGACGGCCAGTACGGCTTGGAGAGACGCGTTTCCAGTCCGTGCAGGGTGTGCACTCCCGCGTCGGCCACGACGATCCTCGCGTCGTCGTACGCGAACCCGTTGGCGAGGCTTCCCGAGAAGACGACGACCCCGACCGTCGCCGCGAGGAGCGCGGCGCGGCGGGGATCCGAGAGGAGGCGCCGCAGCCCGCTCACCGCCCCTCGGTGCGCGCCGGGGCGTGCCCGGGCGAGCCCGCGGGCTGGAGCCGCGGCCCGGGACGCCAGCGCAGGATGAAGTCTCCGAGGATGGCGGCGTCGGGATAGCGCTCCCGCAGGCCTGCCAGGAGGGCCGGGGGCGGCGGGCCCGAGAAGGTCAGGCGCCGGTTCAGCACTACCACGTTCACGTGGTGGGCGTCCAGCTTCCGCAGGATCTGCCGGCTCCGTCCCTTCCGCTGCTCGAAGAAGTCGAAGAGGGTGCGCGTCGGGTTGCGCAGGCCCGAGAGGAAGTAGACCTGCGGCAGATCCGGCGTCGCGAACGTGTACCGCGAGGTGGACAGGCTCTGCATGGCCAGGACGAGCCTCTCGTACTCCTCCTTCTGGTACGGCGAGACGCGCAGACCTCCGCCGCGCGGCAGATCGAGGCGCGCCGTCGCGGTGGTCGGATCGTACGGGAAGTGACCCGCCTTGAAGAGCTCGCCGGAGTTGGCCCAGCGCACGGTGAACAGCAGGAGGAAGGCGACGACGGAGGCGAACACGGGGCGCCGGAGGAGCGGCGTCCGGCCGTGCAGGGCGAGTGCGGCCGGCACCAGGGCGGGCAGGGCGTAGAACAGGTAGATGGGGCCCGAGAAGGGGAACTGGATGAGCATCGCGCCCCCCGCGACGCACAGGGTGGCGAAGATGCGCCTGCGCTCCGCGCCGTCGCCGTCGCGGAGCTGCCGGGCCACGAGCGCCGCGAGGCCCGCCACGGCGATGACGGGCCCCAGCGAGTTGAGCAGGTACCACATCGGCATGGATGGAAGGCGTCCCGCCGAGAGCGGGGCCACCGCCAGTGCGACGCCTCCCGCCAGGACGACGACGGCCGCACCCAGCCTGACGCGCCTCGGCCGGGCGAAGTCCAGCGCGAGCACGGCGACGAGGGGGACGGCGATCCACAGGGGGCGGGCGGAGAGAGGGGTGCTGGCGTAGGCCAGGCGCCGGGCAGGCGTCTCGAAGAGCCCCCTGGCGAGGGCTCCGAGGGCCCCGTGCGCCGCGTAGAAGAGCACGAGCCCCGCGACCGGCACGGCGAATCCGGCCATGAACGGAAGGCCCAGGCGCCCCAGCGTCCGGAACCGCTCCCGGCTGCCGGCGCGCGGCCCTCCCGTCCACTCCGACCAGCCCACGAACGCGGCCAGGCCCCCGAGCGGCACGATGAACTCGAGGACCTCGGCCACGCTGGATCGCTCCTCCGTCACGAGGAGCGAGAGCAGTACGACGAAGCAGGCGAGCAGCGCGGAGCTGACGAGCGAGAACGCGACGTGTGTGCGGGACGCACCTTCACGCGGTGCCGCGTCCCTGCTGGACAGTTCCTGCTCGCGGTAGGCCAGGAAGAGCAGGACGCCGGCCACGAAGAAGAGCCCCGACGTCTTCACGAGCACGGACAGCCCACCCGCCAGACCGGCGGCGAGCAGCCAGCGGCCGCGCCCCGTCTCGGTGTAGCGGAGAAGGCCGGCCAGCCCGAAGAGCGCGAAGAACAGGTTGTACCACGAGGGCATCGCCGCCGGGTAGTTGGGGAGGCTCCAGCTCACGGCGAGCAGCGTCGCGAGCACGGCCAGGGGAGGCGCGGCCAGCTGCGACGCGATCCAGAATACGACGGGCACCCAGGCCAGGAAGAACCCGTACAGGACCAGCCTGGGCGTCAGGAGGTTGACGCCCAGCACGCGGAAGGCCAGGGCGTTCAGCGCGCTCTCCCCGCCGGTGTACAGCTCGTCGTAGTCGCGGTGCGGGAGCTGGCCGTCCATGACCCGCTCCGCGCTCTCCGCGATGGTGCCTTCGTCGTGCGGGATCCAGCCCCGGTTGAGGTTCTGCAGCGCGTATACCGCGGACAGGCCCCACACTCCGAGGAGCAGGAGGCGGCGCCAGCGACGGGCTCGTTCCGTGGCGTGGGTCACGTCTCGGGTCATGCGCGCCCTGGACGGAGGGATCCGTGGAGGAACCGGCCCAAGCGAAGGGGCGCTGGCGGCGGTGTCAAGCGCTCGCCCGTCCGTGCCGCGACGACGCGGCGGCGCGCTACTCCCCCGCCGGCCGCTGCCGTGTGCGCAGGAGGCCCACCGGGACATTCGCACGCCTCGCTTCCGCGCCCATCATAGCGCATGCACCGTGGCTACACCTTGGTCGAGCTGGCCTTCGTTCTGCTCCTGATCTCCGTGTCGGGGCTCGCCGTGCTCCCTGCCGCGCGCTCCCTGCACGACAGGATGGCGGTCGTCGGGGCCCGGGAGGCAGTGGTAGGGCTCTTCGCGGAGGCGAGGGTCGATGCGCTCCTGCTCGGAGGGGCGACCGTGCGCGTGCGCCCGGGTCCCTGGAGGGTCTGGAGCGAAGCGGGCGACTCCGTGCTCCGCACGGTCCACCTGGAGCGGGACTTCGCGGTCACCGTCTGGCTCGGACGGAGCCGCACGGAGAGCGACCTGCGCTACGACGCACTCGGCATCGGGCAGGTCGCCAGCGCGACGTTGACGTTCCGTAGGGGAGCGGCCGAGTCCGCGCTGGTCGTGTCCGGATACGGCCGCGTGAGGCGTCGATGAGGAGCATGGCCCGCAGCACGGGTAGGGTGGTGCCATTCGGCCACCTGGGCTTCACCCTGGCCGAGGTGATCGTGTCGCTCCTCGTGCTGGAGGTGGGAGTCCTCGGCACCGCCGGCACGCTGTTCATCGCCCAGAGGACGCTCTCCCGTGCGGAGGCCGAGGAACGCGGCGTGTGCGAGGTGGAGCGTGTCCTCGATTCGCTCGGCGCGGGGGCCGAGCCCGGGGCGGGGGCCCGCGCGGCCCTCGAGGGCACGACCTCGTGGTCGCTCGCGTCCGACGGACACCTTCGGGTGCGGTACGCGTCCACTACCTGGGGCGTGGTCGTGAGCCTCGAGGCCCTGGTCCCGGTCTCGCACGGAGAGGCGCGGTGAGGACCGGGACCGCTGGCGTATCCGTCGTCGAGGCGCTGGTGGCGCTCGTGCTCGGGCTCCTTCTCGTGCAGCTCGCGCTGGGCGTGCTGGTACGCGAGCGCGCCGCGGAGAGGCGGCTGTCGGAGCGCGGCGACGGGATCGCGGCCGTCCTGGTGACGCGCGACGTGCTCGGCACGGAGGTCCGCAGGGGCCGACCCGGACGCGACTGGCGGGTGGCCGCGGGCGACTCGCTCGTGCTGCGCGCCTTCCGTGGAGTGGGGCGGATCTGCCCGTGGCGGCCGACGGAGCGGGAGATCCTCGTGTCGTACCAGGGGCAGCGCTCGCCCGATCCTGCCAAGGACTCGGTGCTGCTGCTCGACGCCGACGGCGGCTGGTGGGCACGCGCTCTGGAGTATGCGGGCACCTCGGACGTGCCCTGCCCCCAGGCCCCGGAAGTCCCGGTGCGGCGGTGGCGGCTCGCTCCGGACGTTCCGGAGCACGTCGTGCTCGCGCGCGTCTTCGAGCAGGGCAGCTATCACCTCGCTGCCGGTGCGCTGCGGTACCGCCGCGGCGACGGGGGACGTCAGCCCCTCACCCCCGAGGTCCTGCACACGCCCCCGAGCGCGTTCGAGTGGAGCGGCGGGGTGCTCTCGCTCTCCCTGGTGACCGGCGAGGAAGCGTGGGGACGCCCCGTGCTCTGGCGTCCCCTGCTGTGGCGGGGCCCATGACGGCGCCTCTCGGCAGGGGCGATCGGGCCGGCGTGACGCTCGTCGTGACCGTCCTCATGTTGCTCGCGCTCCTCATGCTGGCTCAGGGGGCGCTCTCCCTGGCGCGCCTCCAGCTCGCGGCGGCGGGAGCCGACCGGCGCCTGCTCCAGGCGCGGGCCGCGGCCGAGTCCGCGCTCCGCGAGACGCTCGCCGAGCCGATGCCCGGCGATCGCGCCGGTGTCCCTCTGTGGGGGACGATCCCGGGTGCGTCCGGCACGCTGCCCGGGGCCACGTTCCGCACGGTGCTCGGCCGGCTCTCCCGCGAGGATTGGCTCGCCGAGGGAGTCGGCGCCGCGCAGGGCGGTCCCGGATCCGTGCGGATCGGAGCTCTGATGTGGGCGCCCGATCCGGTCGCGCGCGTCGCGGCGGCCGGGGCGGCCCTCGAGATCGGACCGGGGGCGCCGGTGGAGCTCGAGGGCGTGGTCGACGGAGGCGCGGCGACCGCGGAAGCGCCACCCCTCCC
>JBJKSF010000001.1:0-26700 GCA_046704285.1 Longimicrobiales bacterium | reverse complement strand
GTCCGGCGCGACGCGGGAGGCCGCGGACGTGGCGGGCGGCCTGCGGAGGTCCTTCGATCCGCACGGGGTCCTGTGGCACCTGGGGTCGCTGCAATGAGCACGGCGACGGCCTCCGGGCACGACGCGCTCCTGGCCAGGGCGCTCGAGATCCAGCGGGAGCGCTTGATGCCGTGCGTGCACTGCGGGTTCTGCCTTTCAGTGTGCCCCACGTACAACCGCCTGGGCGACGAGGCCGACTCTCCGAGAGGGCGCTTGCACCTGATGCGGGCGGTGGTGGACGGCCGTCTCGATCCGGGTTCCGAGGCGTTCCGCACGCACATCGACCGGTGCCTCGGCTGCCGCGCCTGCGAGCCCGTGTGCCCCTCGGGGGTCGAATACGGCAGCCTGCTGGAGCTGGCGCGCGACGTCGCAGCGCGCAGCCGGCCGCCCGGGGTGGCGACCCGCCTGATCCTGGGCCTCTTCCGGACCCGCGCGGGCCGGGAGGCCTTCTTCCTGGTGGGACGAGCTCTCCGCGGCACGGGCCTGGCCGCCGCGGCGATGCGCGTCCTGCCGCGAGGCCGCCTCCTGGCAAGGGTGCGCCTGGCGCTCGCGATGATCGTGGCGAGCCGCCCGTGGGGGGATCTGGCCGGGAGCGGGCGGCCGGGCGCAGCGGCGTCGGCCGACACCGCGACGCTCGCGCCTCGGGGCGTACGGGTCGGCGTCCTGCTCGGCTGCGTCCAGGAGGGCCTCTTCTCCCGCGTGAATGCGGCTACGCTGCGTGTGCTGAGGGCCAACGGCTACGAGGTGGTCCCCGTAGGCGGCCAAGGGTGTTGTGGCGCCCTCCACGCGCACGGTGGTGACCTCGCGGAAGCCCGCGCCCTCGCGCGGGCGAACATCCGCGCCTTCGCGGCCGCAGGGGTGGACCGGGTCGCCGTGAACGCGGCGGGATGCGGGGCGTCCATGAAGGAGTACGGGGACCTCCTGGCCGAAGACCCGGAGATCGCGGAGCAGGCACGCAGCTTCGCTGCGACGGTTCGGGACGTCTGCGAGCTGCTGGCGGAGGCGGGGCCGCGGCGCGGCGCCGAAGTCGCGCTCTCCGTCGCCTACGACCATCCCTGCCACCTCCTGCACGCCCAGGGGATCTCCCGGGAGCCCCTCGACGTCCTCTCGGCCGTCCCGGGTCTGGAGGTCCGCGTCGTGGACCATGCGTCCGAGTGCTGTGGCGGGGCGGGCATCTACGGCCTCGTGCACACCGAGCTCGGCGGGCGCATCGGGGCGGACAAGGTCGCGGCGGTGCGGCGGGCCGGAGCGCAGGTCGTCGCGACGCCGAATCCCGGGTGCATGATGCAGATCGGCGCGGGGCTGCGCCTCGACGGCGCTCCGGACGGAGTCGTGCACCCCGTGGAGCTGCTGGACGAGAGCTATCGTCGGGCGGGCTTCTACGCGGAGGGCTGACGTGGCGACTCGGGCGGTGAGGGAGCGAACGCGTGCGGCCGATGTGCTCGCCTGGCTCCGCGAGCGCGAGGGGGCGATGGTCGATCTGCTCGTCGCGCTCGCCCGAGCGGAGTCGCCGTCCGACGACGCCGACTCGCAGGAGGGTGTGCAGGCGCTGCTGCGCCGGGAGTTGGAGAGGGCGGGCTGTGTCGTCCGGAGGATCCCGGGGCGCCACAGCGGAGGTCACCTGTACGCCCGCCCGCAGGTACGCCGCGCGGGTCTGCCGCTGCAGCTCCTCGTCGGCCACGCGGACACGGTGTGGCCCGTGGGCACCGTGCGCGACATGCCCGTCGAGGTCGGGGAGGGGGTCGTGCGGGGGCCGGGCACGTTCGACATGAAGGCGGGGCTCGTGCAGATGGCGTTCGCGCTCCGCTGCCTCCGCGAGCTCGCTCTCGATCCCCCGGCGCTTCCCGTGGCGTTCGTGAACTCCGACGAGGAGATCGGCAGCCCCGAGTCGAGACGATGGGTCGAGCGCCTGGCGCGGCGCGCCGCGCGGGCGTTCGTGCTGGAGCCCGCCATGGGCCCGGGCGGCGCCCTCAAGACGGCGCGCAAGGGGGTGAGCGCGTTCACGGTGATCGTCCGCGGCAGGGCGGCCCACGCCGGACTGGACCCCGAGCGCGGCGTGTCCGCGATCCTCGAGCTCGCTCGGGTCGTGGAGCATCTGCACGCGCTGACCGATCCCGAGCGCGGCGCGACGGTCAACGTGGGCGTGGTAGCCGGGGGGACGCGGGCGAACGTCGTGGCGGCCGAGGCCCGCGCGGAGGTCGACGTGAGGACCCGGACGCTCGCGGACGCGCAAGCCCTGGAGGCCGAGATCCGCCGTATCCGCCCCTCCCTGCCGGGCTCGAGCATCGAGGTCCGGGGCGGGCTGCGGGTGCCGCCCCTGGAGCGAACCGAGCGCAACCGCCGCCTCTGGGCGGCCGCCCGCGCTGCCGGGGAGCGCCTCGGCCTCGACCTCGCGGAGGGCCTCGCGGGCGGCGGCTCGGACGGGAGCATCACGAGCCGCTCCACGGCGACGCTGGACGGGCTCGGACCGGTCGGCGGCGGAGCGCATGCGCGCGACGAGCACGTGATCGCGTCGAGCCTGCCGGAGCGGGCCGCGCTGCTCGTGGAGCTGCTCCTGGAGCCGGTCGCAGGATGAGCGCGGCGCAGCACACGATCCGTCCGCTGGAGAGCGCGGAGGACCTGAACGCGTGCGTGGCGCTCCAGGAGGAGACCTGGGGGCACAGCTTCTCCGAACGGGTCGCGCCCTCCATGCTGAAGGTGGCCGCGATCCTCGGCGGCGTGGCCGCGGGGGCCTTCCGCCAGGACGGGACCCTGGACGGGTTCGTCTTCGGCCTGACCGGCGTGAAGGACGGCGAGGTCGTGCACTGGTCCGACATGCTGGCAGTGCGCCGCTCGGTGCGCGACAGGGGCCTGGGCATGCGCCTCAAGCACTACCAGAGGCGCGTCCTTCTGGACCGAGGCGTACGCACGATGCTCTGGACCTTCGACCCCCTGCAGTCGCGGAACGCCCACCTCTGCTTCGCCCGGCTGGGCGTGGTGGTGCGCGAGTACGTCCGGGACATGTATCCCCGCAGCGACTCGCCGCTGCACCGTGGGATCGGAACCGATCGCTTCGTGGCTCTGTGGGCGATGGACTCCTCTCGCGTCGTGGCGAGGGTGGAGCGGGGCGAGCCCGCTCCCGGCGCGTCGGTCGCTGAAGGAGTCCCCGCCGCGCTCGACGCCCGCCCGGCCGAGGGGCTGCCCGAGCCCGGCCAGCCCCGGCCCGACCTCGAGGTGCCGCGGGTCACCGTGGCGATTCCCGCGGACATCTCCGCGGTCATGGCCGGGTCCATGGAGGTCGCGACCGCCTGGAGGGAAGCCACCCGCACCGTTCTCACCGCGTACCTGGAGCGAGGCTACGAGGTGCGCGAGGTCCTGCGCGGCGAGCGTGTGTCGCGCTATCTGTTGATCCAGGCGAGCGACGAAACGTGAAGATCGAGCGCGCGGAGATCCGGCAGATCCCGCTCCGCCTGAAGGAGCCGTTCGTGATCAGCAGCGGCGTGATGCACGAACGTCGCGTGATCCTCGTGACCCTGCGAGGGGAGGGCCTGGAGGGTTGGGCGGAATGCGTCGCCGGCGAAGACCCCGCATACTCGAGCGAGACCACGGACACCGCCTGGCACGTGCTGGCCGACTTCATCCTTCCGGCCGTCGTGGGCCGCGACGTCGCGCAGCCCGAGGACGTGCTCGCGCCCGTGCGGTGGATCCGTGGGCACAGGATGGCGATGGCCGCGGTGGAGATGGCCGCCTGGGATCTGGCCGCGAGGAGGGACGGTGTGCCCCTCGCACACCGGCTGGGCGGCGCGCGCAGCTCCGTGCCCGTGGGCGTCAGCATCGGGATTCAGCCTACCGACGAGATCCTCCACGAGAGGGTGGACCGCTACCTGGCCGAGGGCTACGCGCGCGTCAAGGTGAAGATCAAGCCGGGCAGGGACGTCGCGATGCTCGAGGGGCTGCGCGCGCGCCACCCCGCCCTGCCGCTGATGGCCGACGCCAACTCGGCGTACACGCTCCTGGATGCCCCTGTTCTGGAGGCCCTGGACGACATGGCGCTCATGATGATCGAGCAGCCGCTCGGGCACGACGACCTCCTGGACCACGCACGCCTGCAGGAGCGACTGCGCACCCCGCTGTGCCTCGACGAGTCGATCCGGTCGGTCGGGGACGCGCGGCTCGCCCTGGAGCTGGGCAGCTGCAGGATCGTCAACATCAAGCCGGGACGTGTGGGCGGTCACGCGTCCGCGTGCCGCATCCACGACCTGATGCGCAGCCACGATCTGCCGGTGTGGTGTGGCGGGATGCTGGAGTCGGGGATCGGCCGAGCGCACAACGTGGCCCTCGCCTCCCTGCCGGGGTTCACCTTGCCGGGCGACATCTCGGCGAGCCGCCGCTATTGGGAGCACGACATCGTCTGGCCGGAGTTCGAGGTGGCGGGCGGGACGATGGCGGTGCCCACGGGTCCGGGGATCGGTGTGGAGCCGGACTTCGAGCGCATCGCCGCGCTCACGGTGCGGGAGGCGTCGTTCGGTTGAGGCGGGTGGGCTGCCTGGGCGGGGTCAGCGGCCGCCGAGGTGGACGTTGAACTCGGGCGTGCGGACCTGGAAGCGCCGGGCCGGCAGACCCAGGATACGCACGAGGAACCGCTTCAGGCCCTGTCCCAGCGCGTCTCCGACCTTGTCCTGCCCGGCGACCGCCGGCGCGAGGTCGCCGTGCAGCCAGCGCTGCAGCTCCTCGAGATCGGAGAGAGAGAGGGTCTGCACGACGACCTGGCCGAGATAGTAGAAGCGGCCGCTCTCGTGCGGTTCGAGGGGCACGGAGAAGGCCCGCTGCAGGACGCTGCGCACATCCGCGATCGAGTCCACCTCGGTCACGTCCGCGCCGCGCGGCCCGGTGGTCACCTGGTAGCGCTGCTCGAGCGGATCGTAGACGACGCTCGCGCGCCAGTCGGCCCGTCCGCGCTCGTGGTCGAAGATGAAGCCGTGCTTCCAGAGCTGGACGACGATCTCGATGCGCAGCGGAAGACCCGAGTGGAGCGCGTGCACCAGCCCGGCTTCCCCGAAGAGGTCGCCGATCTCCATGGTGACCTTCCCGTCCGTGCGCGATACCGAGAGCGACAGCGGGGCCGGATCCCGCTGGGCTGCCGCCGGCCGGGCGAGGCAGGCCGCCGCCAGCAGGGGGATCCAGAGGGTCGCGACGAGGACCCTCAGCGCGCGGGAAGAGGGCTCAGAAGCGATGGCCGATACGGAGGAAGAAGTTGACGGAGCGGTTGTGGCCCTGGAACGGCCAGGCCCAATAGAAGCCCAGGTCTCCCAGGGAGAAGCCGGCACCCGCATCCATGAGCGTTCCGGTGCTCATGGGAGTCGGTGAAGGGACGGAGTTGCCCAGGGACCACCCCTTGCCGGCATCGAAGAACACGGCCCAGCTGGGCGAGAGGTCGATGTTCGGGTACCAGTGCCACTTGTTCTCCCACCCTCCATGGGGGCCGAGGTCGATGTCCCATGCCAGGCTGCCGCGATACTCGGCCTGGAAGAGCGCCACCTGATCGCAGCCGTAGCTCGCGAACACCGGCACGCGCGTGCCTCCATTCGGACCGGGCCGGAGGATCGTGTAGGTGGTAGAGCGGGCGCCACAGTCCACCGACATGCTCGAGTAGCCGGGGAGCGAGCCCTCACCACCGAGCGTGTGCTGGAACTGGGGCGGCAGGGGGTTGCCGTCGAGCGACCCGGCCAGGATGCCGCGCAGACGGATGTCGGCTGTGGGGCTCAGGCGCGCGTAGCGCCGTAGGTCCAGGAAGCCGAACGTGAACTGGCTGCCGAGCTTCCGGGCCGGGGCCGCCACGGCGGGCGAGGTGGACGGCGGTGTCAGGAACTCGGGGAGCGTCAGCGAGCCGCCGACGCCGATTCTGCCGGTCGCGTGCAGGTACCAGCCATCGGTGGGATCGGAGGCGTCGTTGCGATCATCGACGATCAGGTCCGCGCCGATGGTCTGCAGGCGGCCCGCGCCGACCAGTGGCTGCGGCCTCCACGGGGCGGCGTTGCCCCGGACGGTCCACGGGCTCCCTACGGGTACGTACGAGTCCTTGTCGTCGCGGTACTCGGCCGTGAGCTGCACTCCCTGGAACGGCACCCTCAGCCGGAGAAAGAGGCTGAATCCCTCGCGCTGGTAGTAGTCCCGGTAGTCCTCGTGCAGCAGGAACGTGGCGAGGGAGTTCTCGATGTCCGAGATGCCCCAGCGCTCGATCGGCTGGATGAGCGAGTGCGCCGTGGCTCCCACGGAGTACTCGCCCGCCGGCCCGAACCGCTGCTCAGCGCTCAGTCGGTACCCCAGCTTCTCGGAGTTCAGCGTGAACCCGGACTCCGAGCGCCACACGGCCAGGGCGTTGAGACGCAGGCTGTTCTCGCCGCGGGTCTCGAGCTCCGGGCCGACCATCACGGGGAAGCCCTCGACCCGGTTGTAGGCGCCCTCGGTCCCCACGAAGAGGCGTGCACGCGTGTAGCTGCCCTGGTACTGGAGCCGCTCGAGCGGCCGGCGCCGCTCGTCCACCGCGATCGCGTTCCCGCGCACCTTGTAGGCGAGCGGCTGCGTGTAGGCCACCAGGGAGCCCCCGACCGCGGAGGCGGCCGCGTGCGCGGCTCCGCCGACTACGGTGACGTTGCCGGTCACGTGGCCCTGGTCGCGGATGATCAGGTCCCCGTTGACCACCAGAACGTTCCCCCGGACTTCTCCGGCGATCGTGAGCGGTCCGCCGAGCACGGCGACGTCGCCGACGATGGCTCCCCCCGCGGGCACCTGAGCGACGCCGCGGAACTGGATCGTGGAGGCAGCGTTGAAGAACCGGACCGCCGAGTCCGCCACCGCTCGGGGAAGGGTCATGTCCTCGACCCGCCGTTGCTGCGCCCCCAGCGGAGCTGCCAGGAGCAGCATCGTCAGTGCGACCTTCGACCTGGTCATCACCGCAGTCCCTCCGTCTGATGAAGCCCGCATGTGTCCGGGTCGAGCCGCAAGCAGGGACCGTACCATACCCATGACATCTCCTAAGGTGCGGTCGGACTTCGTCTTGTCGCATATGTACAAGCGCCGTCTCTCGCGCCGGCCGGCCACGGACACACGTCCGGGCCGCGTCGGATCGACACGCCTTCCGTGCCCGCCCGCCCCGCTCACCCGCGCACTCCGAGGCGCTTCATCCGCCGGTAGAGGTTCGCCCGATCCGTCCGCAGCCGCCGGCCCGCCTCGGCCACGTTTCCGCCGGACTCGTCCAGGGCTCCCGAGATGAGTGAGCGCTCGTATTCGTCGAGCAGACTCCGCAGGCTGCGGTCCCTCCCCGGCTCGCGCACCACCGGCGTGCGGGGAGGTCCGGCAACGGGCCCGGGCAGGACGGCCGCCACGTCGGCGCCTCGCACCTCGGCGGCAGCGACGAGGATGCTCAGGCGCTCCACGACGTTGAAGAGCTCCCGCACGTTCCCCGGCCAGGGATATGCCGCGAGCGCGGCGAGCGCCTCGGCCGAGAAGTGGGGAGGGCGCATGCCCTGGCGCCTGCGCAGCCTGTCCAGGGCGTGCTGGACGAGGAGCCGGATGTCGTCGAGGCGCTCGCGCAGCGGCGGCATCTGGACCGGCACGACTTCGAGTCGGAACAGGAGGTCCTCCCGGAACTCACCCGCCCGCGTTGCGGCGCGCAGGTCGCGGTTCGTCGCCGCAACCACGCGGACGTCCACGCGGAGCGTGCCGCTGCCTCCCACGCGCTCGATCTCGCCGGACTCGAGGGCGCGCAGAAGCTTGGCCTGGGCTTCGGGGCCGAGGTCGGCTACCTCGTCGAGGAAGAGCGTGCCGCCATGCGCCAGCTCGAAGCGGCCCCGGCGCCGTTCGGTGGCACCCGTGAACGACCCCTTCTCATGGCCGAACATCTCGCTCTCTACCAGGTCGCGGGGGATGGCGGCCGAGTTCACCCTCACGAACGGGCCGCCGGAGCGCGGCGACAGCGCGTGGATGGCGACGGCCGCGAGCTCCTTGCCCGT
This sequence comes from Longimicrobiales bacterium, assembly GCA_046704285.1. Classification (GTDB taxonomy): domain Bacteria; phylum Gemmatimonadota; class Gemmatimonadetes; order Longimicrobiales; family Gaopeijiaceae; genus SZUA-318. Next base: position 18,670 of record JBJKSF010000001.1, on the reverse strand, counting down.
CCCGCTCTCGCCGGTGAGGAGCACGCGGGCGTCGGTGGGCGCCACCCTGCGGATGAGATCACGGACTCGGGCCATGGAAGGCGTCGCTCCCACGAGCTCCGCGTCGGGGCCCAGCTCCTCGGTGAGGGCGCGGGTCAGGTCGCGGGCCCTGCTCACCTCCCTGGCGGCCCGGAGCGTGACCAGGACGACCTCGGGCGTCAGCGGCTTCTCGAGGAAGTGGAAGGCCCCCATGCGCGTGGCCTGCACAGCGTCGGACAAGGTGGCCCTGCCGCTCATCATGACCACCGGAACGCCCGGTACCGTGCGAGTGAAGCGTGCGAGCGCCTCCAGACCATCGATCCCGGGGAGCATGAGGTCGAGGAGAACGGCTTCCGGAGGCGTCTCCTGCGCGACGAGCAGAGCCTCCTCCGCGGAGCCCGCCTCCTGGACGCTGTAGCCTTCGGACTCCAGCAAGGCGCGGAGCATCCTGCGGATATTGCCCTCGTCGTCGACGATCAGTACATCCATGGCGAGCCTCTCCCTGTCAGCTCTGCGACGCGAGAGGCAGGCGCACCGTGAAGGCGGCGCCTCCCCCGGATCGGTTGGCGAGACTCACCGATCCTCCGTGGGCCTGGACCGTCTGGCTCACGATCGCCAGGCCGAGGCCGGTGCCGCCCCGTTTGGTGGTGACGTCGGGGTTCCACACGTCCGCGCGCAGCTCCTCCGGCACGCCCGGTCCACGGTCCTCGACCCGGACCACGGCCTGGTCGTCCTCCCGTTCCAGACGCACGTCCACCTCACCGCCGGCGGGGCCGTCCTGCGCCTCGACGGCGTTGACCAGGAGGTTGCGGAACGCGCGCTCGAGCGCGTCGTAGTGGGCGTTCACGACCAGCGTCGGTCCAGTATGGACGTGGATCGGCACGTCCTCGGTGGCATGCTGGGAGGCCAGCGACGTCAGCAGCTCCCCGAGATCGACGTCCGAGCGCGGTCCTTCCGGCATCTTCCCGTACTGTGAGAACGTGCGCGCGAGATCGTCCAGGCGATCGATCTCCTCCAGGAGGATGCGGCCGGCCTGCGCCCCGGAGCCCGTCAAATCGCGTGTCAGCGTGGCGGCGGCCATGCGCATCGGAGTGAGCGGGTTCTTGATCTCGTGGGCGACCCGCCGCGCCAGAGCCGTCCAGGACCGCATGCGCGCGGCCTCCACCTCCCGACGTCGTGCGGTCTCCAGATCGCCCGCCATGTCCCGCAGAGCCGTGCGCAGAACCCTGAACTCGTCGAGCTCCGCCCGGTCCGCGCTGGACTCCACGGGCAGGGACTCCTGGCGGGCGATGCGTTGTGTCCAGCCGACGAGCTCCTGGATCGGACGCGCGAAGCCCCGGGACAGCACCCGGGCCGTGAGGAGCGCGAGACCGGTGACGAGCAGGCCCGCCACGAGCGCTGCCAGTGGCAGGATGCTCAGAAAGCGCCTCGTGACGAACGTGTACAGACGGGAGAGCCTCACCGACTCCGAGAGCGCCTCCCGGTGGCGGGCCTCCGCGCGGAGCACCGCGGGGTCGTTGACCCCGGCCTCGTCGAGGGACTTCAGCAGCGCCCTGCCGGTCTCGGCGACCGCGTCCCACGCGCCCAGCGTCCCGGACTCGCTTCCTATTCCCTGGAGCGTGACGAGGCCTCCCGCCACCGCGATGCCCGCGGGGACCAGCACGACCGCGAGGATCGCCACGAAGATGCGACCTTGGAAGCTGCGGATGTGCAAGCGAGCCATGAGGATCGTGTGGGAGGTGCGAGCTTCCCTGGAAGGTAGAACGCGGGAAGCCCGAGTGCGACAGGCCGAGCCCCGCTCTTCAAGCCACGGGCCGCACGCACCAGGGGCAGAAGCGCCAGCCTCGCTCCAGCGGGTGCCCGCACGCGCACACCTTGATGCGGACGCGCCCGCACGCCGGGCAGGCCAGCGCGCCCGCCGGAACCTCCTGGCCGCATGCCTCGCAGGGGAAGGATCCGCGGGGGTCGGCGTGCAGCACCCTGCTGATCTCGTGGGGCGAGGTCAGCCCTTCGGCGACCGCCCGACGGGCGTCCTCCGCCAGCGTACCCATCCCTCCCTCGCGTGCCAGGCGCCGGAGGCCGGCCGTGGTGGCGCCGTGGGTGACCTCGTCCCGGACGGCGTCCGTGATGACCAGGACCTGGAAGACGCCCGTCCGCCCGCGGTGTCCGTCCCCGCACGCTTCGCACCCGCGCCCCCGGCAACGGGGGCACGCACGTCGCACGAGCCGCTGGGCGATCACGCCGGCGAGGCCGCCCGCCACGAGATAGGGCGGCACGCCCATGTTGAGGAGGCGCGTGACGGCGCCGGGAGCGTCGGTCGTGTGGATCGTCGACAGAACCAGATGGCCCGTGACGGCCGCGGCCATCGCGATCTCGGCCGTCTCCGGATCGCGGATCTCGCCGACCATGACCACGTCGGGGTCCTGGCGCAGAACGGCGCGCAGCGCGTCGGCGAACCCGAGTCCCGCGCGGCGGTCCACCTGGACCTGATTGGCGCCAGGGAGCCGATACTCGACGGGATCCTCGAGGGTCACCACGTTCTGCCGGTCTCGATCGATCTCGGACAGAGCCGCGAAGAGCGTGGTGCTCTTGCCGCTGCCGGTGGGGCCGGCCGCCAGCAGCACGCCCTCCCCCGCGCGCAGGAGGCTCCGTACTCCAGCGAGGTCGGCCGGCGCCATCCCGAGCACGTCCAGGCTGCGTGGCGCCGCGTCGGGATCGAGGATCCGTACGACCGCCTTCTCGCCCCCGTTGACCGGCAGCGTGGAGGTCCTGAGCGTCAGGCGGCGCTGCCCATGCGGAAGGGGGATGCGCCCGTCCTGCGGCCTTCTCCGCACCGAGATGTCCATTCCGGCCATCACCTTGATGCGGGACACCACCGCCCTGCGTGAAGCGGCCGGCAGGTCCATGGTGCGCCGCAGCACGCCGTCGACGCGGTACCGTACGCGGACGTCTCCTCCGGTCTCCTCCACGTGGATGTCGCTCGCGCCGACCTCGACGGCATCGTGCAGGATGCGGTCGACCAGCCGCACGACCGGAGCCGAACGCGTGGCCCGCTCGAGCTCCTCCTCGTGCCGTGTGCCCGTGCGGCGCAGCTCGGAGGGTAGCGCCTCCACGAGCCTGTCGAGGTCGCATCCGTAGGCACGATCGAGCCCCTCCAGGATGCTCGTGGGCGCTGCCACAATGGCGTCGACCCGCCGTCCACTCTGGAACGCGAGGTCGTCCACGGTGGACAGGTCGAGAGGATCCGCCATCGCTACCTGGAGCGCGCGGGGCAGGGCCCGCAGGGGGAGCACTGCCCGCGCGCGGGCCAGCTCCGGGCGGATCAGCTGCAGCGCGTCCTCCTCCGGCTGCAGCGGCGCGGGGGCGTAGGGCAGCCCGAGCTGCACCGAGAGCGCGCGCGCCACCGCCTCTTCGCTGGCCGCCCCCGCCCGGACGAGCACTTCGCCCAGGCGCTCTCCGGTGCGGCGTTGCTCGTCGAGGGCCGCCACGACGGCTCCCTCCGTAGCGGCTCCGGCGTCCAGCAGGAGTTGGCCCAGGATCTTCGGTCGCGCCTTCACCCGCGGACGTTGCTCCCGCGGCCGAGCCTCAGGGATGGTGAGACGGGACGAGGCGCGCGCTCAGATCCCCAGACGGGCGAGCAGGCCCCCCGGGACGTCCATGATCGTGCTCGTGCTTCCGGCGAGCGCCGCGGCCGCCGGTCCCGCCGCGAGGCCGAGCACAGGGTTGCGCGTATGTTGGCTCTCGACGTCCTCGATGTTCCCGTGATCGCTCGCGACGAGCATCGTGCAGTCGTCCGGAAGCGCCTCGAGGACTCCCCCCAGAAATCGGTCGACGCGCTCGAGCGCGTCGACCGCGCTGTCCATCGATCCGAGATGCCCGGCCGTGTCCGTGGCGTAGTGCGCGTACAGCGTGAGGTCCGCCTCCCCCGCGATGCCCGCGAGCACCCTGCCCGCCTCGGCTTCGTCGATCTCCGGGATCGCCCGATGCCCGAGGTGCTCTCGCCATCCGTCGTTCACGATCTCGCTCGACACGGCGCGCCGCTCGGCGAGCGCCTCCTCGTGGCGATCGAGGACGCCGGCTCCGCGCGCGGCCAGGGGAGGGCCGGCGATGCGCAGCCCTCCGCGCGGCCCCGGCCATCCGCGCGGATACGCGTTGGCGAAGGCCACCGTGAAGCCCGCCCGCCGCGCCCCCTGCAGCACGCTCTCCTGCTCGACCAGCGGACGGAGCTTCACGGGGGTCCAGGGCCCGAAGTGACGCCCGAAGATGCGGGCCGCATTGCGACCGGTGAGGAGCGCCGCCTGTCCGGTGCCGCTCTGCGGCGTACCCTCGACGCCGAGCGTCGCGTCCAGGGGGAACGCGCGAGCGAGCGGGCCTGCGACGACCGGCGAGGCCAGCGTGGGCAGGGACCCACCCAACGCGCCACGCAGGACGGGGAGCGCAGCGCGCGCGAACGGGTTCCTGTCCGGGTCCGCCTCGCCGATTCCGACGCCGTCCAGGAATATGAAGAGGATCCGCGCGGCGCGCGTCATCCCCGGTGGCGGTCCCGGGGCGGGGCGAACGGCACGGGGTCGTCCCGGATCGAGATCGACACGTCGTGCTGGCGTATGGGCTGCAGCACCCGCTCCAGGGGTGTCTCCTGCCGGGTCAGCTTCCGCCAGGCTCCGCGCAGGATCGAGTCAGGGCGCATGAGGTCGGCCGCCGCCAGGAAGAGGATCAGCAGGATCCCCACGACGACCAGCACGCGACGCGAGGCTCTCTCCTGCAACGGTGGCTCTCGGCGCTCGCCGCCTATTCCGCCGGGCGCAAGTCGACGGTCACGACCACCTGGATGTGGCCCATGTCCGCCCGCTCCCGAAGGGCGTCGCGCAGGCGCGGCTCCGCCTTCTGGTATGCCGACAGCACGCCGGCGCGGAGCTCTCCCCGCAGGACCTTCAGCGCGTTCACGTCGGGGCGGCTCGTCTTCGTCTCCTTCTTCGCCTCGCCGATCTCGTACGGTCTGATCTCGAACGGCGACATGGTCACGTCGTCGTGCCGATCGTGGTCCATGTATTGGATGGAGATGCTTACGTCGCCCCGCGCGTGGTGGTGATGGATGTCGCCGACGGCCTGGAAGCGCGCGGCCAGCTTCCCCAGCTCGGCGCGCTGCGCGGCCTTCGTGTACGCGCGCTCCACGCTTCCGAAGATCCGCTTCAGCCGCTCCGTCGTGGTGGCGTCGGGGTCGGGCATCTCGGTGTCGAGGTCGCGTCCCTGCGCCTGCCGGTCCAGGCTGAAGCGCTGACTCTCTGCGTCGCGGCTGCGTGCGCGGTCTATGTTTTCGAGGATGCGGTCGGGATTCGTCCTGAAGCTCATGCCGCGCTCCGAGAGCTGGATCGGATTCGGTGTGTACCGTATGTGGCCGAGGCCTAGCTCTTCAGGATACCAACGTCCCTACGCGAGGCCAAGGGTGACCCGCCACGCGCACGCTCCGGCAAAGCCTGCCGTCCCGGCGCGCCGGCTCTCTCGAACGTTTCGCTCCGGGCGTGCGTAAGCTACACTGCACCCACCCTCCTGCCCTTCCTCCAGAAGGAGCAGTCCCATGCGCTGGGGCACCGTCCTGACCGCCTGCTCGCTGCTGTCGCTCGCGGCGTGCGGCCCCGCTAGGCGGCCGGCTCCGCCCGCGCTCGCGTACGCGCTTCCCGGCCCCACGGCGGCCACGTACACGAGGGGGGACAGCGCCAACATGGACATCGACGCGGACGGCCAGACGTTCCGCATGCGTCTCGCCGCGAGCGCCATGTTCGCGGCGAGCTTCGCGCGCGCGAGCGACGGCGTTCGGGTCTCCATGGACGTGAGCGGGTTCTCCGGTCGGCTGATCGAGCCGATGCAGGATCCGGTCTCCCTGGGCAACGGGGCGGTCCGGGGGCCGCTCGTGTTCACGCTGGACCGGCGGGGCCTCGCGAGGCTCGTGTCGGAGCCGCAGGTGTCGCCTCCGGCCGATCGCGTCTTCGAGGCCCTGGCGCTGATCCACTCGTTCTTCCCGCGCCTTCCGGGCCATGCCGTGAAGGCTGGCTCGTCGTGGACCGACACGATCCATTTCCGGGGGCCGGCCGCGGGCGGAACCACGCAGCACACCAACGTGCTCACCTACGTGGTGTCGGGCGATACGCTGGTGGCCGGGCGCAGCCTGCTGCGGCTGGCGGTCCGGGGGACGTCCGCGGACACGACCACCGGCACGGTGTCCGGGATGGACGTGAGCTTCGCCCAGGGCCTGACGGGAGTGGTGCAGGGCTGGGTCCTGTGGGATGCCTCGCGGGGGATGCTGGTCGAGAGCTACACTGCGGACGACGCCCGTGGGACGATGCGCGTGCCCGTGGCGCCCGGGCCCATGGACGTCCACCTGCGCGGCGTGAGCCGGATCAGGCTCGCACAGCTCGTCGAGGGCATGTGAGTCGTGCTCGGTGAACAGCAAGCCGGAGGTGATCGAATGAACGGCGATGTCGACGCGGACGCCGAGGTCTCCGGGGCCGCAGCACCCGCGACTCCCGCGACTCCCGCGGCTCCGAGCTCCGAAGCCGGCGAGGGCCGGCCCGTGCCGTTCCCCCGCCGCGTGGTCGACGTGTTCGTGGCTCCGGGACGGCTGGGAGCCGCCCTACGTGACCGACCGCTCTGGGCCGCGGCGCTCCTCACGGGTGCGGCGCTGACCCTCCTCCAGATCGCACTCATTCCCGCCGACGTCTGGGAAGCGTTCATTCGGGAGCGGCTGATCCAGAGCGGGACCAAGCTGCCCATGAGCGCCTCCATGGCCGGCACCCAGCGGATCTTCTCCGTCGTGGGTGGGGGGGTGGGCTATCTGCTGTACGTCCCGTTCGTCGCCGGCATCGTCGCGCTCCTCTTCGCCTTCATCCTGGGGGACGAGGGGCGGTACAGGCAGTACCTCGCCGTGGTCAGCCACGCCTTCATCATCCCCGTGGTGTTCGGGCTGCTCACGGTGCCCCTCAAGATCGCGGAGAAGACCCCCGCGGCCACGCTGAACCTGGGCCTCTTCTTCTCCTTCCTGGGTGGGTATTGGGGCAGGGTCCTGCACCTCGTGGATCTCACGAAGATCTGGGGCTGGCTCGTGGTGGCGGCGGGTGTGCACGCGATCGATCCGAAGCGGAGCTTCCGAAGCGCGGCCGTGACGCTCGTCGGGCTGAGCGTGGTGCTGGCGATGGTCTTCGCCGTCTTCGTGCACACCACCTGACGGCGGAGCATCGGCCACACGCTATGGGTGGCGCCCTTGGCTGCCAGCGTGCGGAGTTCTTCCTCCCGCGCGACGTCCATTACCTGAACTGCGCCTACATGGGGCCGCTGCCCCGCGCCTCGGAGGCTGCCGGGATCGCAGGCCTGCGCAGGAAGTGCGTGCCCACCGGGATCGGGGCGGACGACTTCTTCTCGGAGAGCGAGGAGCTCCGCCGGCTCTTCGCGGCCCTCGTCGGCGCCGAGAGCCCGCGTCGCATCGCGATCCAGCCGGGAGCGTCGTACGGGATCGCCGTCGCGGCGCGGAACCTGCCGCTGGCCCGCGGCCAGAGCGTCGTGCTCGTCGAGGAGCAGTTCCCGGGGAGCGTCCTCGCATGGCGCCGCCGGGCGGCCGAGAGCGGAGCGCGGATCCGCACCGTCGGGCCGGGCGACGGGCCGCGCCGGGGCGCTTCGTGGAACGAGCGTCTTCTGGACTCCATCGACCGCGACACCGCGGTCGTGTGCGTCCCGCACGTGCACTGGACGGACGGGACGCGCTTCGACCTCGTGGAGGTGGGGGGGCGCTGCCGCGACATGGGCGCCGCCCTGGTGGTGGACGGAACGCAGTCGATCGGCGCGCTCCCGTTCGATGTCGCGCAGGTGCGTCCCGACGCGCTGGTGTGCGCGGCGTACAAGTGGCTGCTCGGGCCGTACTCCCTGGCGCTCGCGTACTACTCGGAGCGCTTCGACGACGGCGTGCCCCTCGAGGAGACATGGATCGGGCGTGCGGGCAGCGAGGACTTCCAGGCCCTCGTGCTCTACGAGGATGCCTATCAGCCCGGAGCGCTGCGCTACGACGTGGCCGAGCGGTCGAACTTCGCGCTCCTTCCTGTCGCCGTGGCGTCCCTCCGGCTCGTCTCGACCTGGGGCCCCGCGCGCGTCCAGGCCTACTGCGAGGCGCTCACCGGGGAACTGCTCGAGGGAGTGGCCTCGCTCGGCTTCTCCGTCGAGGAGAGAGGGTGGCGGGCCGCGCACCTGTTCGGGCTGCGCATGCCCGAGGGGCTCGACCTGAAGGCGCTCGCCGCCGCCCTGGCTGCCCGGAGCGTGATCGCCTCGTTGCGCGGAACGGCCCTCCGTCTGTCCCCAAACGTCTACAACGACAGAGAGGACGTGGAGGCGCTCCTCCACGCGCTCCGCGAGGCGGTCGACGCGCGCTGAACCGCCGCCCCGCCCGAGCCCACGCCGGTCCGCGGGCGCGCCGGCGTCAGCCCGTGATCTGCGGTCCGAACACCACCTTGGGGACGGAGCCCACCCGCACTCCGTGCTTCTCGAACCACCCCTCGTGCACCTCGAGCGCGAACATGGCGGGCGCCGCGCTCTGGTGCGGCGTGGTCGTGAGGGGCGCCATGTGCTGGATGTCCACGACGGCATAGGACGCGTTCATGAACGCGATGTCGAGCGGTACGTACGTGTTCTCCATCCAGAACGACTGGGGTCCCATCTTGCTGAATACGAAGAGCATCCCGGTCCCGGCCGGGACGCTGTCGCGGTACATGAGACCCAGGGCGCGCGCCGTGTCGGTGCGCGCGATCTCGGCCCTGACCGTGTCCTTGCCGAAGATCACCCACGCCTTCCCCGGCTGCGGCTCGTTCACCGCGGCGGCGGGCTCGGCCGCGGATGCCTCCTGCGTCGCCGTGGTGGCCGGGGCCGCCGCCGCGGATCGGGACGCGTCGGCGTGCCCTCCCGTGCAGGCGCTCGCCGCGAGTCCGACCAGGGTCGCAGTGAGCAGCCCAACCGAAGCTCGCCCGATGTGACGTGTCATTCGTGGCTCTCCCGCCGTTGACGGAATCGTATTACCTTCGCCGCCCGCGGCACGGTCCACCGAACTCCATGGACTTTCCGTACCGCGGTGCGCGTCGTCGGGCGGGGCACGCCCGAGGCGTCCAAGGATAACGACGCGAGGAGAGCCGTCCACCATGGTGCATCGCGAGCTGCTGGACATCCTGGTCTGCCCGGAATCCAAGCAGCCGGTCCATATCGCGGACCGGACGGTGCTCGACCGGCTCAACGCAGCGATCCAGCGCGGCGGAGTGCTCAACCGCGCGGGCCAACCGATCTCCGAGCCGTTGCAGGAGGGCCTCGTGCGCGAGGACGGGCGCTACCTGTATCCGGTCCGTGACGATATCCCGATCATGCTCATCGACGAGGCGATCCCGATCGAGGAGACCTGACCGGGGCTACCGGCGGGTCGGGAACGAGCAGGAACGGTCCGCTCCCTGCGGGGTTCCAGACCCGCCCTTGTATTCATTATTGTTCCGCGTTATGTGCTTGGTGATGGAGGCGGGGCTCGCCTTCGGGAGCTGTCGGATACTTGGCAAGTGAGACGATGGCACGAGTGAGGAAGATGGGGGCACTCGCCTCCCTGGCTGTGGTGGCGGGCCTGGCGGCCTGCAACGAGGCGCCGCCTCCGGTCAGCATGGCGCGTGGCGCGGCGCTCTTCAAGACGTGCGAGCCCTGCCATGGAACCCACGGCCTCGGGAACCCGTCGCTGAGCGTGCCGTCGATCGCGGGGCTTCCGGCGTGGTACGTGGAAAAGCAGCTGCGGAACTTCAAGGCGTCGATCCGGGGAGCCGATCCCTTCGACACGATCGGTATCCGCATGGAGTCGATGTCGCGAACCATGGACATGAAGAACGACATCCCCTCGGTCGCGATGTACGTGGCGAGCCTGCCCCGCGTCGCGCGACCCATCACGTTGAAGGGGGGCAACGTCGAGGCGGGCGGCCAGGTCTTCCAGAGGTGCGTCGCTTGCCACGGAGCGGAGGGCCAGGGCAACAAGGCCGTCGGCGCGCCGCCTCTGGCGCATGCCAGCGACTACTATCTGCTGAGGGAGCTCGAGGACTTCAAGAAGGGCTGGCGCGGAACGAACCCGAAGGACATCGGCGGTGAGACCATGCGTCCCAACGCCCTGCCGTTGAGCAACCAACAGATGCTGGACGTCGTGGCCTACATCGAGACGCTCAAGTAGGCCGGGAGCCCATACCGATGACGGACGAAGCAGCTCACCCCGGGCCCACCGCGGCCACCGCGGCGTCTCCCGAGACGGGCGCGGGCCACGAGGCGACAGGGACCGCCCCGAGCCCGATGCCCGCAGTGCCTCCTCCTCCTCCGGACGACGAGAACCCAGCGCTCATCGACGGACACAAGGCGTTCATCATCACGATGGTCAGCATCGGCATGTTCGTCGCGTTCGTCGTGCTGTTCGTCCTCTAGCAACCAGGCCGGGGATGCGCGTGCCATGCTAAGCCGCCTGATCGTCGAAGCTTCGTCGTTCGCTCCCAAGATCGACGGGCTGATCCTGCTGGTGCTGATTCTCGTGGGCTTCTGGTTCGTCGTGTCCGAGGTCGCCTTCTTCGGGCTCTTGTGGAAGTTCAGGGCCAAGCCCGGACGCAAGTCGCAGTACCTCACGGGACACGAGAAGCGCATCAAGCGGTGGATCACGATCCCGCACGGTCTCATACTCGTCTGCGACATCGTCATCGTCATCGCCGCGCTGCGCGTCTGGTACGACGTGAAGATGCAGCTCCCCCCCGCGAACTACGAGATCCGGATCATCGGCCAGCAGTGGGCCTGGATCTTCCAGCAGCCGGGAGCCGACGGGAAGCTGGACACGAAGGACGACATCACGACCATCAACACGCTCCACGTCGTCGTGGACAAGACGTACCAGTTCCAGCTCCAGTCCCGCGACGTGATCCACGACTTCTCCGTGCCGGTCTTCCGCCTGAAGCAGGACGCGGTCCCGGGCCGCACGATCACGGGTTGGTTCAAGCCCACCAAGCTGGGCACGTTCGACATCCAGTGCGCGCAGCTCTGCGGCATTGGCCACGGGGTGATGGTGGGGAAGGTGATCGTCCAGACCGCCGCCGAGCACGCCGCCTGGGTCGCGCGGCACACTCCCGGCGCCAGCGCCAGCAGCTGAAGAGGAATCGTCCGATGGCCGAGGCCACCACCAGCACCGCCCAGGTCGGGATCCACGGGCGCGAGCAGCACGGCCCGAAGGGGATCCTGAAGTACCTCTGGTCGACGGACCACAAGGTCATCGCCATGCAGTACCTGTTCACCGGCATGTTCATGGCGATGCTCGGGGGGTTCTTCGCGTACGTGTTCCGGATGCAGCTCGCGTTCCCGGGACAATCCGTCCCCGGGTACGGCGTGGTATCGCCGGGCCAGTACAACGCCCTGGTCACCGCCCACGGCAGCATCATGATCTTCTGGGTGGCGATGCCGATCCTGCTGGCGGCGTTCGGGAATTTCACGATCCCGCTGATGATCGGGGCGGACGACATGGTCTTTCCCCGGCTCAACAGGCTGTCGTATCAGGTCTTCCTGCTGAGCGTGATCGTCCTGTTGAGCTCGTTCTTCGTGCCGGGCGGCAGCTTCGGAGGCGGGTGGGTCGCATACCCGCCGCTGTCCGCGAACCCGGCCTACAACCTCACGCCGTACGGCGCGACGATGTGGCTCGTGGCGGTGATGCTGGAGTTCGTGGCGTTCCTGATGGGCGGCATCAACTTCGTCACCACCCTCATGAACTCCCGCGCTCCGGGGATGAAGGCCTACGACATTCCCTTCACGCCGTGGTTGATCGTCCTGGCCAGCATCATGTTCATGCTCTCGGTGGGGCCGCTCATCGCCGGCGCGATCATGCTGCTGTTCGACCAGGTGCTCGGGACGGCCTTCTACAACCCGGGACGCGGAGGCGACCCCCTCCTGTGGCAGCACCTCTTCTGGTTCTTCGGCCACCCGGAGGTGTACGTCGTCCTGTTCCCGGCGCTCGGGTTCGTCGTCGACATCATCACCACCTTCGCGCGCAAGAAGCCGTTCGGCTACAAGACGATCCTCTACACGTCGGTCGCGACGTCCGTGCTGAGCTTCTTCGTCTGGGCACACCACCAGTTCATCGCGGGCATCGATCCGCGCATGGCGAACGTCTTCACGATCACGACGCTCCTCATCTCGGTGCCCATCGCCGAGACGATCTTCGTCATCATCGCCACGCTCTACGGGGGCTCGATCACGTTCTCCGTCCCGATGCTGTGGGCCCTCTCCTTCGTCGCCGAGTTCATCATCGGAGGCGTGACGGGGATCTTCCTGGGCGCGAGCGGGGCGGACATCTACCTGCACGCCACCTACTTCGTGATCGCCCACTTCCACTTCACGTTCTACCCCATCGCGATCATCGGCACGTTCGCGGCCTTCACGTACTGGTTCCCGAAGATGTTCGGGAGAATGCTGAACGAGAAGCTCGGGAAGATCCACTTCTGGGGCACCGTCATCCCCTTCAACGTCATCTTCATCCCGCTCTTCCTCCTCGGCCTGGGCGGGCAGCAGCGCCGGATCTACAACCCGCGCAACTTCCCGGAGTTGAACGTCCCCTGGATGGATCACCTGCGCGTGGTCGCCACCGTGGCCCTCGTGGTCATGCTGGCGTTCCAGGCGTTCTTCTTCATCAACGTGATCTACTCGTGGATCAAGGGCCCGAAGGCGCCGAAGAACCCGTGGAAGGCGAACACGCTGGAGTGGACCGCGGAGTCGCCCCCACCCCACGGGAACTGGCGGCCTGAAGAGATGCCCGTGGTCTATCGCGGTCCGTACGAGTACGGCCACCCGGACCACGACGAAGACTACTGGCCACAGAATCTCCCTGCCTGAGGGTCGACCCAAGTGAGCTTCCAGAAACCGATCGCGACCACGCGCAGCGCAACCGGAATCCCCACGGGGCGGCTCGCTATCTGGTGGGTCCTCGCTTCCGAGATCGTCATCTTCGGTGGGCTCCTGGGGGCCTACGTGATCAACCGCATCGGCCATCCTGAGTGGGCCAACGCCCAGGCCCACACGCACACGCTCGTGGGCGCGTTCAACACGTTCGTGCTCCTCACCGCGAGCTATACGGCGGTCAAGGGACACAAGGCGGCGGAGGAGGGCGACGGCAAGAAGGCCGCGAAGTTCCTCGTGTTCACCATCATCGGGGCCTTCCTCTTCCTCACCGTGAAGTCGCTCGAGTGGCGGAGCGAGATCCTCGAGGGCTTCATCCCCCAGGAAAACGGCTTCTGGGCGTTCTACTACACGGCGGCCGGCCTGCACGCGCTGCACGTGCTGGGGGGCGCGATCGTGATGATGTTCGTGGCACGCGACGCCTACAAAGGGCGCGAGCTCCAGAGGGTGGAGTACGTTGGCATCTACTGGCACTTCGTGGACGTGATCTGGATCTTCCTGTTTCCCCTTCTGTACATCGCGAAATAGGAGGAGGCCGTGGCCGACAAGGAACACACGCATCACCCGAACTACCTGAAGATCTACATAGCCCTGGTGGTGCTCCTGACCATCAGCGTGCTCGGCAACTACACGGGCGTCATGTGGGTGACGCTCATCATCGCGTTCGGCGTGGCGCTGCTGAAGGCGAACCTCGTCGTGCAGAACTTCATGCACCTCAAGGTCGAGCGCCGGATCGTGAAGTGGGCGTTGACCACGGCGCTCATGCTCGTCGTCCTCTTTCTGGCGGGCACCTCGCCCGACGTCATGAAGCACGACGGCCTGCAGTGGGTGAACAACTCCGTGCGGGAGGAGATCACCCGGGGGATTCCGCTGAGCCCGGAGGAGGCGAGCAAGCCGGTAGCTCCGGTGCCGCTGACGTACCCGGAGGCCGCGAGTCCACGCCTCGCCCCGACGTCCGGCGCCGACACCACGGCGGCGGCGAGTGGGGACTCCGTCCACACCACGGCCCGCGTGGATCCGCCCTCGTCCGGGTCCGGCGCGGGGATGCACGTGGCGTTGGCGAGCGTGCTGCCCCTGCCGCATCCGCAGAGCTTCGACGCCAAGGCCACGTTCAATTCCGTGTGTGCCGCGTGTCACGGGAAGGACGGTAGGGGCAACGGGCCCGCCGCGGCGGGAATGAACCCGAAGCCGGCCGACTTCAACAGCCCGGCCTTCTGGAAGGCCGCGCCGGACTCCGTGCTGTTCAAGGCGATCAAGGACGGCGGCGCCTCGGTCGGGAAGTCCCCGCTCATGGTCGCGTGGGGCGGCACCTATTCCGACGCCGACATCCACGCGCTGGTGAAGTACATCGAGACGACCTTCCGCCCGAAGGCCGTGGGAGGCGAGTAAGGCAGTGTCGTCCGAGAGCGCCGTGCTGACCATGGAGCCCGAGCCCCGCGGGGCGCACCGCCCGGTGGTGCCCGACGGGGTCATCGCGATGCTCCTCTTCGTCTTCGCGGAGTCCATGCTCTTCGCGGGCTTGATCTCCGCGTTCATCGTGACGCGCTCGGCGCACGCCGGGCAGATGTGGCCGCCCTACGGGCAGCCGCGCCTGCCGTTCGAGCGCACGGCCATCAACACGTCGGCACTCCTGGCGAGCGGCGTCGTGCTCGTCTTCGCCCAGCTCGCGTTCCGCAAGAGCAAGGAGCGGGCGCGCATCCCGCTCCTCATCGCGATCGTCCTGGGCGCGTTCTTCGTGGGCTTCCAGGGCGTCGAGTGGGTCGCCCTCCTGCGCCAGGGGCTCACGCTGCAGTCCAGCTCGTACGGGAGCTTCTTCTATCTGATCGTGGGCGCGCACGCCGTCCACGCCGTGGCCGCCATGGGCGGGCTCATCTGGGCGTGGACCCAGCTGGTGCGGCGCCGCCTGACGGCGACCGCATTCGCCACCGTCCAGGTCTTCTGGTACTTCGTGGTGATCATCTGGCCCGTGATCTACCTCAAGGTGTACCTGTCATGAAACGTCGATGGATTCCTCTGATCGTAACGTACGCGCTTCTGGTGCTGCCCAGCGCCGCGCTGGCCTGTTCGGTCTGCTTCGATCCCCGTGACAAGAGCCGGGCGGCGTACGTCCTGTCGACCATACTGTTGACGTCCTCTCCCCTCGCCATCGTCGGAGGGGCGGGCGTCTGGCTGCGCAAGCGCTATACCAGGATCCAGCACGAGAGGGGTGAGGAGGAGGGGACACCGACGGACGACTGAGTCCGTCGCCCGTGTCCGAACGCGCGATGCACGGCACCTTCTTCTCGCAGGCATTCCTGGCCACCCTGGGGCTCGCCGGCCTGGTGTGGGTAGCCTCCGTGACCCGCCTCGTGCAGCTGAGCCGCCCGATCGAAGGACGCTTCGGGGGTCCCCTGCGACGCGTGCTGGGGATCGAGATCGCCTGGACGCTCGTGCCCGCGGCCGTCGTGGTCGTCCTGACGGCCCGCGTGCTGCTCGCCTCGCGCTGGTGAGGCGACTGACGCTCACGCCATCTTGCGCCGCTTCCGCTTCAAGAAGTCCATCATGATGTACTGGCCGAGCGTCATCGTCGTCGTGAAGTATGCCCGGCCGCGCGCGATCTCCGACACCTTCTTCACGAACTGCACCAGGTAGGGGTCGCGGGCCAACATGAAGGTGTTGATCAGGATGCCCGCCTTCCGGCACGCGGACACCTCCGTGAACGTCCGCTTGAGGACGATCGGGTCCAGACCTCCCGAGTTCGTGTAGATCCGCCCGTCCGGCATCGTCACGGCGCTGGGCTTGCCGTCCGTGATCATGATGATCTGGCGCATGTCCTTCTTCTGGCTGAGCAGCAGCCTGCGCGCCATCTCGAATCCCTCGGCCGTATTCGTGTGGAACGGCCCCACCTGCGCCTTGGCGAGATGCGAAAGCGGGATCTCCTGGGCCCGGTCCCCGAACGTGACGACGCGCAGTGAATCTCCGGGGAACTGGGTGCGGATGAGGTGCGACAGCGCCAGGGCCACCCGCTTCGCGGGTGTGAAGCGGTCCTCGCCGTACAGGATCATCGAGTGGGACACGTCCAGCATGAGCACGGTGGCGCACGACGACCGGTACTCGGCCTGGTGCACCATGAGATCCCCGTAGTCCAGGTCGATCGGGACCTGGAGCCCTTCCCGCTCGATGGCGTTCTTCAGCGTCGCGGGAATGTCCAGGTTCAGCGTGTCGCCGAACTCGTACGGCTTCGAGGCCGCGTCCGCCTCCACCCCGGTCGCGAGGTGCGGCGTGTCGTGTGCGCCGAAGCTGGACTTGCCGATCGCGGACAGGAGGCCCTTGAGAGCCCGATAGCCCAGGAAGTCCATCCCCTTCTGCGTGAGGTCGAAGTGGACCTGCTGGGCCGCTTCCTTCGCCTCGTCGAGCTTGCCCTCGCCCGTGACGTCGTAGGTGGGTCCGGGGATCTGGGGCTTGCCGCCCTCCAGCCGGAGGTAGCCCTCCTCGACCATCCGCTGGATGAGTTGGTCCAGGAGCTCCGCGAGCGCACGCTGCACGTCCTCGTCGCCCTCCCCCTCTCCCCTGAGCTCCTCGATCATCTCGGGAGTCAGCTGGCCGCTCTCGAGAAGCGCCTGGAGGAGCGCGCGCTTGAGCGCATCCTTCGAGTTGTTGTCCTCCATGCCCGACCATCCCCAGTAGGGATGGTAGTGCGGGCCGCCGGCGAACCCCCCGTCGAGGAGGAAGTCGGACAGGCGCTCGAGCAGGGACTCCAGGTTGAGGGCGTCCAGCCAGCGGCCCTTGTACTTCGAGTAGGTCGTGAAGCGCATGAGCGAAACGGTAGAGTGGGCAGTACCTTCCCGCCATGATCCCGCACGAGCCGTCCCCCGCAACCCCCGTGGAGCCAGACCTCGCTCGCCTGCTCCAGCGTGCCCTCCTGGACCACTACCGGCGGACGCGACGGGCGTTCCCGTGGCGCGGGGAGACGGATCCGTACCGCATCTGGGTCTCCGAGGTCATGCTCCAGCAGACCCGCACGGAGACCGTCCTGGGATACTACGGTCCCTGGCTGGAGCGGTTCCCCGACGTCGACGCGCTCGCTCGCGCGTCGCTCGACGATGTGCTCCTGCAATGGCAGGGTCTGGGCTACTACCGGCGCGCCCGCAACCTGCACCGGGCCGCCCTCGTGGTGCGCGAGCGGCACGACGGCCAGCTGCCAGGGACGCGGGAAGCGCTGCGCGCCCTTCCGGGCGTCGGCGACTACACGGCCGGCGCGGTGGCGAGCATCGCCTTCGGCGAAGCCGTGCCGGCGGTGGACGGCAACGTGCGGCGGGTGCTGTCTCGTCTGTTCGACGAGGCGCGACCCACCCCGGCGCGCCTGCGCGCGCTGGCCGCCGCGCTCGTTCCGGCCGACGATCCCGGGGACTGGAACCAGGCCCTCATGGATCTGGGGGCCACGGTGTGCACGCCGGACGCTCCCGACTGCGGGAGATGTCCTCTCACGGCGTGGTGCCGTTCCCGGGCGAGGGGCACGCAGTCGGAGCGCCCGGGCCGTACGGCAACGAAGGCCGTGCCGCACGTGGGGCTCGCGGCGGCAGTCGTCGTGGACGCGCGCGGGCGCAGCCTGGTGACCCGCCGACCGGAGGAGGGCCTCCTGGGGGGCATGTGGTCCTTCCCCGTCGCGGAGGTCGAGGGCGGCGCGGACGGTCGGGCCGTGGCCGTGGCGGCGCGTGCGGCGGCGGTGGAGGCCGGGGCGAATCTCGCCGGCGAGACGATCCTCGCGCTCGACCCGATCCGCCACCGCTTCACCCATCTGCGCGCCACGTACCTTCCCGTGCTGTTCCGGGGTGGCGGTGGGGATGGGGAGGGGCGGAGATGGATCCCCCTCGCGGCCGAGCGCCGGGACGTCGCGCTTCCCGTGGCCCAGCAGAGGATCGCGGCGGCCGCCGCCGCCGCGATCGAAGGAGGAGAGCGATGCGCGTCCGGGACATGACGTGGATGCAGGTGGAGGCCTGGCTGGAGCGGGACGACCGGTGCGTGCTCCCCCTGGGGAGCACGGAGCAGCACGCCTACCTGAGCCTGGAGACGGACACGGTCCTGCCGGAGCGCGTGGCCGCGGACGCCGCGGAGCCTCTGGGCGTGCCGGTGTTCCCGGCGCTCACGTTCGGGCTGTCGCCCTACTTCATGGCGTTCCCGGGCACCGTGTCGCTCTCCACCGAGACGTACGAGCGCGTCCTCCAGGAGATCCTCGGGAGCCTGGTCCAGCATGGCTTCCGGCGGATCCTGGTCGTGAACGGCCACGGCGGCAATTGCGAGGCCCGCGAGGCCCTGGAGGCGTGGGCGCGCGAGCGTGAGGGAGTCGTCCTCAGGTGGTACGACTGGTGGCGTGCGCCCGACACCATGGCGGCGGTGCGGGCGATCGATCCGGAGGCTGGGCACGCCTCCTGGATGGAGGGCTTCCCCTGGGTTCGCGTGCCGGGCGTGGAGCCTCCCCCGGGACACAAGCCACCGGTGGACCTGACCGGACGTGAAGGACTGACGCCGGAGGAGTTCCGCGAGAGGATCGAGGACGGGTGCTTCGGCGGCTATTGGGTGCGCCCCGGGGAGGAGATGCTCGCGATCTGGAGAGTCGCGGTGGAGGAGACCCGGCGTCAGCTCACGGAGCGGTGGGTGTGAGCGCGGCCGGGGTCCGGCGCCGCACGCGCGCGGTCGCTCCGCC